>JANNEF010000389.1:0-11460 GCA_031378375.1 Verrucomicrobiota bacterium | reverse complement strand
TGGAACGACGATCTTGAACGCGCGCGTTCAGTTGTTTGCTCTCCGAATCGCTCAAGGTCAGGGGCGCGGCATGGCGGGGCATCACCAGAGGATACCCCGCAACCCTATAATGTAAATGACTTGTTGGACACCAGACTAGTGCGGCGGTCATCGTGATCTTCCTGGTTCAAATATGCCGATCCTCGGCGGCAACCTTTTCCGTGACGAATCTCACCGACAGCGGAGCTGGTTCGCTGCGGCAGGCGATCCTCAACGCCAACACCAATCCTGGGCCAAGCTCCATCACCTTCAACCTCACCGGAGCCGGGCCGTTCACGCTCACGCCCGCGTCCGCCTACGCGGTTCTCACCAACCCGGTGACCATTGATGCCACCACGCTGACCAACTACGCCGGGACGCCGCTGGTGGAACTGCGCGGCACCGTCGCCGGGGCCGGGGCCTACGGCCTGCATCTGGCAGGCGGGGGTTCCACCGTGCGCGGGTTGAGTATCACGCGGTTCGACGGCGCTGGCGTCTGCCTCGCCTCCAGCGGCAATGTGATCGAGGGCAGCTACATCGGTTTCATGACCTCGTCCAACCAGGGGAATGGCGTAGGAGTTCTGTTGCAGGGGGGAGCGGCGTACAACCGGATCGGCGGCACGGGCACCCCGGCGCGCAACGTGATTTCTGGAAACAACAGCGACGCCATCCAGATCAATGGCGCAGAGGCGGGCAGCAATCTCGTGCAGGGTAATTTCATCGGCACTCATCCCTCCGGGAGCCTGACGTTGAAAAACGGTGGCGATGGCGTGGCCATTCTTGACGCGCCGGGCAACGTCATCGGCGGCATCACAGCCGGAGCCGGCAATTTGATCTCCGGCAATAATCGTGGCGTGTTCTTGAACGGTAGCGGCGCACGATTCAACCGGGTGGAGGGCAATCTGGTGGGGACAGATGTGAGCGGCTTGCTCGAGCTGAAGAACGAGCTCACCTGCATCGTCCTCCAGGACGCCCCGTACAATGTCATTGGTGGAACCGTTGCCGGAGCGCGCAATGTGATTTCTGGCAGCAAGGGCAGCGGCCTTTACCTGAGGGGCAACGGCACGACGAATATTTTGATCCAGGGAAATTTTATCGGAGCCGATGCGGCCGGTGGGCTGGGCCTCGGGAACAAACTCTATGGTGTGCGGGTCGAAGGCGGTGCGAACAACGTCGTGGGTGGCACCAACGAGGGCGCCGGCAATTTCATCGCGGACAACAAGTATTCGGGTGTCTTGGTGGATGGTGGTCAGTGCGCGGTCTTGGGTAACTCGATTCATACGAATGGTGGAGGTATCACGCTGCTCAACGGGGCCAACAACAACGCGGGGGCACCGGTGCTGACGAGCGCGACCAACAATCTGGGAGGCACCCAGTTCCGGGGCACCCTGAGCAGCACGCCGGGGACGATCTTCCGCATCGAGTTCTTCGCCAGTCCCTCCATCAACGATGCCAAGCAGTATTTGGGCAGCAGCAGCGTGACCACGGACGGGGCCGGCTTGGGCAGCGTGGACAAGGTTTTGACCACGGGAACTATCACCAACCAATTCGTCGTCGCGACGGCCACCGATCCGTTTGGCAATACCTCGGAGTTTTCCACCAGCCGGGCGGTGGTGTTTCATGGCCGCCCGTTGATCACCACCGGTCCGCAAAGCCTGGCCGGGGCCTCCGGCTCCGCCACCCTGCTGGTCATCGACGCCAGCGGCACGCCGGCCGTCACCTACCGGTGGTTTCTCAATGGCGTGTTGCTGCCCACCGCGACCAACGCCAGTCTGGTGTTCAGCCCGCTGGCGTTCGGCGACGCCGGCAGCTACACCGTCGTGGTCAGCAACTCGCTGGGCGTTCTCACCAGCACGGTGCCGGCGGTCTTGACGGTCCTGGGCGGCATCGCCGATCAAACGGGCTATGTGCTCCGCCGGTTGCTGGTCACCAACGTCGTCACTGATCCCGGTCAACCGGCCAATCGTTGGACCCATCGCCTGGCTGACGGGGCGCCGGCGGGTGCGCGCATCAGCACGAACCGGGGCATCTTCTACTGGGTGCCCGCGCGCGATCAGGCGCCCGCCACCAATTTGATCGAGATCGTCGCCACGGATGACAGCGTGCCGCCGGTGAGCGCGACCAACGCGTTCCAGGTGTTCGTGACGGATTACCTGGCGCTGGAGCTGGGGCAGACGGTGTTGCGCGCCGGGGACACCAGCAACGTGCCGGTGACCACCTTCGCGAGCGCGGCGGTGACGAATGTGACTTTCATCTTGGAGGCGTCGGAGACGCGGTTGACCAATCTGTGGGTCGAATCGCTGTTACCGGCAGTCGCGCCTGGCTCACTGCAATCCGCCGGCACGGGCCGGTACGCGCTCACGTTTGAGGCGTTGAGCGGTCAATCGCTCGTCGGCACGCAAACGCTGGCGCGACTCCATTTTCTGGCGGTGACGAACGAGGGGTCGGCGTTCGTGCCGCTGACGTTGAGCAGCGTCACGGCTACCCAAAGCACGGGCGCTTTCATGCCCCGGCTGCTGGGCTATTCGGGCCGCGCCGCCGTGGTCGAGGAGGAATCGCTGGTGGAGTTGCTGGCGGAGGGCAACGACCGGCACACCCTGATCCTTTACGGCAAGGTGGGCACCAACTACACGGTGGAAGGCACGGCCAGCCTGCTCGCGCCCGCCACTTGGACGTTGCTCTGGCAGGTGACGCTCACGAACCTGTCCCAGGCCTTCCCCGGACTCACCAACACGGGCGCGGCTGGTTTCTACCGGGCGTACGAATAAACAACATGCCATCCACTCGCGCCGCTCCATCGGATCACCGCCGCCCGGGATGCCCCCGGGCCAGAGCCAATCCCACTACCAGCCCGTTATGATAACCTTGGAATCCAGCAAACTGTTCGGTCAACTGCCCGTCGCCGACTTGAAGGAACTGCGCGGCATGATGCGGGAGATGCACTTCGTCGAAGGGCAGGAGATCTTCAAAGCCGGTGATCCGGGTGACGGCCTGTTCGTCGTCAAGCATGGCGTGGTGCAGATTTCCGCGCTCCTCCCCACCGGCGTGCGGTGTGTGTTTGCCCGGATGACGCCCGGCGACGTGTTTGGCGAGATGACGCTGGTGGACGAGGAGCCGCGCTCGGCCAATGCCACGGCCGTGGGTGAGACGACGGTTTACTTTGTGCCGCGTGAGCCGCTGGCGGAACTGCTCCAGCGTTCGGCGCCGCTATGCCTGGCGCTCGTGCGGGAAATCAGCACGCGCCTGCGGGAGTTCAGCCGCCAGCACACTCGCGAGGTGCTCCAGGCCGAACGCCTGTCGGTGGTGGGCCGCTTCGCCAGTTGCATGGTCCACGATCTCCGGAACCCGCTCACCGTCATCAGCGCCGCCGCCGAACTGGCCTGCCTGCCGCAGGCCTCCCCCGAGGCGCGCGCCAAATCCCACGACCGCATCGCCCGTCAGGTGGAACGCATTTCGAGCATGGTGAACGACATTCTGGAATACACGCGCGGTTCGCAGACGACGCGGTCGTTCGCGCTGATGGACTACGCGGAATTCATCCGAGCGTTCGTCGCGGAGATGCAGCCGGAGGTGGCGGTCAAGTCTGTCGTGATCGAGTTGGAGAACCCGCCGCCCGCCGTCAAACTCGCCATCAGCCCCAAGCGGCTCACGCGCGTCATTCACAATCTGGTCCACAACGCTGTGGACGCCATGCCGCAAGGCGGCCGGATAAAAATCCGGTTTGCCGTCACCGCCACCGAAGTCGTCACGGAGATCGAAGACGGGGGCAAAGGCATCGCGCCGGAAATCGCCGCGCGCCTGTTCGAACCGTTTGCCACCTATGGCAAGGCTCGGGGCACGGGGTTGGGGCTGTCCATCTCCCAGCGTATCGTGCAGGACCATCAGGGAAAAATTTCCGCGCGCAACCAGCCGGGCGGCGGCGCGGTGTTCACCTTTACGCTGCCGTGGAAGACGCAGGGCGAATCAAGCCCGGCGCCCGAGCGCATGGTGGCCTGAGCGGACTGCCGGGCCGCTCACCGTTTTCCCAGCGTGCGCACCAGCTTCACCGGCTCCGGCGTCTTGTAGTGGCGCTTGAGACCGGCCTCGGTGAGCATCCCGCCGGGGGCGCGGGAGATGAATTCGGGAAAGCTCCGCTCCACGCGGTCGCGCATCAATTTCTGGCCCGTCTTGGACGCCCAGAAGTCCTCCTCCAGCTTCGAGAGCGCGATGCCGGCTTCTTCGGGCGCGAGGTTTTCACGCTTGGCCAGGAGCCAGATCAGTTCCTTGTCGCCCGGCATCGCGACGGGGAAGGGAACGAACTTCAACGAGATTTCCTGCTCGTCGCTTGCGGCGGCGGCGACGGGGCGCACTTTGATCTCGCTGCGGAAATGGCCGCCATCGGGCAGCGCCACTTCGACCGCCAGACTTTTCTCCTTACGGTTCGGTTTGATGGTCACGTCACCTTCGCCAAACGAAGCCGCGAACTGGAGCTTCACGTCGTCGAGGGTCTTGGCTCCGAGGTCGGGCAGTTCGACCTTGTCGCAGAATTTCTCGAAAGCCGTGGCGCGCGACTTGGCTTTGAGTTCCGACTCGACGGCCTGGTAGATTTTTCCGGCCAACGCGGCGTCGTGCGTGGCTTTGGGTAGCACGCGCTTGAGCAATTCGAGCAACTGGGCTTCGGTGTTTTTGGTTTTGGAAAGTTTCGTAGTTTCTTTTTTCATGTGTTAAAAATTGGGCGGCTGTTGTGCGCCATTTCCCGGCGGGACGCAATGGGGATTTTACGCACCGAAACAACGCCCGGTGGAATCCCGGCAATCACGCGGATGGATGCGGATGGGGGAAAGTGTTGGGCCTGACCCGGATTGATGGACACCTTGGAGGCGGGGCGCAGACGGGGGCGGGGTTCAGCACCAATGTTTTCACCGAACCTCAATCACCCAATGGCCTTCCTCCAGTGCGGTGACGATGGCGGGCAGGGCGCGTTCGAAGGCGGCGAGGAGGGCTTGCTTGCGGCAGTTGCCGGGGCTTATCCGCTGACGTCCTACGAGCGGTTGCGGTGCTTTGACGCCCGTGCCCCGACATCACCACAGCAACGGCACGCCGTAGGGGCCGAACTGGCCGTCGTCTGTGACGAGCGTCATGCCCTCGGTCTTCGCTTGGGCGAGCAGCAGTCGGTCGAATGGGTCGCGGTGGTGAAAGGGCAGCGTCAGCAGCGTTGCGCAGTGCGCGGGAGTGATGGGGAGCAGAGCAAAGCCGTTGAGTTCAAGTTGTCGCGGGAAGATGTCCGCGTAGGGCGCGGGCAGTTTCAACTTCCCCAAAGCGAATTTAATCGCCACTTCCCAGAGGCTGGCGGCGCTGACGTGGGTCGCGTTGGACGGGTCTTCAATCGCGCCGCGCGCCCGCGCGCTGAGGCTGGAATCGTTGGTCAGAAACCACAGCAGCGTGTGGGTGTCGAGCAGCAGGGTCATTCAGAGCAGGCTCGAAAGTCCTCCAGCGGCGCGTGAAAATCGGCGGTGAGTTCGACTTTGCCGGGCAAGGTGCCGGCGCGAGGCCGAGCGGGAGCGACCGTTTGGGGAAGCGGCGGGGCCAAGACCACCACGACATCCAGCTTGCCGGGTGCGGTGCCGGGAGGCGCGGGGGCGTGGATGTTCAACCAGCCTTGGGCGTCCACTTCTGCTTCAGTTGCCAACGTCTTCATGGCGGAACTGTAACAGAAGCATTGGCCTTGCGGAAGGGCGAAGTCACATGCGGCAAAAGCGTCCGGGTTGAAGCCCGCGAATCACGCGGATGGACGCGGATGGGGAAACTGTCGGGCGGAACGGTGGGCTTCGGAAGGCGTTCAGGCACGAATCGCGCATTCCCCTCCGCATTCGTGTTCATCCGCGTGATTCGCGGGCAGTTTGCAGAGATTACTTCTTCGCTGTGGCGGCCAGGGCGGCGTCGGCGAGTTGTTGTGCCTTGGCTTTCTGTTCCGGCGTCAGTTTTTTCTCCAGCGATTCCTTGAAGGTGGCCGCGTCTTTGTTGCCGTGGGCGGCGGCGAGCGTGACCCACTTGCACGCTTCCACCAAATCCTGCGGCACGCCCTCGCCGTCGGCGTAGCAGGTGCCGATGGCGTATTCGGCCTGTGGGTCGCCCTGTTCTGCCGCCTTGCGATACCACTTGGCCGCCTCCGTCACGTTTTTCTCCACGCCCTGGCCGGCGTCGTAGAGGTTGGCGAGATTCAACTGGGCCTGGATGTGGCCATGCTCGCCCGCGGCGCGATACCATTTGGCGGCTTCGGCGAAATCCTGTTTCACACCGCGTCCGGTGTCGCAGAGGACGCCGAGACTGAATTGCGCGGCGGTCTCGCCTTGCTCCGCCGCTTTGCGCAACCAGCGGGCGGCTTCCTCGAAGTTGGCTGTGCTGCCGATCGTGTAGGCGTAGCCAAGATGGTACTGCGCCTTGGTGTGTCCTTGTTCGGCGGCCTTGCGGTACCACATGCGCGCCTCGGCGCTTTCCTTCACCACGCCGCGCCCTTGTTCGTGGAGCAGGCCGAGATTGAATTGCGCGACGCGGTCGCCTTGGGCGGCGGCTTTGAGGAACCACTTGGCGGCCTCGGTGAAATCCTGGAGGGTGCCGAAGCCCTGGGCGTAAGCGGTGCCCAGCTTTACCTGCGCGTCCGTCACGCCGCGGTCCGCCGCCGCGCGAAACCACTTGAACGCCTCCGTCGGGTTGCGCTCCATGCCCTGGCCGTTTTCTGCGGCGAGGCCGAGATTGTATTGCGCACGAGCATCCCCCTTGTCCGCCGCCAGTCGGAACCATTTGGCGGCCTCGGCATAATTCCTCGGCACGCCCTGGCCTTCGGAATACGCGGAACCCAGGTTCACCTGTGCCGGCACGTCGCCTTGCGTCGCGGCCTTGAGAAACCACCTGGCGGCCTCGGCGAAATCCTTCGGCACGCCGCGCCCTGCGGCGTGGGCGTTGCCGAGGTGGTATTGCGCCTGGGCGTTGCCGCGGTCGGCGGCTTTGCGAAACCAGTTCACCGCCTCGGACGCATCCGGTGTCACTCCCTGGCCGCGCGCGTAAAGAATTCCCAGATTCGCCTGCGCGTTCACGTCGTCCTGTGCGGCAGCTTTGCGGAACCAGTTGAGCGCCTCGACGAAATCCTGCTTCACGCCCTGGCCTTTGGCGTAGAGCAACCCCAGCCCCGACTGCGCCGGCGCCACACCCTGTTCCGCCGCCTTGCGATACCATTTGGCCGCCTCGGCGAAGTCCTGAGCCACACCGCGCCCGTCCGCGTGCGCGGAGCCGAGATGATACTGCGCCTTGATGTGGCCCTGTTCCGCAGCCAAACGCAGCCAGCGCGCGGCTTCCGCAAAATCGTTCGTCACGCCCCTGGCCTCGGTGTAGGCAAGGCCGAGCTTCAACTGCGCCTCAGGGTGGCCCTGCGTCGCCGCGTCGCGGAACCACTTCACGGCGGTCGCCAAATCCTGTTTCACGTTGTCGCCCATCGCGTAAGCCAGGCCCAGGTTGTATTGATCCTCCTTGTCGCCGCGTCTGGCGTGACGCTGGCGTCCCTCGGTGATCTGCTCGGGCTTCATCGCCTCCAGCAAACCGTCCCGCGCCGCGTCCGCCTCGCTGCTGCCGACCGCTGCCGCGACGCTCAACCACAAGTAGGCCTCCGCCAAATCCTTCTCGACGCCCTGACCTGTCGCGCACGCCTGCGCCAGCGCCAACTGCGCCGGACGGTCGCCGCCTTCCGCCGCCAGCCGGTACCACTTCGCCGCCTCCGCGAGGTCCGCCGGCACGCCCGCGCCGTTGGCGTGGAGCACGCCGAGATTGTACTGGGCCGCCGCGTCCTTTTGGTCGGCGGCTTTGCGGAACCATCTGGCCGCCTCCGCAAAATCGTTCGTGACGCCGACGCCCTGGGCGTAAAACACCGCGAGGTTGAACTGCGCCGCCGCGTTCCCTTGCTCCGCAGATTTCTTCAACCACTCCGCCGCCTTCACCACATCCTGTGGCGTCTCCTTGCCGGCGGCGCAGGCCATGCCCAATTTGAATTGCGCGGCGGCGTTGCCGCTCTCGGCCGAAGCCCGCAGTTCATCGAACGGTCCGCGTGGAACCGGGGGGGGTGCGACCGGGGGGGTGATTGTTGGTGCAGGTTGCGGAACGGTGGCCGGTGGTGGCGCAACTGGAGTCGCCGGGATCACTGGCTTCAGCACGTTTGCCGGCGCGGCGGGTGGTTGTGCCGGTGGCGGATTGGTGGAAGGCGCGGGCACTTGAGCATGACTTAACGAAGACAGCACCGCGCACAACGCCGCCAGCCAGCGTCCGCGCCAAGCCGCCCATTTTTTATCACGCATTTGCCAGTTCATTGACGAATCCAATTCTTGCGCCGCCTCGTGTCCCGCACGTTCCGGGGCGCGCTTGTTCCTAGCAGGAATCGCGCTGACCTTTCGGTTTCGTGCGCCGGGATTTTTCACGCATCGCGGCGGGATTGAAAAGTGTTTTGTTCGTCTGCCCGCCGGCCGTCGCGATGGACTGTTCCTGGCAAACGGGGAAATGCAGTTGATCCCCCGGACAATCTCGGTTATCCAATGACCATGAAAAATCAGAAATGGATGCTGATGCTCGTAGGTATCTCGGTGAGCCTGAATCCGCTGCCCGCGCAACAGCCGGTGCCGGAACGGAAACCGGACGCATTGGAATTGCTCCGAAAAACCCTGGGGGCGCCGGCTCCCACCAACGTCCCGGCGGCGCGCGTGATTCCTGCGAACACACCCACCAACACGCCGGCCGCCGGTGAAATGACGGTTTTCGAAATAGACCGCCTCTACCTCGACGGCAAGATCACCGCCCGGCAATACCAAAAATATTTGCAGGAGCGCCGGGACATCCGCCCGCCGCCGTCCGTGCCAACCAATACCGCTGCTGCTCCGGCTGCCGCGGTCACCACGCCCGTCACCGTTGCCAAACCTGCCCCGCCCAAGACCGGACCCGACAGTAGATTTCAGGTGCCGGTGCTGCCCTCAATCACCGCGTCAACGAATCCGCCGACGTCGCGCGCCAACCCCGGTGTCAACACCAACGCCCAGGCCAAGCTCACGGAGGTCGAGGTGAAAATGGATGAACTGTTGCGCCTGAAGGCCGCGCGCGAAAAAGCCGGCACCAACGTGACCAACACTGGCCAGACCGCCGCCGGGCCGCCCAAGACCAAGCGCCAGCGTCTCGACGATCTTTTGAAGCTTCTGATTGACGACAAGATCAACCAGGCCGAGTACGACACGCGCTGGAAAACAATTGTCGCCGAGCCGGATTGAACCGCAGCGGGTGGTTCATCACAAAAGCCGCCCGCCGGGATTTGTTGCGAAAGCAAATTCCTCCACCACTTCGCCGTTGATGAGATGCCGCTGGATGATCTGTTCCAGCACCGCCGGCGTGCAGGAGTGATACCAGACGCCGCCGGGGTAAACCACCGCGATTGGCCCGCGCACGCACACGCGCAGGCAATTGACCTTGCTGCGGTACACCAGCGGCTCCGGTCCGGCGAGTTTGAGTTCCTTCAGCCGCAGCTTCAAAAATTCCCACGCCGCGACCGTCTCGGCCTGCGGCGCGCACTGCGGCTTGGTCTGGTCCGCGCACAGGAAGATGTGGCGCGTGTATTTCTCCAGGCCCAAGGCCGTCACGGCTTCCTGTAATTCCGGGTCCATGCTCATGTGTATTGTAAAATGGGCGGCTGCGTCCGCATTTCAACGCGGTGTGCGCTGGAAGTCCAAGGAAATGTTCCATCCGACGGTTGAAGGCTTGCTTCCGAAGGACTGTTTCGTTACCAACGCCGCACCATGAATGCACGCACGCTCACCACCATCTTCTGGTTCGCCCTCGCCTCCACTTTGTTCGCGGATGGGCCGGCGGATAATCTGCCGGACAAGGTCCGTCGCGTGCCGCCGCCGGGTCTGGCGATCAGCGCGGATGACCGAAAGGAACTGTCCGACGGCGTCGCGCAACTCGGTCGGGAGATCGAGACGTTGCGCGGCGAACTCAAGTCCAGGCCCGCCCTGCTGGCGCTGCTGCCGGACGCGCAGATTTATCACAAGGCGGTGCATTGGGCGCTCACGTACGACGAATTCTACAAGACCAACGAAACGCAAACCGCCCGCGCGCTGCTGCGTCAGGGGATGGATCGCGTGCAATCGTTGCGCGACGGCAAGGCTCCCTGGCTCACCGCCACGGGCCTGCTCGCGCGTGGCTATGTTTCGCGCGTGGACGGTTCGGTGCAGCCGTACGGGCTGGTTGTGCCCGCGTCGTACCAGCCGGGCGCGGCGAACCCGCTGCGGCTCGACTTCTGGTTCCACGGGCGCGGCGAGACGCTGACGGAACTGGACTTCATCGCCGGACGACAGAAGTCCGCCGGAGAGTTCGCGCCGCCTCACGCGCTGGTGCTGCATCTCTACGGACGCTACTGCAACGGCAACCGCTTCGCCGGTGAGACGGATTTGTTCGAGGCGCTCGATCAAGTGCGAAAACTTTATCCGGTTGATGAAGACCGGATGGTGGTGCGCGGATTTTCCCTGGGCGGCGCAGCGTGCTGGCATTTCGCGACGCATCACGGGTGGCGCTGGGCGGCGGCGGCACCGGGCGCGGGTTTCTCTGAGACGGCGGATTTTCTGAAGGTTTTCCAAAACGAAAAACTGCAGCCGGCCTGGTACGAACAGAAACTCTGGCATCTCTACGACGCCACCGATCACGCCATCAACTTGTTCAACTGCCCGACGGTCGCCTACAGCGGCGAGACTGACCGGCAGAAGCAGGCCGCCGACATGATGGCCCGGGCGCTCGCCGCCGAGGGCCTTCTGCTCACGCACGTCATCGGCCCGAAAACCGCCCACAGCTACGAGAAGAACGCGAAGACCGAGATCAACCGGCGCATTGACGCCATCGTCGCAAGAGGTCGCGACCCGCTGCCCGCGCAGGTGCGTTTCACCGACCTGGACGCTGCGCTACAACCAGTCGCACTGGGTCACGGTGGACGGCCTGGAGCGGCACTGGGAGCGCGCCCGCGTGGATGCGAACCTGGACGTGCGGAATGGCGGCTTCGAGGTGACGACGAAAAATGTCTCGGCGCTGACACTGGCGATTCCACCGGGCCGCTATCCATTTCCGCTGAACAAGAAGGTGAAGGTCATTCTCGACGGACAGAAGTTCGACGCACCGCCGGCGGAGACGGATCGCTCATGGATGGGGAGATTCGTCAAAGTGGGCAAGCGTTGGAATTTTGCATACTACGCCACGGATGGAACAATTCTGGCGGCCCCCACACCAACCGCGACGGGGCAGATAATCCTGTCCAGCCTGCGTAAAGTTCACGGCCTGCAAGGCCCGATGGACGACGCCTTCATGGACAGCTTTCTGATGGTGCGCCCGACGGGCCAACCGTTGAACGAGAAGGTGGGCGTGTGGGCCGCCGCCGAGCAGGCGCACGCG
>JANNEF010000225.1:0-8869 GCA_031378375.1 Verrucomicrobiota bacterium | reverse complement strand
GCGAGACGCCCGCCGCGTGCACTCCCTCGTCTTCGATTGGCTGCTGCTTCAAGCAAACACTTCTTCCAGAGCCGTTATACTACTCTATTAACGTAGTTTGTATAAGTGCCCTCGAAGTAAATGAACCGTCCGCCCTCCTGGTCGAAGAACGGATGGTGAACCGGGTTGTAGAAACTGTAGCGCTCGTGCGTGACGATTTTTTTCGCGCGTCGCCATGGCCCGGCCGGCCCGGGAGCCTCGGCATACCAGATCTCGCCGAGATTCGAGGTGCCGCCTTGCTCGACGGCAATCATCACCCAGCGACGACGGTGCGCGTTCCAGTTTACGGAACCACGCGCTAGCCTCACCGGTTTTCCCGAATCCGCGTCAGCGGGCTGGAAGTACGCTTCACCAGATTTGATCAACCCTGAGGCAACCAACTTGGCCTCCGTCGTGCCATCGAATCGCCCGGCATCGTGCCGCCAGCCCCACCGCAAGCGGCCTTCGGTGTCGCGCTCCACTCGAGGCACGGTGGAAGTCGAACTGACCGCAAGGCAAGTCCACGATTCGTAGCTCGTCACATTGGTCCAATGCCGCCACTGCGCCGGCACCCGCACGGTGGGAAAAACCTCGCCAAAGAGGAGGTAATCCACGCCATTTTCACGGTGCCGGAGTGGATGCCCCTGCGTCGGCCAGCGCCAAAGGGTGTTCATGTCCAGCGTGGCAACACGCTCAAACTGTTCTTTCGCATCGTCGTACACCGCCAGGCCGTGGCCGAGCGTCTTCGCCAGCGATTCCATGTGCGCATAATGGCAAACGAGCCGTTCGCCACCGTTGTCGTCCGTCACCGTGGCAAAGCCGTCGGCCCAAATCAGCCCGCGCTCGACTCCCAACCGGCACATCGGACGGCTGAACCCGTCCGCATTGGTGAAGTAACGCAGGTTTACGCCGCGCGAGGGATCGAGTCCGCCTGCGTTGGGGAGATCGGCCACTGCGCCTGCCATCCAGAAGTGACCTAATGGGTAACTCATTCTGGACGTGTCGCCCCAGAACCAGCGAACCGTGCCGCGATACGGTACGGCGAAAGCGGAATCCTGGCCCGCGACCTGGCCGCCACCCAGCGGTTCGGCCAGCGGCGTGGATTCGCCGAGCAGTACGCTGTCGCGATAAATACCCTCGCCAGCGACTCGATAAAGGCGCTCGGCGATGTTGCGGCGTTTCACGCGAATGGTGGCTCGTCCGCCTGCGACCGGCTTGAGGGCTACGCCGGCGTTGCCAAAACCGTCCTTCGCCACGTCGTAGCCATGACCCCGGACATGAAAGAACACCGACTGTGCCATCAGCCCCGGCTCATAGAACGCCACCCACCCGCCACTATCGGTAACTAGCCGGAGGTGGTTCACGGTCTCCAACTCCATCAACGGCACACCTCGATTCGTCAGGTCGTCAACCACACAAATGCCAAAGTAGTCATTGGTGTTCGCCAGCAACCCGAGCGCCCCAAATGAAAGCATCAAGCCGTTGCGCAGTGTGGATAACAAAACGACCGCGAATCTCACTACCAGATGCTGTTTCACGTCAAAGGTGACTCGTATATGTGCTCAACCGCTCTGCACGCCATGAATCGGTAACGCAATCAACTGATAAGAGCTTGCACCACATTCCCACACCCGTCGGTGAACCGGTAGTCGCGTCCGCCGCAGTCACGCTTTGAGTTACCACCTCACTCCAGTCCATCCCAAGATGCGCAACGCGATGTAAGTCATCTTCGACATTTGCCAGGGATTATTCGATGACCTCGGAGCGCGGTTAATTCAGATTCGCAAGTTCGGGTGGGGAAAATTTGCGGCCTAAAGGCGTGAAATCCGACGAGGATTGCTCCCCCCTGTCATGGCGCTGCTCCGGGGGATGCGGATCTCAACCCACTCTTGATGGTCGAAAACTCTATGGTCAGTTAACGCGACCGCATCCCAGCTTCCCAAAATGTGCTGAGTGGTAAGCAAACCGGAACCACGCTGGAAGGCCGCTACGATCCATGCTGCCAGGGAGAATACCGTTGCGACGCTTACTTCAGACGCCAAGTGATGCGCGCCTTGGTCAAGTCGTAGGGGGACATTTCCATTTTTACACGGTCGCCCACGGTCAGACGAACCCAGCGTTTGCGCATCTTCCCGCAGATGGTCGCCAAGACGAGATGCTTGTTGTCCAGTTCGACGCGAAACATCGTTCCGGGCAATACGGTCGTGACACGACCTTCAAGTTCAATATGTTCTTCTTTCATGGACGGGGGCAAATCGTGTTTTGATGGAGCGTGACATTCTGCCGACCGGCAAATCAGACGCAGCCAAATAAAAAGGCGAGGTTCGGGTCAAGCCGAACCCCGCCGTGAAATTCCGAACAGATTAGTAGCGACCGCGACCGCCACCGCCGCCGCCGCCGTATCCGCCGCCACCACCGCCGCCGCCGCCGTATTCACGACGACCGCCGCCACCACCGCCACCCGAGCGCTCTTCGCGGGGTTTGGCGACGTTGACTGTGAGGGCGCGTCCGTCCACATCTTTGCCGTTCAAGGCTTCGATGGCTTTCTGCGCTTCTTCAGGCGTGCTCATGGTCACGAAACCGAAGCCGCGGGGGCGACCGGTAGCGCGATCCATCATCAGGTTGGTTTCGGTGACCGTGCCATGCGCGGCGAACGCGTCTTGCAGGTCGTTTTCAGTGGTATTGAAGGAAAGGTTTCCAACAAACAATTTATTACTCATGTGATGTTTTACTGTCCGACAAACCGGCACTTTCCACAGACTGTTCCCGAACGTCGGGTCTAAAATCATCACTGAACTGAGTTCACTTGAAGATTCACCATGCCTTGAAAGAGACAAGCTATCTAACAGACACGGGCACCATGGCTGGTTCCCCAAGGATAGCAACAACTATTTTCAATTTTCTTTGGACCACCGTCTGCCGCAAGCTGGGCGCTAATCCCACAAGGCCACAGGTCAGTCTCTCCATCTCGAGTTTGTTCGGGTAGCCGAGCAAGCCACCCAAACATGCCCGCACGCGTATTTTTCGAATCGGCTGTTTACAAAACCTCTGCAATGAGAATGATGCAGTCCGCTTCCCGCGAAACAAACATGCGGGAAGGCGAATTAACTCCGACACGAAAGAAAAACCATGGGCGATCGCTCACCGAAATCAAACCAGAAGAAAACCAACCAGAAACAGGGCAAGGCCACTGCAGCCGGCCAGAAGAAACAGCAGGCCGTGGTTGCGAAGCAGGCCGCCGGCAAGAAAAAGTAGCCGGTTTTGCTGTCTCTCCTGTGACAAGGCACAGGAGAGGCAGCCTCCCCCGAATCAATGGGCGCTGATCCGCAACCAGCAGATCGGCTGTTTCAGGAAGCGCCAGCATTGGCTCACGGTTTTCGATTTCTGCTTGGCAACGCGCCGCCCGCGCTTCCACTGTTTTTGAATGGCTTGGTTGCAGACACTTGATATCGCTCTCTTTCGGTTCATCAATCAGACATTGAGCCATCCTGTGCTCGATGTCCTGATGCCATTTTTTAGCGGCAACCGGCTGTTCGTCCCGGCCGTAATTCTTGTGGCCGTGGCGCTGGTATGGAAAGGCGGCGCACGCGGGCGCCTCTTCGTCGCCACGATGACCGTGCTGCTCCTGCTGGGCGACATGCTGCTGATCGGGATGTTGAAAAGCGCGATTGGCCGCCCGCGTCCCTTTGTCACGCTGGAGGACGCGCGCCTGCTCGTGGGCGCAGGCGGCAGCGGCAGCATGCCCTCCTCGCACACGTCCACCTGGTTCGCGGCGACGCTGCTGGCGGCGATTTTCTACCGGCGCAGTTGGCGGTTCATGCTGCCGCTGGCGGTGATGGTTGGGCTGTCGCGCATTTACGTGGGCGTGCACTATCCGGGGGATGTGCTCGCGGGCGCAGCGCTGGGCGCGGGTTACGCCGCCGCGGGGTTGTGGACGTTGAACGCACTGTGGCAAAGTGTCGGGCGCGAGTGGTTCCCGGAGTGGTGGCGGACGTGGCCGTCTTTGCTGGACCTGTCCAAGCGTCCCGCACATGAAGCCCCGTCCGGCGGGCCGGCGGCGATGAGCGATCGTCAATGGCTCCGCCTCGGATGCGTCTTCATTGGGGCGCTGTTGCTCATGCGTCTGGGCTACCTGGCCGGCGGCGTGATTGAGTTGAGCAAGGACGAAGCCTACCAATGGGTCTGGTCCAAACATCTCGCACTCTCCTATTACAGCAAACCCCCGGGGATCGCGTTGATTCAATTCGCGGGCACGTCGCTGTGGGGTGACTCCGAGTTTGGCGTGCGTTTTTTTTCGCCGGTGTTCGCGGCCGTCCTCAGCCTGGTTCTGCTCCGCTTCATGGCGCGCGAGGTGAACGCCCGCGCCGCCTTTCTGCTGGTGCTCATTGTCAACCTCGCACCGCTGATGGCCGTCGGCACGGTGTTGATGACCATTGATCCGCCGCTGGTCCTGTGCTGGACGCTGGCCATGGTCGTCGGCTGGCGCGCGGCGCAACCCGATGGTGCAACGCGCCACTGGTTGATCGTTGGAGTGGCGATGGGACTGGGCTTCCTCAGCAAATACAGCGCGGCGATGCAGGTCGTCTGCTGGGGGATTTACTTCGCGTTGCACCCGCCGGCGCGGGCACATCTCAAACGACCCGGCCCGTATCTGGCGCTGCTGTTGCTGGCGTTGAGCACGGTGCCCGTGATGGTTTGGAACAGTCAGCACGATTGGATCACCGTCCGCCACGTCTCGCAGAACGCCGCCCTCGACCAGAAATGGCAACCAACGCTGCGTTTCTTCTGGGATTTTCTGTTCGTGGAAGCGGCGTTGTTGAACCCCGTGTTTTTCCTCGGCACACTTTGGGCGATGGGCGCCTTTTGGAAGCGACGCCGCGAGCAACCGCTGTGGCTCTTTTTCTTTTGCATGGGCGCGCCGGTGTTCCTCGGCTACTGGGCGTATTCGTTGCACTCGCGCATCCTCCCGAACTGGATCGCTCCGGCGGTGCTGCCCCTGTTCTGCCTGATGGTCGCCTATTGGGACGACCGGTGGCGCGCGGGCGCACGCGGCGTGAAACGATGGCTCACGGCCGGCCTGGCCTTTGGCGCCGTCGCGGCGACGCTGATGCATGAAAGCAATTGGATCGGGAAAATCGCGGGCCACCCATTGCCGCCGGAGCGCGACCCATTGCGCCGTGTGCGCGCGTGGAAGGAAACGGCCGCGGCGGTGGAGGACGCACGCCAGCGGTTGCTCGCCGAGGGCCGGCCGGCGTTCATCATCTCGCACCACTACGGCATGGCTGGCTTGTTCACGTTTTACCTGCCCGCGGCCAAAGCGGCAGTAAACGCGACCCCGCTCGTGTATTCCCAGACCACCGTTACGCCGGAGAACCAGTTTTATTTCTGGCCCGGCTACCGTGGCCGGCGAACTGGGGAGAATGCCATCTATGTCGTGGAACTCGACTTGTTTCATCTCGCTGACGGATGGGTGTGGCAGTGGCTGGCCGGCTCGGAGGTTCCTTACGCAAGCGCCCCCGCGCCCCCGCCTCCGTTGCCCGAATCGTTGCGCGCGGAATTTGAATCCGTCACCGACCTGGGCGTGCGGGAGATTCACTATCGTGGGCGGCTCTTCCGCCGGGTGCAACTCTACGAGTGCCGCAACCTTCGCTGACATGCGCGGCGTGGCGCACCAAATTCTCCTGCCCGTGCGCGACTACGACCTCGCGGCCACACTCACATCAGGCCAGGCATTTCGCTGGACGGCGCGCGACGACGCCTGGGAAGGCGTGATCGGCGGGCGATGGGTTCGCCTGCGGACGCACCCCGACGGCATCCTCGCAGAAACCGCCAGTGCCATCGCGGACTGGCGCTGGCTGGTGGACTACTTGCAGACGGAAACGGACCTCGGCGCGGTGCTGCGGAGTTTTCCCGACGACGAGCCGATGCGCGCCAGCGTGGCAGCGTGCCGGGGATTGCGGTTGCTGCGGCAGGAGCCGTGGGAATGCCTCGCGTCCTTCCTCCTGTCTTCGACCAAACAGATCGTGCAGATCCGCCAGATCGTGACGTTGTTGTGTGAACGCTTTGGCGAACCGGTGGCCACGCCAGCGGACCGGCTGGAACCGGTCTTCGCTTTCCCCACCGCCGGGCGGCTGGCCGACGCCAGCGAAGCCGAACTGCGCGCGTGCAAGATGGGTTTCCGCGCGCCGTATCTCCGGGCGACGGCGCAGTTGGTGGCCAGTGGTGGCCTTGATCTGCCCGGTCTTCGTGTGCGCACGCTCGACTCGGCGCGCGAAGAATTGCTGCGCTGTCCCGGCGTGGGCGAAAAAATCGCCAACTGCGTCCTGCTTTTCGCCGGCGGCTTTCCCACCGCGTTCCCCGTGGACGTGTGGGTGAACAAGGCGTTGCGCGAACTCTATTTTCCCCGACGCCGTCCCAGCCCGCGCCGGCTCGCGCATTTCGCCGCGACGCATTTCGGCGCGCACGCCGGCTACGCGCAGCAGTATCTTTTTCACTACGTGCGCACCCGCCGCAGCCGTTAGGCAGACGACGGCCAAGCTTCCAACCAGTCAGAGTGGCCACGGGACGGTCTTGGGCATCCCACGGAAACGTTTATGCCAGGTTGGACAATTTCCCGGGAACATGCCGAAGCGGCGCCCACGGCCGGGAAAGCCTTGTCGCAGTGCGCCGGAGTCGCCACCCGCCCGAAGTGGTGCTTGATAATCCCATTGCCACCGGTAAGTTGTCGTCGTCCAAAGAACCGAACGCGAATCTGTGCCGCCGCGTGCCCCGCCCGCGATGAGAGAATGCCTGGGTTCTTCCCAAATCGTCTCGTTCCGAAAAAACAGCGAAATTGTTTTGCAACCGAACTGTCTGATCCGTGTATTGACTCTGACAACCGATGCCGCCCGATGAATGTGATGTTACAACGCCAAACGTGTTTCCGCCTCCTCCTGCTGGCCAGTCTGATTTGGGTTGAAGTCGTTCGCGGACAGACGCCGGTCCTCCACTTCACCAATTTCAACAGCGCCGACATCCACCTGCAGGGCGGCGCCGTGGAGATAAACGAACGGCTGCGACTCGCCGGGCCGGGCGCGGCGCAGGCTGGCGGAGCCTGGTTCGGTACGAAGCGGTTTGTGTCGGGTGGATTCGAAACCACGTTCCAATTCCAAATCAGCGACGTCGCGGGTGCCGGTGATGGATTCGCATTCGTCATCCAAAACAACGCAGTGCCAGCCTTGGGCACGTTCGGCGGGCGGCTTGGGTACGACGGCATCCCGAACAGCGTGGCGGTGGAGTTCGACACCGTTCAAAACGCGAGCGATCCCAACGGCAACCATGTCAGTGTCCACACGCGCGGCACCCTGCCGAACAGCGCCGACCATTCCGCTTCCCTCGGAGCGGCGACCAACGGTCTGCCCAACCTGCGCGACGGTGATCCGCACACCGCCCGGCTCATCTACGCGCCGGGTGTTTACGCGCCGATGGGGCTGACGCCGGGTTCGCTGCGCGTGTACGTGGACGACATGGTCACGCCGGTTTTGGATTTGCCGTTCGATCTGTCAGCGATGCTCACCTTGGACAATGGCCAGGCGTGGTTTGGTTTCACGGCCGCGACCGGCGGCGGCGCGGTGACCCACGACATTCTGAACTGGTCCTTCGCCACCGCCGTGTTTCCCCTGGAAGTCGCCCTCGTCGCTCCCGCCGATGGTGCCAGTTACGTGTCACCGGGCGTGATTCCCCTCCGGGCCGATGCGGTTTCCGACAATGACGATGTCGAGGTGGTCGAGTTTTTCCTTGGCTCCCGGAAACTCGGTGAAGACAGCTCCGCGCCGTACGAGTTCATCTGGAGCAACGCCGCGCCCGGCACTTACTGGCTGACAGCGGTGGCGACCGACGCATCCGGGCGGACAAGCGCCTCGCCGCCGGTGAAGGTGACCGTGCATCCCGCGACGCCGGGCATCGGCGTGAATTTTTCCTCGGGCGCGGGCGGAGCCAGTTTTGCGCTCGGTCCATCCGAGCAGTCGGGCGTCGTGCCACAGCGGTTCTGGAACAACGTCGCGGCAAGCAGCGGCGGCAGCGGCTCTTCCTTCAATCTGCGCAACGCCAACAACGTTGCGACCACGGCGGACGTGACGTTCGATTTCTTCGCGCGCGACGACGAGCCGTTGCTCAATTCCAACCTGTCGTCTAACCACAAGTTGATGAAGGCGCACGTCACGGATCACGCCGGCACCAGCGGCGGCCAGACGAACAGCACGCTTACCATCCAACAAATCCCGTTCCCGATTTATGACGTGCTGATTTACTCCGACGGCGCGAACAACGCCGCGGATCGCGTGGCCGAGTTTCGCCTGGCCAACACCTCGCTGTTCCTGCGCGACGGCTCGTGGGCCAGCTTCGCCGGCGTTTACACCGAGGCGCGCGGCGGGGTGGACCTCGGGACGAACACCGCCGCCGGCAATTACGTGCGGTTCATCGGACTCACGAACACCTCGATCACCTTCACCGTCACCGCCCGCACGGCCAGTGACGGCGTCAGGCGCGCGGCCGTGAACGCGGTGCAGATCGTGCCGTCAGTCTATGACCTCAACATCCCGCCGCGCCTCATACGCGGCCCCTACCTGCAACTGGGCACGCCGACGAGCATGATCGTGCGCTGGCGCACCGACCGGCCCACCGACAGCCTCGTGCGTTACGGCACCAACCTCGCCGCGCTGACGACCACCAATCTGGATGCCGCGGCCATCGTCGAGCACGGCATCACGCTCACGGGATTGCAGCCCGACACGCTTTATTACTACGCGGTGGGTTCCACCGAGACGAACCTGTCCGCCGGGCCGGATCATTATTTCATCACCGCGCCGGTCGC
>JANNEF010000291.1:0-45944 GCA_031378375.1 Verrucomicrobiota bacterium | reverse complement strand
CTGGATGATGCGACCGCTGTTCATCTGCAACATGGCCGAGCCGTGCGCGACGCTGTCCGAGTAAAGCGACTTGATGACCGCGAGCTTGTCCATCTGCGTCGCGAGATGCGGCAGCGCGTCCGAGCACCACTGGCCGGACTGGCCGTATTGTTTGAACGTGCGCTTCGAGGCGAGGAGCTTGCCGGCAGAGACGGCGCGGCGACGCTGCTCAAGATTAGCCGTCTGGCCGTGGCGCTTCTGCAGCTCGGGCTTGTAGTCGAACAAATCCATCTGCGACGGCCCGCCATACATGAAGAGGAAGATACAGGACTTGGCGCGCTTCGGCAGATGCGCGATCTGCGGAGTCGCGCGTGATGCCGCGATCGCTTTCGAGCCAAAAAAGCCTTCCTGATCCAGCAACACGGTGAGTGCGAGGCCGGTGAAGCCCGCGCCCATCTGCCAAAGAAACTCGCGGCGGGTGCCCGCGCAGAGATTCCGGTCTGGCTGGTGGTTGTTCACAATCAATCGACGTACACGACCTCGTTCAAATTCAGCAGCAGCAGGCAGAAGGCTTGCCGCGCGCGACGTTCCGGCGAGCCAAGTTGCTCATCGGGAACCGCAACGGGAACAAGTGCCTCTGCGCCGATCAGGAGGTCATCGACGCTGAGGGCCGCGCCCCACGCACGCACGCCGACGCGGCCGCTGGTCAGGATCGGCTTCGGATCGATCACGTCGAGCACCGGCTTCGAATCATCGCCAAACCAAACGCGAATGCGCGCATCCGTCGCCTCGATCCTTAGCGGGACGCTCCGGCCTGTCGGAATGTTCGCGGATACGCTGGCCAGCATTGCGAATTCGTCTGACTGACGCCGGAGCACAACCCGCTGCTCGCGCGGCTCGAAACCGATTTCGTAGCCATGAAGCTCGTTGTCTTTTGCGGTGGCCCGGAAAAGCATGCCGGCGGTTTCGCAGGCGGTGTGGAGGAAAACTTTTGCCTCCACAACACCATTGGAGAGACTCGTTGCCAGTGACAATGCGAAGGGGCCGCGGTCACGATCCACCGTGCGAATGCCTTCGTACGCGCCCGACCAGTGACCGCGATGGTAACTCCAGTTCGCAGTCGGCCCGATGAGGAAGTGCTCTGACTTGAGTTTGTCCATGTAACTCACCGAAAGCGACGTCGGCACGTCGGGCCGGAAGGTCAGCCGCGTGCGCAACGCGCCGAAGTTCTCCTGCTGACGTTGAATGAAACCCCGCGCGATGCGGCGCTCGCGCGTGGTCGGCTCGCGGCCAATGGCCAGTTGGAAGCCGCGTTGGATGAAGGCGTCGGTGAGCCGCGCGTCGAAAGAGCTCTCATTAGCACCGGGCTTCAGCCCGGTGTTGGCCGGCGTGGGTTTGGTTGAAGCCGTTTCAACGGCTTTCGGCGCAGGGGAAGCCGCTGAAGCGGCTCGCGAATCTCCTTCGGCCCCTTTCACCGGGCTGAAGCCCGGTGCTAATGAGAGCCGAGTTGCCGAGTGTTCTCCGCATTCCTTCTCCAACCGCTCCGCCAGCGCCGCCGCCTGTTGCTGCATGAAATCATCGTTGAGCATGAGCAACGACTGCGGCGAGACGGTCGTCACGGGGCGCTCGCTCAGCGGCGAAGTGGTGTTGCTGTAATCAAACGCATCGAGCATCGGCACCGACATGGTGCGGCGGATGTAGGCGTAGAGACTGCGACGAAAGAGCTCGTCAGGGCTGGAGATTTCCCAATCCAGACCAGGCCGCGACTGGCCGGCCAGCACTTCGCCGCTCAGGCGCGGAAAGAATCCGCGTCCGCCCATCTTTGGATTCAAGCGACCGCTGATCGCCAGTACGGTGTCGCGCAGCGCCTCGGCTTCCAGACGACGAAGGTTCTGTCGCCAGAGCAGATCGTTGCCGGGATCGACCGCATCGGCCTTCGCGTTCTCCGCGCGCGACGACATCTGATAGGTCTGTGAGAGCATGATGGTTTTGTGCAGCTTCTTGATCGACCAGCCGTTCTCGATGAACTCCGCCGCCAGCCAGTCGAGCAGCTTCGGGTGCGTGGGCGGCACTCCGGCACGGCCGAAGTCAGAAGTCGTCTTCACGATGCCGCGCCCGAAATGATGCTGCCAGATGCGGTTCGCCATCACGCGGGCGGTGAGCGGGTTCTCCGCGCTGGCGATCCATTCGGCGAGGGCGCGACGACGTCCGGTGCTTTCGCTGGTAGCAGCCGACGTGAGGAGGCTCTGATCTCTTGAAGAGGGAGAAGTTTGAGCCTCCTCACGTCGGCTGCCACGAAGTGAGGGTTTGCGTACGCCAAGCACGCTCAGGAACGCGGGCTGAACTTCGACCCCGGGACTGCCGGCGTTGCCACGAATCAGGACGTGGGTCGGCGGCGGTTTCAATCCGCGCTCGCGCACGGCTAGCGCGAACTCGAACGGCGGCCGTTCGGCCTTCACGCTCTCGATCTGCGCCGTGAGTTTTTTCTTCTCTGCGTCGTCCTTCGTGGCGGCGAGCTTCTCTTGAAGCGGCTTGAGCTTCGCTTCGTTCGTTGCGCGCCATGCAGCAACTTTGGCGGGGTCTGCCAGCGGCACGTAGTTAGGCGATTCAAGCGTGTACTTCGCGGCTTCGCTGGAGCGGATGTTCCGGAAGAAGCTCAGGAGCGAGTAGTAATCGGCCTGCGGGATGGGATCGAACTTGTGGTCGTGGCAACGGGCGCAGCCGATGGTCAGACCCAGAAAGGCGCTGCCGGTCGTCGAGAGCACGTCGTCGAGTTCATCGAACTCGGCCATGCGCTTGTCGTCCGGCTCGTCGTCCCACACACCAAGCCGCTGGAAGCCGGTGGCAATGATGGAGTCCATGGTGACTCGCTCCAACTCATCGCCGGCGATCTGTTCGCGGATGAATTGGTCGTAAGGTTTGTCTTCGTTAAACGCCTTCACCACGTAGTCGCGATAGCGCCACGACTCAGGCTTCTCGCCGTCGCGCTCATAGCCGTTGCTTTGGGCAAAACGCGCGACATCAAGCCAGTGCCGGCCCCACCGTTCGCCGTATTGAGGAAGCGCGAGCAGATGATCGATGAGTCGCGGCCAGGCGTCGGGCGATTTGTCTTTCTCGAACGCGGCGATTTGCTCAGGCGTCGGCGGCAGGCCGATGAGATCGAAGTAGGCGCGGCGGATGAGTTCACGTTTGGTCGCGGGCGGGTTGGGCTGGAGCTTCTTTTCGTCGAGACGCTCGCGGATGAGGGAATCAATGGAGTAACCAGTAATCAGTGAGTCAGTATTCAGTGAAACAGTGGACCGAGTGCCGCGCTTACTGATTACTGATTTACTGTTCACCGGCTGAAAGGCCCACCAGCTTTTGTCCTTCTCAGTGATCTCGTGCGTCGTCTTCGCGGGGCGGGCGACTGCTTTGTCGGTCTCGGGCCAGGGTGCGCCGGCTTTCACCCAGCGCGTGAGGTCGGCGATCTGGCGGTCGGTAAGCTTCTTGCCCTTGGGCGGCATCTGGAGATCTGCGTCCGTGTAGCGAACAGCTTTAATGAGCAAACTTTTCTCGGCATCGCCGGGGATGAGTGCGGAGCCGAGGTCGCCGCCCTTGAGCAATCCTTCCAGCGAATCGACGTAAAGCCCGCCCTTGAGCTTCTCAGCCTTCGCGCTGTGACAGGAGTAACAATGCTCGGCCAGCAGCGGCCGGATCTTGGACTCAAAGAACGCGAGGTCGGCGGCGTAAACGGAGGACGAAGCCAGGAGAAACGCGGCGAACAAAACGGAGCGCCGAGCATTGCCCGGCTTGCGCGTCGAGAACCACTTCGGGCCGGGCCATGCTCGGCACTCCGTCGGACGCTGCTCGTTGTCGCCGCCGTCACTCATCTCACTTCTTCGCTTCGAGCACGGCTTGCACCGGCATGGAGTTGCCGAAGTTTTTGAAGTCCTTGAAGGTCCAGACGACTTTCTTGTCTTTCGTCACCTCGATGAACTGCGGATTCTCCGGTCCGGCGTGGCAGTTGCCGAAGCGCGTGTTTCCGTTCGCCAGACGCTCGACACGCGTGACCCACGCCAGCGTGATGCCGGGCAGATCGTTCTGCTCCAGCTTCCAGACGATCTCCTTCTTCGGCGTGACTTCTAGGACGCAGTGCCCGTTGCCGCCGCCGATGAGCGTGTTGCCATTGTCGAGACGGATGGCACTGAAGAGCGAGTTGCCAAACGCCTCGGGACCGTGACCACCCTTGCGCGGCTTGCCGAAGAGCGGCACTTCGAAGTCCCAAACGATTTTCCCGGTCGCATCATACTCGCGGACGAAGCCGTCGCTCTCATGCGCGACGAGGTAATTACCATTGACGATCTTGCGAACGAGCCGGGTGTCGCTGTGTGCGTTCGGATTGTTCACCTTGAGCTTTACCTCGCGCTGAATCTTGCCGGCCTTGTCCACCTCGATGATGCGTGCCGGGCCGGACTCGGCGATCATGGTCAAACCATCCGCAAGCCGCTGAAAGGCGTGAACCTCGACGCGCTTGCCTTCGTTGCCGTTCATCTTGCCGGCGTCGTATTCCCAGACGGTTTGCTTGTCCGGCGTGACCTCGACGATCTTGGTCCAGCCTTGTTGGAAGAGGATGTTGCCATTGGGCAGCACCCACGCGTCGTGAATGGCGCCCACCTTCATCTCCCATTCGAGCGAACCATCCGGCGCGACGATGGCGAGGCGCCGTGTGGAATCATCCGCCGCCAGCAAGCGGCGCGGCGGGCCGGTTTGCTCCGCGTGAAGCGGAGCGATGGCAGCGGCAGCGCAGAAAATGGTCAGCGCAAGGACGGGCACCATTGGAGTATTCATCCGCCCAGCATAGAGGGAGGACGCTCGGAGTGGAAATATTTTCCATGGCGCAGACAGCACCGGATCGGCAGACGCGATTGGAAGCGGGTCATTTCGCGACACCGGCTGTTCGGCCGGTCTTGTTCCGAATCACCCGTCACTTGAAAACTATTCACCACAGGCTTTTCAAGTGAACAAGGTTGCCGTGCCGGCAGTCTGTGTCCTTTGAACATGAACACGCGATCCGGTCTGCTCGCCGCAACTTTTTTCCTCCTCGCGCTCACGCCGATCCGCGCTGCGGAACCGGAACTGCCTCTTTTCCGCCGACCCAAGGACGACGCTGACCTGCGCTACTGGCTGGAGAACATGGTTTGGCATCACCGCTTCATACCGACGGAAATCACCGCCGCGACGGGATTAGGCGCAGATGAGATTTCTGCCACACTGACGCGGTTCCGCATCACACCGGAGAATCGTCCGCGTCCCGCATCCGGCACGCCGTTGCGCGTGCTGCCGTATCCGGGCGGGCGACATCCGCGCATCGGTTTCCTCGACGGCGCGGTGCGCCCGCAGCGCGAAACGAAGTTCAGCGTGTTCACGCCCTGGGACGACACGAGCTACGTGGTGGTGGATTTGCCGGAGGCGATTTGGTCGAACCTCGGCCTCACTTATCTCGCGCACACGCACGTCCCGACGCTATGGAGCAAGCAGGGCGTCGCATTGCCGCCGCAGGAGTGGGAACGCCGCGCCGAGGGTACGCTCGCGAGTGAGCGCACGTTGCCCAACGGGATCGTGTTCGGCGCGCGGGTGCGCCCAGG
Organism: Verrucomicrobiota bacterium; assembly: GCA_031378375.1. Taxonomy (GTDB): domain Bacteria; phylum Verrucomicrobiota; class Verrucomicrobiia; order Limisphaerales; family JANNEF01; genus JANNEF01. The sequence continues at coordinate 40,341 of JANNEF010000291.1, read as the reverse complement.
CGCTGAGGGAGTGCGGATGGAATTGTGGCTGCGGAACGGCTCCACGAATCGCCTGAGCGATTTGCGAGTGCAAAATTGCGTGATGCTCAAAGGTGCCCAGGGGTTCACCGCGCAGACAAACGAGAACAAGATCATATCCAATCCCTATGTCGCCTGCCGTTCCGAGGACGGGCGGCGGTGGATCATCAGCGCGTGGTGGCCGTGTCACCGGCCGTGGGCCAACGCGCCCGTGCCATGCCTGCATTCGGACCCGAAGTTCCCGGACTGCGCTCCAGGCGAAACGAAGACATTGCGCGGCTGGCTGTCCTTCTACGAGGGCTTGGACATTCAGCGCGAGTTCGATCGTCTGGATGGGATCGGGTGGCGGGACGCGGGAAAGTGATCGAACGACTTCAACGCGACGAATCCCGACTCAGGATTTCTTTCAATGCGATGACGTCCAATTGATCTTTTTCACGCCAGGAACCGCCCTTCAGAAAGATGAGGCTCTCCGGCGCGAGGTATGGAATGCGCACCCCTTGCACCTCCAGATAACGCATGCTTGGACGAAAATCATCAAGGGCCTTGCCGCGCATCCGAGTGAAGATGTCGAGGTCGAAATCTTCGCTCAAGCGAATGGATCCCTCTTGCGGAATGAAATCTTCCGTCTTCAATTCGCGCGCCCAGCCTTCGCCCCAGCTTTTCAGCGTTTCAATCATCCGTCCGGTGTTCGCCGCCAATTCATGCACGAGGATGTCAACGTCATCCGTGGCCCGCACGAATCCGTTCAAGGAGACGGCCACGCCGCCAACCACGGCGTAATCAACTCCGGCGCGTGCGAGTTTGACCAACAGATTTTCGAACTGGAAATAGGTCTCCGGAGTTGAGGGCATCTTTGGAGTGCTTGTAGATGAATGAACTGATTCGTTCCAGACGGCGCAATGCGTTCATGCCAGACGGGCGGCGGCCGACAACTTTCAGAATCGGAGGACTGGTTCGGTCAACTTCAACTTTCACAGTTTCAAACTACATTGCCAACAGCGTGCGGTCAATCCGCTCGCCACCGGCTACTTCCTGAACGGCTTCAATGCTTCCTTCCGCACAGGAATCTTCTTAAACCGCCGCGTCAGTTGTGTGAGCGAATCCTCCACCGCGAGCCGCTCCAGACTCGAGGCGCCGACAAAGCCGACGCAATCTGTGCGCGCGTTGATGTAGGCCGCGTCTTCCGGCGTGGCAATCGGCCCGCCGTGCGAAAGGAAGATGATGTCCTTCCGCACCTGCTTCGCGCCATCAATGATGGACTGGCAGCGCTTGACCGTTTCGTCCATCGAGACCACTGCCTTCTTCACACCGATGCTGCCGCCGATGGTTGTGCCGACATGCGCGATGATCGCGTCCGCACCTGCCTCGGCCATCGCCTTGGCTTCGCCCGGCGTGGCGACATAGACGATGGTGAACAGGTCCATCTTGCGCGCAAGCCGGACCATCTCGAACTCGTGTTTCACGCTCATCCCCGTCTCTTCAAGCACCTGACGGAACTGGCCGTCCACGATGCAGTGCGTGGGGAAATTGTTCACGCCGGAGAAGCCCATGTCTTTCACCTGCAACAGCCAGTGCCACATGCGCCGGCGCGGGTCGCTGGCGTGGACGCCGCAAATTACGGGAATCTCCTCGACCACCGGCAACACTTCGTGCTCGCCGATTTCCATCGCGATGGCGTTGGCGTCGCCGTAAGCCATGAGTCCGCACGTCGAACCGCGCCCGGCCATGCGAAAGCGGCCGGAGTTGTAGATGATGATGAGATCGGCACCGCCTTTTTCGATGAACTTGGCGCTGATACCAGTGCCGGCACCGGCGGCGATGATCGGCTGGCCTTGCTTGAGTTGAGTGCGGAGTCGGTCAACGACCTCCCGACGCGTGTAGGGGTTTCCTTTTCCTGTCCAGAGGTTGGGCATGTTCGTTTATGAATGAGTTACGAGGGTCAAATCGGTTTTGACTGCGTGGAAACTCTTTGCGAGGCGGATCGGAATTGCAATCCCAGAACGCCAAGCCAGCCGGATCAACTTCGTCACGAGTCAGCACCGTGCCTTTCAGCGTCAGAAAGGCGGCAGGACGTGGAATTCGTTGCGGCCTTCGTCGGAATCAGCCGCAGCCTTGGCCAGACCGCTCCGGGTCTGCTGGGCGGCTCCGCCATCGGAGGTCAGCGTGTTCCCGGCGCGGACGTGCAAATCGTTCTTCCACGCCAGGGTGGCCGCATCGCGGCTCTCCAGAGCGTAGGCACCGCTGAAGTTCGTGGGCATCGAATTGCAAACTTCATTCGGGCGGCCGCCGGTGAGGTTGCGGTCGCCGCTCAACAGCGTGAGTGGCTCGGTTTCCCTGGCGTCCAGACCGACGAAATAACTCAGGGCGTTGTTCTCGCCGGTGCCCGGCCAAGCAAACCCGCCAGCGGCTCGTCGCCAGTGGTCGGCCGGTTTGCGGCTGTCGGCGGGGCAGACAAGAATCTTGGGCGAATCAAATTCGTTGGAGCAGACGACAAAGTGCTGCCAGGCGTTGAAACGACCATAACTGCCGCCCTCACCGAGGGTGACGATCCAGGGAAATCGGGCATCATTCTCATTGGCCCACATCCGCAGGCCCAGACCGATTTGCTTGAGGTTGGTGAGGCATTGGACCTGCCGGGCCTTCGCCTTGGACCGCGCCAACGCAGGCAGCAGCAGGCCTGCGAGCACCGCAACGATGGCGATGACCACCAGCAGTTCGATCAGGGTAAAGGCCCAACCGTGTTTCCCGCGCTTCATGGGAGTTCAGTTGAGGGAGTCAAAAAGCCTTGCCACTGAAATCACAGGAGGCGGCTGGCCGACGTAGCGGTCAAAAAAAGAAAGGCGTCCCAACAGGGACGCCTTCGAGGTTTTAAAAAGGCTTATTGGGGATAAAGGAAATGAATGCTCCCATTATCATCGCCCTCGTCCAAGGCTTGTTGCACCCCTTTGTCAGTCACCTTTTCAACACTGCCGTCCAAGCGGGCCACATTGCCCAATCCTTTGCCGTGAATGGCATCAAGCCAAGTGCTGGTGTTGGGGGCATTCGCTGCGCTGACTCCGCGGGCAGTCACGAAAGGAGCGCTTCCCACACCGGATGAACAACCGGTACTCACACCGTTGCTTGTCATGTTCCGATCTACGAGAAGGACATGCGTTTGAGCTTCTTCCCACATCGTCACTGAAGCACCACCAGCACCAATATTCCGGACACCACCATCAACTGAAATCGCGTAACTGACGGCTTTGTCCTTGAGGTTGTCGAACCCTACGTTCGGGACTCGTGACCAGTCAGCTGCCACCTTTTTGATTTTGTCGGCAGGGTCGGCTAGAACATTGGGAGCGGTCAACTCGTTCGAGATCCACGAGTATTGGAACCACGCTTCATTAACTCTCAAGGCCCAACCAGGCATTGGTAAGGAGGTTCCCGTCAATTTGGTACCGCCGTCCTCTTGCAGAACGCGAAATGGCAGATTGTTCTTGTCGTTGTCATTCGTCCACAAGGTAAACGCGAGAGCAATTTGTTTCATGTTGTTGACGCAAGCAATCTGACCGGCCTTGGCTTTGGCTTTGGCCAACGCGGGCAGCAACAACCCCGCAAGAATGGCGATAATGGCTATGACCACCAACAACTCGATCAGAGTGAAGGCGCGTTGGTATCCGTGCTCGTTATGTTTCATAAAGTGAGTTGTTTGGTGGCTTGATTGTCGGTCGGGCGAAATGTGATGTCAATGATTGTTGCCAAATGAACCGTTGCGTAACGCCTTCATGCCGGAGTTTCGATTTTCCAAACGATGTTTAAGCGACGTATCAATGGCAAACGGGCACACTTGCAAGTGCCCGTTGCCATTAATCCACGAATCAGGGAAACTTCACGATAACGAACGGGGTCGCCGGGGGTTGGACCGAACCCGCCAGAACCTGTCTCTGCAACGCGCTCAAATTGGCCTGCTGGGCACTGCCATCACCCAACCCAAGATTACCGCTGCGAGCATGGATGGTTACGTCCCAACTGAAGTTGGTGAGGACATTGACCACCGCGTCCTTCCCATTAACCGTACTAGTAACTCCATTGGGATCAGAGGACAGGTTACGATCTCCTGCCAGGATGGTCTGAGGCTTGGTTTCTTCCGCGTCCAAGCCCACAAAGTAGGAAATTTGTTTCGAACTGTCAGTCAACGCATTTGCTCCTGTAGTGTCGAAGCTGTTGGCCTTGGTGCGGGAAGGGTCACTGCTGCACGCCAGGACCTTCGGCGAACTTAACTCATTGGAAGTGCAACGGAAAATGTTGATCACGTCGCCGACGTTTGCGGTAAAATTACCGGCAATTTGCGAGCCGGCATCTGCGGTGGAAACCGTCCACGGGAACTTGTCGCCATGGTCATTGCTCCACATACGGAAGGCCAGGCCAACCTGCTTCAAATTACTCACGCAGTTGATGCGTTGAGCCTTGGCTTTGGCTTTCGCCAAAGCTGGGAGAAGCAAGCCTGCCAGAATCGCAATGATGGCGATGACGACGAGCAATTCGATCAGTGTGAACGCTTTAACTTTGAGTGTGCGAATTTTTTTCATAAACTAGTGGTGTCGTGTTGTTGAGTGCGGCGCTATTTAATTGGTGTTTTGATTTAGTGTCAAACTCTATTCCAGAAAAAGTTAGCAGCACCAATGCCACAGCAGTCTCGACCTCAAATCCAAGCGAGAAAGCTCCTCAAGATGGATTTTGTGTGTAATTTACACGCAAAGAGTGTGAAAAAAACGCAACTGAGATCTGCATTTATCTGGATGACAGGATAGAAATCTGGCCATCTTCTGGCCCACTGAGATCGACAGATGAAGCGGATATCACGGATGAACGAAGGAAACGAAATGACACGAAGGGAAAATCAGTTAGCAATGTTACCACGAACAAATTCGCCGCAACACCAGTAGCTAAGAACCCCACCCAAACCGGTGCCGACGCGTGACAGTAGCCGGGGAGACATGGCCAAACTTTCTCCGTTGCTTGCTTGCGCAGGGAAATCACTTCAGTTGGTTCAACCCACACTCAGAACAACCCCGCGAGCAGGACCCCCGAGGTGCCTGGCGAGCGGCCTTCAGGCCGCGTGTGCCCTTGTCAGCCCTCCGACAGGCCGGAGTTCGGTCAATATGCCTTGCGGAGACGGTAAAATCTTGCTCCAGACCCGATAATGTTCGTGTGGGGGTTCGACATGAACGGTTGAGCCTCGGTCCAGAGACCGGAGATGTTGGCCGTCGTCTCCAAAGCCCAGCCGTAACCACTCCATGAAAGCCTGGCGTTGTTGCCCTGCCGCGTGAGGGTGACGTTGGGAACATTGGTCTGCGCCGGTAAAGTTGGCCTGGTGAGAAAAGTACCACCGAGGGACATCCCGAAGGCGAAGTCATTTTCATAGGGGAAGGCACCTCCTTGATGCACCTCGACTGCCAGAAGATTGGTGCCTGAAATCAGATTGTTTACAGGGATGTTGACCTCGTTGCAGACGGCGTTTCCCACAGCACCGGATGCGAGAGTGCTGTCATTAACGGGTGTGCCGGGTATCATATTAAACCGATGAATTTCGGTTTCGTTCAAGTAGAATACAGCACCATCGTCAATCGCGTAATCCAGAAACAGCGTGGCGTTGGTCGCAAAGTTGGTGAGCACGAAGGTTGTTCTAAAGTAATTCGCAACGTTCAAACTCAAAGAGGTGGTTTTTGCAAACCCTGGGCAAAGTGTCAAATTGTCAAAATCACGGTAGAATGCTCCCGGATACGCCCCCCAGAACGTCGGTTCCGGGTCGTAGTTGAAGCGGTTCCAGTTTGTCCCTTGAACATTGTCTCCATAATCATACGTGCGCCAGGTATCCCCGGCCGCAATGATATTGGTGAGTGTAACTCGATAGACCACGGCGATCTGGCTGTTTGGCGCGATGCTGTTGGATTTGGTGTCCGCCACGTTGTTGCAAGTTACAACGTAAGTCGGGCCAATCGGCAACGACGCTACAGTAATGCGCGCTTCCCTGACCGTGTGCGTGATGTTGCTGATCACCAGCCGGTTGGTGGTAACCGTCTGGTTCGTCGTATTGAGAATACTGATGACGAAGTTGGTCGTGTTGACGTTGGTCACCGTGCTGCGCAAAAGCGCCTCTGAGAACAAAATTTCGATGGTGTTGGTGAGTGTTTCGCTGATCTGGGCTGATATCATCCTCGGCCCAGTGAGGTCAGGCGCGACTTTCACGATTGCGACCCGGCTGGTAACCGCGCCGGAGAAGTTGGTGATTACGCACCGGTATTTGCCGGCGTTAACGAGTTGTGCGCTGCCGACGGCGTAAGTGGCGCTGCGGGCACCTGCAATGTTCAAAAACGTGCCCCCCGCCCCATTGTCCTTCTGCCATTGGTAGCCTGGGGCGGAACCGCTGACGCCAACTGTCAGATCTAGCGGTTCGCTAACTTCAAGGTCCAAATCCTCCGGTTCATTTGTAATGATGAGTTGGTTCACAAACACGGTCAATTGCGCGACGGTGCTGGTAACGTTGTTGATGACATTTGTAACCACCGCGCGATACTTGCCTGTCTGGGAAGGCAGCACGCTCGCAAAAGTAAGGGTCACGCCAGTCTGGTTGGGGATATTGGTAAAACTTCCAGGGGTGCTTTCCCGCTGCCATCGGTAAGCCGGCGATGAACCGGAGGCACCAACGGTCATGTTGGTCGTCGATCCCGCCTCGATGGTGCGGTTCTGAGGGTTGTTCGTAATGGCGACCGGGGTGAGGCTGCCAATGAGAACTCGCAGACCGAAGACCATGTCGGAACTGGCGGTACCGTTGTTATGCACTTCCACGGCGACGGTGTTCACACCTTGGATCAGGTTAGTAGGAGAAAAAGTTACTCCCAACTCCCCTTGCGCGAGCGCCTCCACTGAAGCGGGTGCGCCGGTGGTCCAATTAACCGCTCCCGCAGGCATGTTCGTGCCACGGTTGACTTCCACGCCGTTCAAATAAATTACCAACCCATCATCCACGATGTTTGAGATGGTCACTGTGGTGAAATTCGTCGGGTTGGAATAGGTGAATGTGGAGCGGAAGTAAACGGTCTGGATGTAACGCCCTTCGAAAGCACAATTGTTGCTGAACGGCAGCGTAGTCCCTCCAGAAAAGCCCGCAGGCAAAGCCTCCCCGGCAGCATACCTGAAGATGCCAGTGCCAGTCGGCCAAGCGGCGTCGTTGAAGCCGGTAGTATTCCAGAGGCTGCCACCGACGGCGTTGGTGATGTCATTCGTGCGGACCAGATACTTCCAGGTCTGGGTGTAAGGAAGCACCTCAGTCTGGGCGGACGCCGTCAAGGCACCGGAAACAAATGCGCCCAAGGCGCAAACAAAAAATACTGCTTTCAGATATGCACTTTTCATAAAACTCTCAGGTTAATTCGGTCATTCGCACTGCAATTTTTTAGGGACTGTGATCGATCAAGATTCAGCTTCATCTATGCCATCGTCCCGGTGATGTTCTGTTGGAACATAATTGTTTGGATAACTACATCAAAGGAACACGGCTTGCCCCGTTTGGCAAACTACAATCATCAGATTTCCGCGTGACCGGCACGCCTTTCGCGTCGCCGACACACCGTCCTTCCATGGGTGAAGCTACCAGTTTAGACCGGTTTTCAGCCGATCCGGGGGGCCAACCAAGGGCACCACTTTGAGGAACATCCATGCCCTCGCGCTGTCATTGAACGGCGGTATTAAAGCCTCTGCCGCCCAGAAATCAAGCCGAGTTTTTGAAAATCTTGATCCTCACGCTTCGAACCGTCGTTCAGACTGAACGATCCCTCAGTTGCGGTCAAAATTTCTCCTTGTGAATAGTCGCCCGCCACGTGTAGTCATTAATCCATGCCTAACACGAAACCTTCGACCATCATCACCACCAACCCCATTACCCGTCGCACATTCATCCGCTACTCCGCGCTCGCCACTGGCGCCGCGGCGTTGACCGGGCCTTACATCGTCCGCGGGCAAAACCTCAACAGCAAGATCAACGTTGCCGCCATCGGTGCCGGCGGCAAAGGCGCCAGCGACACCGACGACTCCGCCAAGTGCGGCGCGAACATCGTCGGCCTGTGCGACGTGGACCAGAAAACCCTCGACGAACGCGGCACAAAATATCCGCAGGCGAAGAAGTACCAGGACTTCCGCAAAATGCTCGAGGAGATGGACAAGTCCATTGACGCCGTCACCGTCTCCACGCCCGACCACGTTCACGCCGTCGCCAGCACGATGGCGATGAAGTTGGGCAAACACATTTACTGTCAGAAGCCGCTCACGCGCTCCATCCACGAAGCGCGCGCCATGCGCAAGCTGGCAAAGGACATGAAACTCGCCACCCAGATGGGCAACCAGGGCAGCGGCGGGAGCGGATTGCGCCGCGCCGTGGAAGTCATCCAGGGCGGCATCATCGGGCCGGTGCGCGAGTTGCACGTCTGGTCCAACCGTCCGATCTGGCCGCAGGGAATGGGCCGTCCGGAAGGCTCGGACCCCGTGCCGGAAAATCTCAATTGGGATCTGTGGCTCGGCCCGGCGGCCAATCGCCCGTACAAGAAAGGCGCGTATCACACCTTCGCCTGGCGCGGTTGGCAGGATTTCGGCACCGGCGCGCTCGGCGACATGGCCTGCCACACGGTCAACATGCCCTTCCGCGCGCTCAAGCTCGGCTACCCGACCAGCGTCGAAGCCATCGCGCCCGGCATCAACAAGGAAAGCTATCCGATCAAATCGAAGATCAAGTTCGAGTTCCCCGCGCGCGACGGCATGCCGCCCCTCACCTTCTGGTGGTATGACGGCGGCGATCCCAAGCCCGGCAACCCCACCTCCCACGACGGCAACAACAAGCCGCCCGCCGACCTCACCAAGGAGATCGTGGAGATGCGCGAGAAGATGCCCGGCAGCGGCTGCCTGCTCGTCGGCGACAAGGGAAAAATCTTTTCTCCCGATGACTACGGCTCGCAGTTCTACCTCATGCTCGGCGACGAGAAGGAATACAAGTCCGGCAACAACCACGAAGGCGTGAAGGACATTCCGCAGACGATCCCGCGCTCGCCCGGCCACAATCAGGAATGGTTCGACATGATGAAGGGTGGCAAGCCGGCCTATTCCAACTTCGACATCTCGGCGTATCTGACCGAGATCATCCTGCTGGGCTGCGTCGCCATGCGTGTCGGCAAGAAAATTGACTGGGACGGCCCGAAGATGAAGGTCACCAACACAAAGGACGCCGACCAATACATCAGCCCCGAATATCGCAAGGGCTGGAAGCTCTCGTAACGCTGGCCGCCGCCGCGCCGGCGCTGGCCAATCAACCTGCAACTTCGAAGCGCGGACAGAGTTTGTCCGCGCTTCCTCTTTTTGGGCATGGTTCGCTGAAGAGCGCGGCAGACGCATCGGCAACAGCGTTCACATATGGACTTTGGACTTCGCGGGAAAATCGCGGTCGTGCTCGCAGCCAGCAAAGGCATGGGCCGCGCGTGCGCCCGTGCGCTCGCGCAGGAGGGCTGTGCGCTCGCCCTCTGCTCCCGCGACGCAACGACGCTGGGCACGACCGCCGAAGCCATCGCGACTGAATTCCGCGTGGAAGTGCTGCACCGCACCGCCGATGTGACGCGCGATGAGGATCGCAAGTCCTTCCTCGACGCAGTCCTCGCCAAACACGGCCGCATTGACATCCTCATCAACAATTGCGGCGGACCCAAACCCGGCGGCTTCCAGGAAACACAGCAACCGCAAGACTGGCAAGACGCCTTCGAACGGTCGCTACTCCAAGTCGTGCGCTGGACGCAAGCCGTCGTCCCGCACATGCAAGGCTGGGGCCGAATCGTGAACCTCGTCTCGACTTCGGTGAAACAGCCCGTGGATGGCCTGCTGCTCTCCAACTCCATCCGCCCCGGCGTGATTGGTTTTTCAAAAAGTGTCGCGCGCGAACTCATGCCTCAGGGCATTACCGTCAACTGCGTGCTGCCCGGCTTCATCCGCACCGACCGGATGATCGAACTGTCCCAAGCCCGCGCGAAAAAGGAAAACCTCACCATCGAACAAGTGCTCGCCGACCGCGCGAAGGAAATCCCGGCGGGGCGGTTGGGTGAACCGGAGGAAGTCGGTGCCGTGGTCGCGTTCCTCTGTTCGCAACCGGCGGGCTACATCACCGGCACGACGATCACCGTGGACGGCGGGATGACACGAACGCTGTTCTGAGCGCCAATCTTGCAACCAATGCGTGATCCTTTGCGAATGCAGGCCGTGCAGACGCCGATCATTCCGGTCGTCGCGGAATTGATTCGCAGTTGTCCCGGTACGATCTCACTGGGCCAGGGCGTCGTGAGCTACGGGCCGCCAAAGGAGGCAGCCGACCAGATCAGCCGTTTCTTCGCTGATCCGGAGAACCACAAATACAAGCCGGTCCACGGCCTGCCCCTGTTGCTGGATGCTCTCGCCGCCAAATTAAAAAGCGAGAACGGCATTGCCGCAGTCTCCTCGAATCAAATCGTCGTCACCGCCGGCGGAAACATGGCGTTCATGAACGCGCTGCTCGACATCACCGACCCCGGCGACGAGATTATTTTGCAGACGCCCTACTACTTCAACCACGAGATGGCCGTGACGATGGCCAGTTGCCGACCGGTGCTCGTGGACACGGACGAGCATTACCAGTTGCGCCCCGGAGCCATCCGCGTCGCGATCACGCCGCGGACGCGCGCGGTGGTAACCATTTCGCCAAACAATCCGACGGGCGCAGTTTATCCCGAGGCCGCGTTGCGCGCGGTGAACGAACTGTGCCGCGAGCGCGGGGTTTATCACATCCACGACGAGGCGTACGAATACTTCACTTACGATGGCGCGCGGCACTTCTCGCCCGCGTCGCTGCCGGACAGCGCGGCGCATACCATCTCGCTCTTCTCATTGTCCAAAGCGTATGGCTTTGCAAGCTGGCGCATCGGCTACATGGTCATGCCGGCGCCGCTGTTCGTATCGGTGAAAAAGATCCAGGACACCATCCTGATCTGCGCGCCAGTCATCTCGCAATACGCGGCGGCGGGCGCGTTGCAGGCGGGCGCGACTTATTGCCGGGAGAAGCTGCGGGGCATCGCCGAAGTGCGCGCGACGGTTCTGAACGAACTCAATCAACTCCGCGACATCATCACGGTGCCACGGGCGGACGGCGCCTTTTACTTTCTGCTGCGTGTTCACTCGAACAAACGCCCGATGGAACTGGTGGAACGGCTCATTCGCGAGCACGGCGTCGCGGTCATTCCCGGCACGGCTTTTGGCATGGAGCGGGACTGCTGCCTTCGCGTGGCCTACGGGGCGCTCGAAAAGCACACGGCGGAGGAGGGCGTCGGGCGACTGGTGCGCGGGCTGAAAGCGGTGCTGGCCAAGTGAGAGGAACGAGTTACATCATTACCCGAATCGCGGTGCGGAGCACCGTGACGGCCGCCCGTTAACTGGGCGCGCTCCGCCACATGAACATGAAAATTTACTGCTGCCAAACCAACATCGTCTGGGAAAACAAGCCGGCCAATCACGCCAAAGTCCTCTCGCTGCTCACCGCCGCCGCGCCCGCACCGGGCTCGCTGGTGCTCCTGCCGGAAATGTTTGCCACCGGGTTCAGCATGAACGTCGCCGGCATTCGCGAAGGCAACCCGCCGGAGACGGCGGCGTTTCTTGCGCAGACCGCCAGGGAGCTCGGGGTGTTCCTACTCGGCGGCGTTGTCACTGCCACACCGGACGGACGCGGGCGAAACCAGTCGGTGGTGTTCTCACCGCAGGGAATGGAAATCGCACGCTATTCGAAGATGCAACCGTTCAACCTCGGCGGCGAAGGGCAACACTACACGGCGGGGACGGAGATCGTCACCTTTGACTGGCAGGGATTCACCGTCGCGCCGTTTGTCTGCTACGACTTGCGCTTCCCGGAAATCTTCCGGCAAGCAGTGCGGCGGGGCGCACAGCTCTACGCAGTCATCGCCAACTGGCCGGTCACGCGCATCCAGCATTGGATCACACTGCTGCAGGCCAGAGCGATTGAGAACCAGGCCTACATCGCGGGCGTCAACCGCTGCGGTAGCGACCCCAAATACACTTACACCGGAGCGAGCCTCATCATCAACCCACGCGGTGAAATCATCGCCGACGCTGGCACTCACGAAGGCGTGATCAGCGCGGAGGTGGAACTGGCGGAGTTACTGGATTACCGCACCCACGTGCCGTTCCTGAAGGACATGCAAAACAGGTAGCCCCTCGCGGTGAACACCTCCACTCGCTCCGATCGAGGCAGGTCAAATCGCCATCACGCGCTGCTGAAAACACTCTTTACTTTCCTCCACCCCGATCTAACCTGCACTTAGATTATGCGTAACGCTGTTACTCTTCTGGCTCTCGCTGTGGCCCTCGCGTTCACCGGTTGCGCCGGCCCCGAACGCAAACTTGGCCGCGGCATAAACAACGTCACTGAAATCATGCGCATGGGCGAAATGCGCCGCTCCATCGAGCAAACCGCCTTATGGGAAGGGCCGGACGGGGCTTTTTCCACCGGCTTGGTGCGCGGTTTCAACCGCAGCGTGGCGCGCACGGCAGTGGGCGCGTACGAAGTGGTGACGTTTCCAATCCCCACCTACGATCCGTTGTTCGCTCCGAAATTTCGGCTGTATCCAGATGCGTCCATCAAAAACAAACACAAGAACTGGGGCGGGCAGGTTCTGGTGCCCGGCAAAGTCTATCCCGAGAGCTATCGTCCGGGTTTGCTCTCCGACCAGATGTTCTCAACCGACACATCGCTGGGCTTCAGCGGCGGCGATGTGGCCCCCATGTTTCCCGGCAGCCGCTTCCGCATCTTCGACAACTGAGGCCGAAATTCGGATTTGAAATTTCCAATCGCCCCCAGCGCCAACCTCCGTGTGTTGGCGCTTTTTTTCCGTCCATGACGCTGGAAAAAGCATCCCCCTGCAAAGTCAACCTGCTGCTCAACATTCTCGGCAAGCGTCCCGACGGCTTTCACGAACTGGAAACCGTCATGCACCCGGTCAATCTCTGCGACCGCATCCGGTTCACCCGGGCGCGGACCGGCATCGAACTGACGTGCAACGACACCAGCCTGCCCACCGACGCGGGCAACCTTGTCCACCGCGCCGCCAGCGCCTTTCTCCACACCGCCCGCATCAACGAAGGCGTGCGAGTTCATCTGGAAAAGCGCATCCCGCTGGCGGCCGGACTGGGTGGTGGCAGCGGCAACGCGGCCACGACCTTGGTGGGACTAAACGAGCTGTTCGGGGCAGACCTGCCGCACGAACAGTTGAACGAACTGGCCGCCGCCCTCGGCTCGGACGTTCCGTTCTTTCTCCAAAACAGACCGGCGTTGGCCACCGGACGTGGGGAAAAGATTCAACCGCTGGATAGCTTCACGGCCCTACGCGGCGCGGCCTGGCTGCTGATTCATCCCGGCTTCGGTATTGCGACGGCGTGGGCTTACCACGAACTGGGGCGTTTCCCCGCCGCACTGAACGGGCGACCCGGACGCGCGCAAACGCTCGTATCGTTGCTGCAGACTCACAGCCTCGCCGCCGCCAGCGTCGAGTTTTACAATTCGCTCGAAGCCCCTGCGCTGGAAAAATATCCCCTGCTCTGCTTGTTTCAGGAATTTCTCCGTTCCCACGGCGCGGCGGCCACACTGATGTCGGGTAGCGGTTCGACGACGTTTGCGATTGCTGAGAATGAATCCGCAGCGCGCCAACTGGACGAGCAAATCCGCACGAAGTTTGGCCCTTGCTGGACAGCCGTGGTGCCGATTGGCTGACGCTGGGACGCGGAAAAGACCCCGGCTTGCGGCCTGTCAATTTCGCAACTCGAACTAGAGCCACTTTGTCGTTCGAGGTGGAGGCTGATAGGTGTCCAAATGAACGAAGGTCTCAGCCGGCGTTGCCGCAACGTGATAAAACTGCCGCGAGTCCGGCTTGGCGAAACGCCCATGATACATCCGCTCGAAGAGGCTGATTAGCGAATCGAAGAAACCGCTGGTGTTCAGGAAAACCACCGGCTTGTCATGGGTCTGAAGTTGTTTGAGCGTGAGGATCTCCAGAACTTCCTCCAGCGTTCCAAAACCCCCAGGCAACGCGATGAACGCCCCGGCGCGCGACTCCATGATGGCTTTGCGTTCCCGCAAATCGTTCGTCACGATCAATTCATCCGCCGCTTCGTACGCGATTTCTTTCGTCCGCAGGAACGACGGAATGACCCCGACCACTTTGCCGCCATGGCGGTGGACTGATTTGGCGACGGCTCCCATCAGGCCGATGGCACCGCCGCCGTAGATAAGCGTGACCTTGCGGCGGGCCAGTTCCGCGCCCAGTTCAGCGGCGACGGCGAAAAACTCCGGCGCAACCGCTTCGCTCGACGAACAGAACACGCAGATGGCATCGGGCATAAAAAAGTTGGCCGGGAAACTAACCGTTCCCGGCCAACGCTGCTACTGCAATCCCCCCGTCCGCCGCGCGTCCTAACGAAGCCGCCGAAACGTGTGGTCGAACACGTAATCCCCCACCCGCCGGCCTTGGGCAATGCCCTCCGTCTTGTCGAAAGACCAGTGGATGCCGAGATAGATGCGGCTCTGGCCGTTCTCCTCCTCAGCTTGTGAAAGCGTCGAGAAGCTGCGCGGCAGAAGCGGGCGTTCATTGCCGTTGTTGTCCTTGGTGATGCCGTTAAATTCGTCCGAGACAAACGTGAAGGCGATGTTGTCCGTGCCGTAAAAGCGGCGCAGGGTCTGGAAAAGAGCGCCACCGAATCCGGCATGGCCCGATGGGTAGGCCGGGAATGGGGGCGTAAAGTTCGGTCCCATGAGGTTGCTGGCTGGCGCACCCAACGGCGAGAACAATGCATCTCCTGCCGTGCCGGGATTGCCATCACCCAAGCCCGTGGGACCGGTGCCCGCGTCGGCTTCGCGGATGCCGGTGATCGGACGCCAGATGTCGTGGAAATACTTCGAGTCCCAAACCGCAATTCCCGCGTCGGCCATCGCCACGTTCACCAAAGCCAGCAGCCGGGCCAGTTGAATGGCATCCGTTCCCATCTGGTCGGCGATTTGCACCGTGATCTGATTGTACAGCCTCGGCGGCGCACACAGGCTGGGCGTGCCGTCATAGGCCCAGAAGAGGCCGGCGTGCGTTTGATCCGGGGTGCGATCCGTGGGCGTGATCACACCATCGCCGCCCAATCGCTTCGCCTCATTGAAAGCGACCGCGTATTCCGGGCTGTTAAGGGCGGGAAAGGGCGGCACCCGATACTGGCTGGCCGATTCCAAAACAAACGGTTTGCACTGGTACCAGTGGGCACCCAGCGCGAGCGGGATCAGGCTGATCGGATCCTGACGCCAACGGCCCGGTTGGTCGCTCGTCATGTACCCGCCCACGGTGTTGACACGGGGTTCGGGAATCTCAGAACCGTCGTTGGCCTTAAGCGCCAGGATTGCGGCAGCGGACCGCCGGCCCAAGTCAATCCCATTGACCTTGTCCTTCTTATTCTTCACCTGGGCAAGGTCTTCGGCCAACAACGCATCGAAACTTGCCGTTTGCGCAGGAAAGAGCGCGACCAGCGTATCATGCGCCGCCTGGCTGATGGCGGCTTGCATGGAAATGGCACCCTTGGGCGCCTGAACGCCGGTGTAGCTCTCATATTTGCCGGAAGCCGCGTTCACCGTGTCGAAGATCGCAATGTGAACGATGGCCATCGCCCGGCTCGCCCGGCAGGGACCGAGCTGTTCGCGGGCGCCGGCATGGTCAATGCCGCTGGCATCGATCGTGATTTGGTTCCAGCGTCGAACCGAGTCGAGTCCCGCCTTCGGCCCATGTTTGGGACTCGGCTGTTTAGCCTTGTAGTGCGGCCCGAAAGCGTCACGGAGCCCATCCGAGGGCCGGCCCGCAAAGGCGGCAAAGGCCAGGCTTAGAGAAAGCGCGAATACTGAGATGCTTTTCATGCGGGTACCTTTTGGAGACAGGGTTGTGGTTCGAAGGTGTGGGGCGAATGATTCTTTGTTCATAGGAGACTCCTTGCAGCATTGCTGGCAATACTTGTTAACTCTGCGTTCACACGGTCACTCTGCTAACTGCTAACGTCAGTTCGACCTGACGCCATCTTGGTTTGGGGAACCGCCAGCACAATCACCGATCATGAGAAAAGATCAACTGATTTTCCTGTCCCTTCGAGTGACGCTCCGTGGCTGAATATTGGTCAAGCCGTGCCAATACGCAGCCCATAAACTGGCTCAATGAAGGATTGAGTGCGCCCGTCGCTGACGATAGCCTGACCGGACGATGACACCACTACCGCCTGCCGGCTTCGCCACGGGAAATTATCATTACCTCGCATACCTCGGCCTCTGTGCCTGGCTGGCAACTGGCGGCGGCTTCAGCGCGCACGCCGCTGAAGCCAAGGCGGACGACTTTCTGCAACAGGCTCAAGACGCGCACCGCAAAGGCGAGGGCGCGCAGGCGGTGACGCTCGTTTCAAAAGCCCTGGCGGCCGACCCAAAAAACGCGAAAGCCTGGTTCTTCCGCGCCGGCCTGCACGCCACCGCCAACCGGCACGAACTGGCCGTGGCCGATTATGGTGAAGTGTTGAAGCTGCAGCCGCAGTCGGCGGAAACGTGGCAGCAACGCGGGGTCGAACATTTCAAGCTGGGACGTTTCGCTGAATCTGTCGCGGACTTCGATCAGTTCATCGAGTTGCGCCCCGCGCAGGCGCCGCATCACTGGCAGCGGGGCATCTCGCTGTATTACGCGGGGCGTTACGAGGACGGGCGCAAGCAGTTCGAGTCGCACCAGACGGTGAACCCCAACGATGTGGAAAACGCGGTGTGGCATTACCTCTGCGTCGCGCGCTCCTCCGGAGTGGAAAAGGCCCGCACGGCGCTCATCCCCATCAAAGACGACCGGCGCGTGCCGATGATGCAGGTCCACGCGCTGTTCGCCGGCAAAGCGAAGCCGGAGGACGTGCTCACAGCAGCACAGGCTGGCGGCCCCACGGCCGCGCGCCTGAATGACCAAGTTTTCTACGCGCATCTTTATCTCGGCTTGTATTACGAAGCAGCAAGTGACGAACGGCGAGCGCGCGAGCACATCTTCAAGGCGGCGGATGATTTCAAGGCCGAGCACTACATGGGCGACGTGGCGCGCGTCCACGCGGCGTGGCTGCGAAAGAAAAAGTAGGCGGCGGCGAGGAAAAACGCCGGCCGCGCGGGCCGCCGAAATTCAGTTCACGAACGTCAGCTCGTTCGTTTCCAGCAACACTTGCGCAAATTTCTCCCACGCATCGAGCCCCTTGGTTTGCATGGTGCCGCTGAAGTCGCGCTGGGCGTTCCACTCCACCAAATCCGCCGCGCCCGCGCGCGGCGTGGATTCGATGAGCCGGACGGTCGGCATCCAGGTGAAGGCGTCGTTCTGAGGATTGGCACGGCACTCGACCATGAAGTCAATGGTGCCGCCTTTCTTCACGAGCACGCGCGGCAGTTTGGTGGCCGCCTGCCCCTGCTGCGCCACCCAGCCGCCCAGCGCGCCGTGCTGGCTGGAAACAATGCGGCCGAACACGCCGTCGCCCGGTTTGCCTTTGTGTTCGAGCAGGCCGTCAATCGAGATGAAGCCGTCGCGGGGAGCGGTCCAGCGGCGGATGGCGGCGAACTTGCGTCCGGGCACGCCGCCGGTCGCGGTGAGGTTCACATTACCCAGGCCGGGATTGCGGTTTTGATTGCCGGGCAACCAGGCCGTGCCGTTGAACTGCGCCATGTGGAAGAACTGCCGGACTTCCTTGCCCTCGACGTCGAATTCGCCGAAGCCGTATTCCCACGCTGCCTGCGCGGGCAATGGCTTCGCAGAGCCGGCCTCGGACTGGAGGTAGTTCCGCGCGAGTTTCAATTCGGTTTCCGACGGGACGCGCTGGTAGATGAGTTGGTAGAGCAGCTTGATTTTGGCTTCGTCGCCGGACTGCGCGGCGAAATCCGGCCGGAGCACCAGGTTGCGCGCCTGCTCGACCACGAGCGGGCTGTTCATCATGAACAGCGCCTGCTGCGGCACGATGGTGGAGTCGCGCTTGCCGGTGACCAGGTCGGGGTTGGCGAAGTCGAACGCGCGATACATGTTCGGCAGATTGTTGCGATTCACGACGCCATAGACGGAGCGGCGCTCCGAATAAGGCTCGGCGTTCAATTCCACCGGCGGCCCGCCCATCGCGAGGTCGAGCTTGCCGCCGATGAACAGAATGGTGTCGCGCAAACCCTCGAAGTCGAGACGGCGGCGATTCATCTGCCAGTACCACTTGTTGTCCGGATCGATCTGCGTTTTGCGCGGATCCTCATCGCTGCCCTGCTGGTACACGGCCGAGAGCAGGAGCAGACGGTGAAGCCGCTTGATGGACCAGCCTTCCTCCATGAAGCGCGCCGCGAGATAATCGAGCAACTCCGGGTGCGTGGGCGGCTCCGAGCGCGTGCCGAAATCGTCGGGCGTCGGCACGAAGCCCTCGCCGAAATGATGCAACCAGACGCGGTTGACGAACACGCGCGCGGTGAGCGGATTGTCTTTGCTCGCGATGGCCTTCGCCAGTTCCAGGCGTCCGCTGCCCTCCTTGAACGGCTGGCGCTTCTCTCCCGCCAGCACTTCGAGAAACTGGCGCGGCACCACGGGGCCTTTGTTGCCGGGATTGCCTTTCACCATCACAAACGAATCGCGCGGCTTGTCGGTGTCTTCCAGCACGAGGGCGCGCGGGGGCGAACCGGGGTGGCTGGCCTTCACGTCGTTCACCGCGCGCACCAAATTCTGGAGCCGGTCGCGCGTGGGGTTGTCGCGCTGGATGAACTGTTCCACCTGCTGCTCGCCGACGTACGCCGGCGAATTCTTTGCGTAAAGCGCCTGGCGCAATTGCTCCTGCGCGGCGTCGGTCAGTGCGGACGGCTCCGGCGGCGGCGTCTTCAAGGCCCGCTTCGCTGCTTCGTAACCGGCAAGCGTCTGCTGCCAGTTCTTGTCCACCTTCGCGAACGCGGCGGCGTAGCGCGCGGCCACCTGATTGATCGTCGTGGGCATGTTGGCGAACAGGACGGCGATCTCGCGGTTGATGGGTTTGTCCGCCTCCTTGTTCGCGTAGAATTTTGCCGCCAGTTCACGCGCCTTCGTTTTGAATTCGGCTTCGCTCAACTTGTCGAACGCCAGCCACGGCGCGAACACCGGGTCGTGCTTCTTCGCGCGGCTCTTCAAGTAATTCTCCCAGCCCTGCGCCATGCCGGGACGCAGGTTCTTGCGCTGCATGAAGGCGTTGATGGACATTCCGTTCGTGACGAGGCGGAACTCGTGTAGCGCGACGAAATAATCGTCAATCTTCCCGCGCACTTCCGCCGCGTAGTCGCGGCCGACCTTCTCGCGGAACTGCGCCACCGCCGCCTCGCGCGCGACCACTTCCTTCTGGAACTCGCGGTAAGCGGGCGTGTCCTTGGGCGTCTCCAGCAGCGGCCCTTCGCGCACGTCGGTGCAATTGTTGAACACGCCGTGCAGCGAGTAGTAATCCTTCGTCGGGATGGGATCAAACTTGTGGTCGTGACACCGCGCGCACACGACCGTCAGCCCCATCGTGCCCTTGGCCACCACGTCAATGCGGTCGTCAATGATCTCGTTCTTCTGGTTGTTGAAACGGTTGCCGCAGGTCAGGAAACCGAGCGCCGCCAGCGACCGTTTGTCCTCTCCGGGTGGGAGCTTGTCCGCCGCGAGTTGCTGCAACAGAAACTGGTCATACGGCAAATCCTCGTTCAAGGCGCGGATGACCCAATCGCGGTAGGTGTGCGAGTAGAGGAAGCGCGTCTCGCCATTGTTCCCCACCGGCCCCTTCGTGTCGCCGTAGCGGGCCACGTCCAGCCAGTAACGGCCCCATCGTTCGCCGTAGCGCGGCGACTTGAGCAACCGGTCCACCACCGTCGCGAACGCGCCGGGCGTGTTGTCCGCCAGAAAACTCTCCAACTCCCGCGTGGTCGGCGGCAGTCCGGTCAGACCAAAGGTCGCGCGGCGGAGCAATGTGACCTTGTCCGCCGGTGCCGACGGCGAGAGACCTTTCTCAAGCAACCGGGCGAGGATGAACGCATCCACTGGCGACTTCACCCAACCATTCGCATCAGTCGCGGCGGGCACAGGCGGCGATTTTACCGGCTGGAAAGCCCAGTGCTTCTTGCCCTTCTCCATGTCGAGCTTATAGACGTGATCCGCGCTCACGCCGGCGGTGCGCGGGTCGGGCGCGCCCAGTTTCACCCAGGCGATGAGGTCGGCGATTTGCGCGTCGGAGAGCTTCTTGTCGTTGGGCGGCATCTGGAGGTCCTTGTCCTGATACTGCACCGCCTTGATGAGGAGGCTTTTGTCCGGCTGGCCGGGGACGAGCGCGGGGCCGGTGTCGCCGCCCTTGAGCGTGCCCTCACGCGAATCGAGCAGCAGGCCGCCCTTGATTTTCTCCGCGCCCTGGCTGTGACACTTGTAGCAATTGTCCACGAGGATGGGCCGGATCTTCGACTCGAAGAACGCGACCTCGTTGGCGTTAAATTTGACCTCGGCGGCGCGGGCGCAAACTAACAGGCCGGCAAGCGAACAAATCAAAAGCGCGGCACGATGAAAAGAAGCAGCGCGGTGCGGGGTAAATGGGCTTCGCATTCTTTGCTATTTGTAGGGCAGCAGGCTGGCTGGGTCAAGCCGCAACCCTGGGTCGCAAGCGGGAGCCATTCACGATTGAGCCGTGCGTCAGTGTCGGGGAACTTTGAAACTTGAACTTCACGCTCGAATCCCTAGCTTCAACGCATGTCGAAACCGTCTTGCAAAAATTCCCGCCCCGCCAAAGCCCTGCTGCTCGGCGTGGGCCTGGACTCCGATGGCCACAAGCGCGTGACCACTGGCGCAAATTTCGTGCTGGCCGGGGGCACGGCGGAAACGCATGAAGCGATGACGGAGAAAGCCATCAAGATCAACGAAAAGCTCGCGGCCAAGGGCAAGCGCCTCGATGACGTGAGCCGTGCCGAGTTCGACGACATCGCCGCCGCAGTCGGCTTGCAGCGATTCGAGCCGCGCGCGAACTAGACCTGCTGGCCCATGACTCCGAACGAACATCCTTACCTCTTTCTGAGCGTCTTCATGGTCGTGGCCGTGGTCTTCGCCCTCGTGCCGCTGATGCTCGCCAGGCTGTGGGCGCGGAAATTTTCTCCGCAAAAAAGCGGCGACCAAAAGAACGCGACCTACGAGTGCGGGCTGGAATCCAAGGGCACCGCCGCCATCCAGTTCAAGAGCGAGTATTACCTCTACGGCATCATCTTTCTGATTTTCGACGTGGAGACGATTTTCCTGCTGCCCTTCGCGGTGGCCTTCCTGGAGCTGCCGGCCGGCGCGTTCATCGCGATGATGATTTTCCTTCTGCTCCTGGTCGAGGGACTGGCCTGGGCGTGGATGAAGGGAATCCTGACATGGAAATGACATCGCCACGCGCCACGCACCGCCCCTCTGAATCTTGATCGAAAGCAACTCAATGGACGAAGGACTCCGCAGCGAACTCAGCAAACAGGGCATCTTCACCACCACGCTCGAAGACCTCTACAACTGGGGCCGCAAGAATTCCGTCTGGCCGCTCCAATTCGGCCTGGCCTGCTGCGCCATCGAGATGATCGCCACCACGATGGCCCGCTACGACCTCGCGCGCTTCGGTGCCGAAGTCTTCCGCCCCTCGCCGCGCCAGGCCGACCTGATGATCGTCGCGGGCACGGTGACGAAGAAAATGGCCCCGCAAGTCGTGCGGCTCTTCAACCAAATGCCCGAACCTAAATACGTCATCGCCATGGGCGCGTGCGCGATCTCCGGCGGGCCGTTCAAGCAGGGCTACAACGTGCTCAAGGGCATTGACCGTTACATCCCGGTGGACGTTCACATCCCCGGCTGCCCGCCGCGCCCGGAAGCGCTCATCCACGCCTTCATGACGCTGCAACGCAAGATTGAGGTACAGAAACTGACGGGGCCGAACCGCCCGCGCCACCTGGACGCGAACGCGCCGGGCGAATTCCCCATCCCGCAATTCGGCGAACACGATCTGGTGCCTCCAAGCAATCCGGACGTGTGGCAGCCCCCCAAACTGGCGAGGACCAACTGATGGAATCGCTCGAACAGATTAAATCACGGTTGGAAGTGGCTTTCCCTGATGCCCAACTTCAGATCGTTCCGAACGACTCGCCCGCCAACCAGCCTTCCTTGCTCATGGATCCCGCCCACGCCGTCAGCGTGGCGACGTTCCTGCGCGATGACCCGCAACTGCGCTTGGACTACTGCTCCAATGTGACCGGCGTGGACTGGCCCGACCGCCTCGAAAAGACCAAGACGAAAGTGAAGCAGCTCGTGGATGGCGTCGAAAAAGAAGTCCAGGAAACCACGGAGAAGACCATCCCCGGCTGCCTCGAAGTCGTCTATCACCTTTACTCGATGGCGCTCAAGCATGGCCCCGTCATCCTCCGTCAACGCACTGGCGACCGGGCGGAACAGAACCATGTCGCGTCCCTCACGCCCGTCTGGCGCAGCGCTGAATTCCAGGAACGCGAAGTGTTCGACCTC
Source organism: Verrucomicrobiota bacterium (assembly GCA_031378375.1). Classification (GTDB taxonomy): domain Bacteria; phylum Verrucomicrobiota; class Verrucomicrobiia; order Limisphaerales; family JANNEF01; genus JANNEF01. Next base: position 17,698 of record JANNEF010000291.1, on the reverse strand, counting down.
TACGGCGTACACTTCGCCGGGCACCCGGACCTGCGACGAATCTTGATGTGGGACGGGTTCAAAGACTTTCCGATGCGCAAGGATTATGTCGAACCGGATGACTACGAATACGAGCCAACGCCGCACGACGAGGTGCTGGACAAGGTGAAGGCGCATCACGCGTCGGAATCCATGGGGCGGGCGCCCTCGCGCGCCTGAGTCCGACAGAGGACTCGACCGTCGCGAAGCCATGGGCGTTCGTTTCCACTTTGAGCTTTGCCCGCCACCGACCCGCTGCCTATAACCATCCCCGTGTCAGAACTGTTCAAGACGCCGATTGGCGGCAGCACTCGCTATTGCGCCGTCTTCGGACATCCGGTCAAACATTCCGCGTCGCCCGCCATGCAGAACGCTGGCCTCGCCGGGCTGGGCCTGGACTGGCGCTACCTCGCGTGCGAAGTACATCCCGACGATTTGCGCGCCGCCATCGCCGGCGCGCAAGCGATGCGCTTCATCGGCCTCAATCTCACCGTGCCGCACAAGTTGCTCGCGCTCGATATGGTGGACGCGCTCGACGACTCGGCGAAAACATGGGGCGCGGTGAACACCATCCGCTTCGAGGGTCGCGACGCGGCGGGCGCGTGGCAACCGCTGCGGCATTTTGGCGATGGGACGCCGCGCGAAATCCGCAGCCTGGGTTTCAACACGGACGCCGACGCCATCACACGCTCCGTGCGCGAAGACCTGGGCATGGAACTGGCGGGCGCGAAAGTCTTGCTGCTGGGAGCAGGCGGCGCAGGCCGGGTGGCGGCATTGAAACTGGCGGCGGAAGGCGTGGCCGAATTGTTCCTCGTCAATCGCACGCTGGAGAAGGCGCAAACCGTGGCGCACGAAATCGGCGAACGATTTCCCACGGTGAAGGCGATCCTGGGCTATCCAACCCAGCCGGTGGATTTGCTGCTCAACGCCACGTCGGTCGGCCTGAAGGCGGATGACGCCTCGCCGCTGGATGAGGCACGGTTCCCGCTGAAACAGACTCGCGCCGTGTATGACATGATTTACCGACCCGCCGAAACTCGTTTGCTCGCCCAGGCCAGAGCCGCTGGCTGCCGTGCAGCCAATGGGCTCGGAATGTTGCTCTACCAGGGCGCGAAAGCCCTGGAAATTTGGTGCGGACAAGCCGCGCCCGTTGCCGCCATGCGCGCGGCGCTCGCGCGAAATGTTTATGGTCATTAAGGCCATCTTCACACCGGAATACTGGGCGGCGGTGCCGTTTCATTTCTGGTCGCTAGGCTTGCTGGCGCTCGGTGCCATCGTCGGCAGTTTTCTCAATGTCTGCATCCACCGGATGCCGCGCGGGCTGAGCGTCATCTCGCCGCCGTCGCATTGCCCGCACTGTGGCTATTCGATCCCGTGGTATTTCAACATCCCGCTGGCGACATGGCTGTGGCTGCGCGGCCAGTGCGCCAACTGCCGCGCGCCCATCTCCGCCCGCTATTTTCTCGTCGAGTTGCTCACCGCCGTGGCATTCGCGGGGAGTTGGATCGCGGTGGGGCGGGAATCCGCGCCGCTCGCGCTGGCCTATTGCCTGGTGTTGGCGGGGTTCATTGCGGCGACGTTCATTGATTTCGAGCACTTCATCATCCCGGACGAGATCACCATCGGCGGCATCGTCGCCGGGTTTGTCTGCTCTTTCGCGGTGCCGGCGTTGCACGGTGCCAGCACGGCACGGACAGCGTTGCAGCAGAGCTTTCTTGGCATCGTCATCGGCGGAGGGGTGATCTATGGCGTGCTGCGCGTGGGTAAACTGCTCTTTGGCCGACAACAACTCGAACTGCCGCCGGACAGCAAAGTTGTTTTCACCGAATCCGCACTCGTGCTACCGGACAAGGAAATCCCCTACGAAGAATTGTTCTACCGCAAGTCTGACGTCATCACACTCGAAGCTAGAACGGTGGAGTTGATTGACCGGTGTTATTGCAACGTGCGCGTGCGACTCTCGCCGGCACAACTTCGGATTGACGAGGAGACGCTCGACCCGGAAACCGTCCCACACCTGGAGGTGTTCACCGACCAAATGGTGTTGCCACGCGAGGCGATGGGACTGGGCGACGTGAAATTCATGGCGGCCATCGGTGCGTTCCTCGGCTGGCAGGCGACGGTGTTCGCGCTGATGGTCAGTTCGATCATTGGCGCAGTCGTGGGCGTCGTGTTGATCCTGCTTCGCAAGCAGGCGTGGTCAGGCCGGCTGCCGTACGGACCCTACATCGCGCTGGCGGCGACAATCTGGATGTTCTGGGGGCCGCGGCTCCTGGCAGCCTGGTTTCCGCGCTGACAAGTCCCGGGGATACCGGATCGCGCGCACGAGGCCCGCTCAGGCTGCCGCTTCGTGGTGCACCCAGTGGAAAGCGTGTTGCACCAATTCCGTCGCGTTTTTCAAATTGAGCTTGGCTTTGATGTACTCGCGGTAAGCTTCGACGGTGCGCACACTCAGGTGCAATTCCCCGGCAATCTGGCGTGTGCTGCGGCCTTCGCCGATCAGTCGGAACACTTCCAGTTCGCGGTCCGTGAGATGTTCGATGGGGGAGGAAGCCATTTTGGTACGGCCGTTGGCGAGTTGCTGGAGCATCTTTGCCTTCATCTTGTCGCTCAGGAAGATTTCACCAGCCAATACGCGCCGGATGCCGGCGATGACACGTTCAGTGGCCTCCTCCTTCATGATGTAGCCGAGGCTGCCGGCGCGCAGGGCGCGCTCGGCGTAGAGCGATTCGTCGTGCATCGAGAGGCAAAGCATCGGCAGATCGGGATAACGGGCCTTGATGTTCTTGATCAATTCGATGCCGTTGCCACCCTTGAGCGAGATGTCCACGACAGCAATGTCGGGATTGAGCGTGGCGACGGCGGTGAAAGCTTTGGGTGCGTCTTCGGCTTCGCCGCAGACGATGAGGTCGGCCTCCTGGTTGATGAACTGAGCCAGGCCCTGGCGAAGAATCGGGTGATCATCGATCAACAATACCCGTGTTTTAGGTTTGCGCGGTGTCGTCTGATTTTTGGCTGACATAATACAATAGCGGTAGGTTATCTGCGTTGTGCAGATAATTCAATGTTCTTCTGAGGATTTCTGAACGAGCAACGAACGACCGTCCCACCCGGTTCTCCGGGCCGAATCTCCAGAGTGCCGCCGGCTTTTTGAGCACGGTAATTCATGATGCGCAATCCGAGCCCCTTGGCCTGCGGGTCGGCGGCGGAAAAGCCAACGCCGTCATCGGCGACGCTCAGTTCGACGGTGTCGGCAGACTGGCGCAACGCGATAACAACTCGCCGGGCTTTGCCGTGTTTGACGGAATTGTTGATGGCCTCCTGCACCAGTCGAAAAATGTGCGTGGCCACGGTACGGTCATGGACGACCACGGAGTCATCGCAATCGAGTTGGCAGGAGATGGCGAACAGGTTTTCCACGGTACCCGTGAGTTCCTTGAACGCGGGCACCAGGCCGTTGGATTCCAATTCGACCGGAAAAAGCCCTCGCGCCAGGCTGCGAGTCTGGGCCAGTGCCTGACAAACCAGGCGGCTGATCTCGGCCGCTTCAGTCGCTTCAGGCAGTGACTGCGCGGCGAGTTTGCGCTCTAGCGCTTTGCTCAGAAATGTTATCCCGGTGAGGTGCTGCCCTAGGCCATCGTGAAGATCCTGGCCGATGCGGGTTTGTTCCCGGCTGCTGATTTCAAGGATTTCCCTGTCGTGCAATTTTTGGTCCGTCAGGTCGCGCACCAAAGCCATCACCTCACCGGAACCGCAGGCGGCGATGCGCGCCTCAAAATTATGCACCCGATCCGCCAACGCCATTTGCCACGCAAACAACTGCGGTTCACCCGTGCGCAGCGCCTTTTCCACATAGTGCATCGCGTGCGGGCCAATTTGTGACGGAAGCAGTTCCGCGACACGCCTGCCTTTTATTTCCGCTTCCGTAAGAGGGAAACCAAAGTCCTTTGGCACGCGTACGTCCAGAATGACACCATCTTTGCGGACCTGGACAAACAGGTCTGCGAGAGTGTGAAAGAACGCCTGGGTCTTGCGCTCACTAACACGCAGCAACTCAGCCAACGAAGGCTCATGCTTTTCCCCGTCCGGGGCGGCAGCAACGATCAACCCCGGCGCGACACGGGTGCCCACAGATGGTCTCCCGTCCGGACTGGGCCGGCTCCATCTATGTGCACTGCTGGTTTGTTGAGCCATACTCATTCTTGCGATTTTGAACCGTTCGTCATGCAAAGCGGCATCTGTACCAAGATGAATCGGACGGGAGGGAAAAAGACTTTAGGAGGCATCGAAAAGCAGAACCCGTGGGGAGGAGAAGACGGCACCCGAACAAATGGTGGGAATCCTCATCCACGAGAATCAATTCCACGCGGTGCCGGGCTATTTCAGCCGTATCCCTACAGCCAATGCCGGCCGCAATCCGGCAAGGTTAAGCTAATTCTCGAAAACCAGACTGAAACCGTCTTTGACGAAAGACAAGCGGCGCGCCTCGACCACCACAGGTGCCTCTAACTTTTTTGCGCCATCCGGCAAGCTCAGCGAGTACTTGCCCGTGTCGCCACGCTTCCAAGCGCCCTGAAAAACTTTACTCGCCTTTTTTGCATCCGTGATTTTCAAAGTGGCTTTGTTTTCAACAAAGGCCGTTAGCTCGGCATTTCCGACGACCTTGACGATATACGTGCGCAGCGCGAGCAGTTCCGCCGGACTCATTGCCGGCTTGTTTCGCTTGGTGAGAAGCAGCGATTTCTTCTGATCGAATGACCAACGGCCAAGAATCTTTTCGTCTTCATACTTTGGCGATTTGCCAGTGGCCAGATACTCTTTCAAATCCTTCAATTCCGCGCCCGCCAGGCTCATCACGTTGGTATAAAGCTCTACGCTCTGAACCAGCGGTTTGAGCCGGTCGTGGTTGATCAACTCGGCAAAAGCCGGCCCCTTCTGCCAGTATTCTTGGAATAGCACATCGTTACCAACTGCAACCAGCTCCGGCTGGTCAATCAGCGGCAGAAAGACCGGGTACGTCGCGAGCCGGCTTTGCAGGAGTGGCGTGCGGTAAACGTCGCCGATGATATCGCAAGCGTCGAAATACTCTTCCGGGGCCGGATGGAAGGCCGCAACCGCCTTGTCCATGCGAGTTTGCTGCATGGCCACGTTGAGTTGATTGACCAATCTTATCGCCATCGGATCCTGTTCCGACGTGCCGATTTGCACCGTGAAATACCCCAGCACATCCGCTGCTGTCGTCAGGAAAAACAGATAAACAATGGCGTTGGCCGGGCCGAGAGCGAGGCCCAGACCACGATTGAGTCGTTCCCATTGGCGGCGGTGGAGTTCGATGGCCTTGTATTTGTACCAGTGATCCACCTTGCGATGCACCGCCAGTCCGACGCTCTTGAAAATGATTTGAAACAGCAGCCACACTGCGACCGGTGCGAGGAACGCCAGCAGAACCGGGTGTTGCATACCCAACACCTTCAGCAGTGGCGCGACGGCGAACGCCAGCGGCAAGGATAAAACAGCGGCGAGCAACAACCCCAACAACGAAAAAGCCACGCGAATGGCACCTTGGAAGTAACCCACCGCCGCGAGCGCGGCGAACAGGCCCAGTCCGATGATCCAGAGAAGCATGACGCGGAAAATAGAAACCCAGAGCATGAAAAGCACGCACAAAAATTCACGGACGGAAGAGTCATACCCATCCGTTCACCCAGCAGCCACGAGAGGACAGCAAAAATCCGGCGCAAATCATGGTTGCCTGAATCGGATAAACGCTTTATGCCTCACCCCGACGATCTGAACTGACTTATGACCTCCTGCCAACTTTTCGCTGCCATGCCTCCAACCCTGGCCAGCGAAATCCTCCAATACACCTTCGCTCACGAAAAGCCCCTCTACCGTTCGGCACTCGAGGCCGTGGCGACTTCGCGCAAGGTCCGGCGCGTCTTTCTGGAACACCAACCGCGCACTGAACGCGATGTCACCGTCCTCACGAGCCTCACCCGACCGGCGTTCATCCTCATCTCCAACAGCCTGTTGACCACCTGGCTGCTCAAACAGCAACGCGCCCTGGTGATCGGCTTCCTCGACGCCATGAAGATCAAACACGAAAATGGCGCTCTGGAAGATCTGCCGACTACGGCCGACGACGACACGCTGGGAACCGCCGTGGAGAATCTTCTGAGCCAGCATCCGGCCGGAGTAGTAGCCGTCTATCTGCACGCCTTCAACGACATGAACGGCGCGCACTGGGCCAATCTCGAAAAATTACTGCAAACCGATCCACGGCTGGAGTTCAAGCGCGAGCCGTAAGCTCTCATCTGACGGGCGCGACTTCATCCCCCTCGTGCCGCGTCTCCTTCACACAAAAAAGGCGAACGGTTTCCCGTTCGCCTGTCGCGGTTTGTGATGTGAACCCGCTCAGTAGCGGTAGTGCTCCGGCTTGTAAGGGCCTTCGGGCGGCACGCCAAGATAGTCGGATTGCTTCTTCGTCAGCTTGGTTAGCTTCACGCCAATCCGGTCGAGGTGCAGGCGCGCGACTTCTTCATCCAGTTTCTTGGACAGACGATAGACGCCGATCTTGTTAGTGGCACGGTTGGCCCAGAGGTCGAGTTGTGCGAGCACCTGGTTGGTGAAACTGTTGCTCATCACGAAGCTCGGATGGCCGGTGGCGCAGCCCAGATTCACGAGACGGCCTTCGGCGAGCAGATAAATCGTGCGGCCATTGGGCAGCACGTATTTGTCATACTGCGGCTTCACGTTGATTTTCTTCACGCCTTTCAGAGTGTTGAGCCGGTCCACCTGAATCTCGTTATCGAAGTGGCCAATGTTACAAACGATGGCCTGATCCTTCATCTTGAGGATGTGGTCGAGCGTGATGACGTCGCAATTGCCGGTGGTCGTCACGTAGAGATCCGCCGTGCCGAGGGTGGATTCGAGCGTGTTCACTTCGAACCCTTCCATCGCGGCTTGCAGCGCGTTGATGGGGTCAATCTCGGTGACGATCACTCGCGCGCCGAAGCCGCGGAGCGAATGGGCGCTGCCCTTGCCGACGTCGCCGTAGCCCGCGACGACCGCGACCTTGCCGGCAATCATCACATCGGTGGCGCGCTTGATCCCGTCGGCCAGCGATTCGCGACAGCCGTAGAGGTTGTCGAACTTGGACTTGGTGACGGAGTCGTTGACGTTGATGGCGGGCACGAGGAGTTTGCCCTGCTCGAGCATCTGGTAAAGGCGATGCACGCCAGTGGTCGTTTCTTCGGAAACGCCTTTCCAATCTTTCACGACTTCGTGCCAGAAACCGGGGCGTTCCTTCGCGACCTTTTTCAAGAGCGCCTTGATGACAGCGACTTCATGATTGTCGCTTGGCGTGTTGACCCAGGTGTCACCGTTTTCCAGTTCGTAGCCTTTGTGGATGAGCAGCGTGGCGTCGCCGCCGTCGTCCACGATGAGCTGCGGGCCTTTGTTGCCGGGATGCGTGAGCGCGGCGAGGGTGAGATCCCAGTATTCTTCGAGCGATTCACCTTTGAAGGCGAACACGGGGATGCCGGCCTTCGCAATGGCGGCGGCGGCCTGGTCCTGCGTGGAGAAAATGTTGCAGCTCGCCCAGCGCACGGACGCGCCGAGTTCGACGAGCGTCTCGATGAGAATCGCCGTCTCGATGGTCATGTGCAGCGAGCCGGTGACGCGCACGCCTTTGAGCGGCTTTTGCACGCCGTACTTTTTGCGGATGGACATGAGGCCCGGCATTTCATGCTCGGACACCTCGATGGACTTGCGCCCCCACTCGGCCAGCGAGAGGTCTTTGACGCAGTAATCTTGGTTGGTGGTGCCGTTTTTTACGGCGAGACGGTTCTTGGGGGACTTGGGGAGTTTCACGGTGGCCATAGTTTTGGATTTCAAAATTTCAATTATAGATTTTGGATTACTTCACCGCGCGCTTGAGGGCGGCGGCCTTGTCGGTGCGTTCCCAGGTGATGGCGTCGAGGTCGTCCACTTTGCCGAAGTGGCCGTAGTTCGTCGTCTTGCTGTAGATGGGCCGGAGCAGGTTGAGTTGCCGGATGATGGCGGCGGGCTTGAAGCTGAACACCTCACAGACGGCGCGCTCGATGGCTTCGTCGCTGACTTTGCCGGTGCCAAAGGTGTTGACGCAGACGCTCACCGGATCGGGATAGCCGATGGCGTAGGCGAACTGAATTTCGGCACTGGTGGCGAGTCCGGCGGCCACGATGTTCTTCGCCACGTAACGGCCCATGTAGGCGGCGCTGCGATCCACCTTGCTGGGGTCCTTGCCGGAGAAAGCGCCACCGCCGTGCCGGCCCATGCCACCGTAGCTGTCCACGATGATCTTGCGACCCGTGAGGCCGGTGTCGCCCTGCGGCCCGCCCACCACGAAACGTCCGGTCGGGTTGATGAGAATCTTGGTTTTCTTGGTAAGCAGGCTTTTGGGAAGAACCTTATTGATGACGTGCTCGGTGATGAACTCGCGGATGGTCTTGTTCTTCGCGCTGGCGGCGTGTTGGGTCGAGATAACCACGTTGGTGATGGCCACCGGTTGGTCGTCGCGGTACTGGACGGACACCTGGCTCTTGGCATCGGGGCGCAGCCATGTGGCCTTGCCGGCCTTGCGCAGGCGGGTCAACTCCGCGCCCAGTTGGTGTGCATACATGATCGGGGCGGGCATCAGTTCCGGCGTTTCGTTGCACGCATACCCGAACATCAGACCCTGATCGCCGGCGCCCTGCTCGTCGGATTCCTTCCCTTCCGCCGCCTTGGCATCCACGCCCTGCGCGATGTCGGGCGACTGCGAGGTGATGGCGTTCATGATGAGCACCTTGTCGGCATGGAACACGTCATCATCATGCGTGTAGCCGATGCCGCGAATGGCGGCGCGGGCGATCTCGTTGAAATCGAGCCGGGCCTTGGTGGTGATTTCACCGCCGACCACGACCAGATTGCTCTTGGCGTAAGTTTCGCAAGCCACGCGGCTGCGTGGATCCTGGGCCAGGCAGGCGTCCAGCACTGCGTCGGAAATTGTGTCGCACACTTTGTCCGGGTGGCCTTCGCCGACGGACTCCGAAGAGAAGATGTAATTTTTGCTCATTTTGTTTTCGTTACCGACATTGCTGAACTGAAATAATCATTAACATATTGACGTATCAGGATGGGAAGATATAACCTAAAGGCAGAGCGTCAACAGCAAATTTTGAAAATCTGAATTCTTCCGCCAATCTGTGTCGAGCATCATCAAATCACTCCGCGCCCTCGCCGACCACACGCGCCTGCGCATCATGGCACTGCTGGACCGCGACGAACTGGCCGTCGCCGAACTCCAGGAAATCACCCGCATGGGCCAGTCACGCATCTCGACCCACCTTCGCCAGTTGCAAGACGCCGAACTGTTGCAGTCCCGGCGCGAGGGCAAACGCACCTTTTACAAACTCCGGGGCAATGCCGACCGACTGGCGCGCGAGTTCATTCAACTGGCGGTACGCGGCGCCAGGGAAATGCCCGAACACGCCTCGGACCAACTCAACCTCAAACGCATCCTCGCCCGGCGCGACGCGAAGGAGCAGCTTTACTTCAACCAGATCGCTGGGCGCTTCGACCGCAGTTACGGGCCGGGCCGCTCGTGGCAGGCGTTCGGGCAAATGCTGCTGCGCGTCCTCCCCCCGGTCGTCGTCGCGGACCTCGGCGCGGGCGAGGGGCTGCTCAGCGAACTGCTGGCACGCCGGGCGAAGAAAGTCATCGCTGTGGACAATTCGGAGAAAATTGTCGCCTTCGGCGCGGCCAAGGCGAAGAAAAACGGACTGAAGAATCTGGAATTCCGCTTGGGCGATTTGGAGTCGCCCCCCATCGAACCCCAAAGCGTGGACCTCGTGGTTCTCAGCCAGGCACTGCATCACGCGAAAAATCCCGCCGAAGCGATCGCAGCCGTCCACCGGATACTCCGTCCGGGCGGACAAGTCATGATTCTCGATCTGCTCAAACACAACTTTGACCGGGCGCGTGAGCTCTACGGCGATCTTTGGCTGGGTTTTGCCGAGGGCGATCTGCACCGCTGGCTGGAGGAGGCGAATTTTAAGAAGATTGAAATCACCGTGGTCGCCCGCGAGGAACAACCGCCGCACTTCGCCACCATTCTCGCGGCGGGAGAGAAGTGAACCATTCCGACGCGCGAATGCACCCCGCCTTGTCTTTCCACCTGCCCCGCCCAATACTGCCCCCGTGAGCGCCACTGTCACTCAACTCGCCGACCAACTCATCGTCTCGTACGCACGCGTCGGCGGCATCAACCATCTGGACGGAAAGAACCTGCCGTCCAAAAGCGCCATCGCCGGCATCACCGTGGACCTGCTGCGCCTGCTCTTCCCCGGTTTCTTCGACGAAAAGTCCATCCACTCATCGGAACTCAAAGTGGAGATGGTTTCCCTCGTGGACTCCGTGCTCGACCGGCTCGAAAACGAGATGGTCAAGGCCCTCGAATACGCCCCGCCCGCCGGCCTCGCCCGCACGGAACTGCGCGCCGTCGCCCGCGAGCAAACGCTGGAATTCCTGGGCAACCTGCCGCGCATCCGCGAAGTGCTCCGCACCGACGCCGAAGCCGCCTACCAGGGCGACCCCGCCGCGCTGAGCCAGGAGGAAATCATCGTCGCTTATCCGTTCATCGAAGCCATCGCCGTGCAACGGCTCGCACACGAGCTTTACCAGAAGCGCATCGCCCTCATCCCCCGCATCATGAGCGAATGGGCGCACTCACGCACCGGCATAGACCTCCACGCCGGAGCGAAGATCGGCTCGCATTTTTTTGTGGACCACGGTACCGGCACCGTCGTCGGCGAGACGTGCGAGATCGGCCATCACGTCAAGATGTATCACGGCGTTACGCTCGGCGCGAAATCCACCGCCGATGTCGAACAACTGCGCGGCAAGAAACGCCACCCCACCATCGAGGACCATGTCACCATTTATCCCGGCGCGACCATCCTGGGCGGTGAGACGGTCATCGGCGCGGGCAGCACCATTGGCGGGAACGTCTTTCTCACCACGAGCGTGCCGCCGCAGTCACTCGTCATCTTCGAAGGCGTGACGATGAAAGTGATGAACAAGCAGGAGCGAGCGATTCCCGGAAACGATTTCCAGATTTGAAGCCGCGCACAGCCGGTGACGACTCGCTCCACTGTTGCACGCCGGCCCTGTTCAACTCGCTGCGGTCAGTGAGTGTCGCTGCGAAACGAGTCCAATGGCCGGACACGACCTCCTTCCCGTCGCGCACCAAAGAAAACCGGCCGCCAGAGCGCGACGCCAGAGTTTGCCCCTTCAAATGATCGCACCTTGGCTTGCGCCCGCGCGGCGCCGCGCAGTAAATTCCACCGATGTCGCACGCGGATTTCGTCCATCTCCATTTACATTCCGAGTACTCGCTGCTCGACGGCGCCTGCCGTCTCGACCGGCTCATGGAGAAGGCGCGCGATCTGAAATTCCCCGCGCTGACGCTCACCGATCACGGCGTGCTGTACGGCGCGGTTGATTTTTACCAGACGGCGCGCAACCACGGCATCAAGCCCATCATCGGCTGCGAGGTCTATGTCGCGCCGGGGAGCCGCCTGGATAAAAAATCCGGCGGCGGCGGCAGTCGCGACGTTTACAATCATCTGGTGCTGCTGGCGAAAGATGAGACTGGCTACAAGAACCTCATCAAGCTCGCCACCTCCGCGCATCTGGAGGGCTACTATTACAAGCCACGCATCGACAAAGAAATCCTGGCAGCGCACAAGGAGGGCTTGCTCGCGCTCTCCGGCTGCCTGGCCAGCGAAATCCCGGAGATGATTCTCAAGGACGAGTTGCCGAGGGCACGCGCCGCGATTGACTGGTTCAAGCAGACGCTCGGCGCGGAGAATTTTTATCTCGAACTTCAGAATCACGGCCTCGCGGAACAGGCGAAGGTGAACCGCCACCTGCTGCCGTGGGCGAAGGAATTCGGGTTGAAGTGCGTCGCCACGAACGACGTTCACTACGTCGAAAAAAGCCACTCGCACGCGCACGATTGCCTCATCTGCATCGGCACGCAGACGACGCTCAACGACGAGAAGCGGATGCGCTATGCGCCAGAGCAGTTCTTCCTGCGCTCGGCGGACGAGATGAAGGCGCTCTTCGCCGAGACGCCGGAGGCGGTGCGGAACACGCTGGAGGTTGCGGAGAAGTGCAACCTGGAAATCGAGTTCGGCAAGCTGCATTACCCGGTGTTCCATCCGCCGGAGCATTTCACGCGCGAAGGTTACCTGCGCCAGTTGCTCGTCGAAGGACTCAACCGCCGCTACACGCTGCGCGTGCGCGCGGAGGGGAAGGAGTTCGTCGTTGAGGGCATCACGGAGCCGGAGCGGTTGCCGACTTATTCGTCGGTAGTCAGTAGTCAGTTGTCAGTAGCGGTGGCCGCTGAACCAATTGCTACGGACCACGGACTACTGACTACTGACCCAGCAATAGCGAGCGCGATCAAAGTCGTGCTCGACCGCCTGCAAACAGAACTCACCGTCATCGAACAGACCGGCTTCATCAGCTACTTTCTCATCGTCGGTGATTTCATTCGCTACGGGCGCAGCAAGGGCATCTCCTGCGTGGCGCGCGGTTCCGCCGCCGGCTCGCTCGTCACGTATCTGCTGGAGATTTCCAACGTGGACCCCATCCGCTACGGGCTGCTGTTCGAGCGGTTCCTCAACCCGGAGCGCGTCAACCCGCCCGACATTGACATTGATTTCGCCGACGACCGCCGCGCGGACGTCATCGAATACGTGCGCGAGAAATACGGGCGCGATTCCGTGGCGCAGATCATCACCTTCGGCACGATGGGCGCGAAGTCCGTCGTGCGCGATGTGGGCCGCGTCATGGGCCTGAGCTACGGCGAGTGCGACCGGCTGGCGAAGATGATTCCCAACGAGCTCAAGATGTCGTTGGAGAAGGCGCTCAAGCAGTCCGCCGACTTCAAACACGCTTACGACACCGAGGAAGTCACGCGTGAACTGGTGGACACCGCCTTCGCGCTCGAAGACCTCACGCGCAACGCCAGCGTCCACGCGGCGGGCGTCGTCATCGGCGACCAACCGCTCGTCAATCTGCTGCCGCTCAAGCAGGACGAGGACGGCGTCATCGTCACGCAATACGCGATGAATCCCGTCGGCGACCTCGGCCTGTTGAAGATGGACTTCCTGGGACTCAAGACGCTCACGGTCATCCGCAACACCTGCGAGATGATTCAGCGCACGCAGGGTGTCGCCGTGCCGATTGACGGCCTGCCGCTGGACGACAAGAAGACTTACGACGTGCTGAACAAGGGCAACACCGTCGGCATCTTCCAACTGGAATCCAGCGGGATGCGCGACCTGTGCCGCAAGTTCCAGATCAGTTCCGTCGAGCACATCACGGCGCTCATCGCGCTTTACCGGCCCGGACCGATGGAACTGATTCCCGAATTCATCAAGCGCCGCCACGGCGAGGTGAAGATTGATTACGAGCATCCGTTGCTGGAGCCGATTTGCGGCGAGACCTACGGCATCATGGTTTACCAGGAGCAGGTGATGCAGGCCGCGCAAGTGCTCGCCGGCTACACACTCGGCGGCGCCGACCTGCTGCGCCGCGCCATGGGCAAGAAGAAGGTCGAGGAGATGCAGAAGCAGCGCGAGACCTTTGTTAAGGGCTGCGCGAAGACGAACAACATCCCCGCGCCCAAGGCCAACGCCATCTTCGACCTGCTCGAGAAGTTCGCCGGCTACGGCTTCAACAAGTCGCACGCCGCCGCCTACGCCATCGTCGCCTACCAGACCGCGTATCTGAAGGCGAACTACCCCGTCGAGTTCCTCAGCGCGATGATGACGAACGAAATGGGGACGACGGAAAAGCTCGCCGTCGTTCTCGGCGAGGCGCGCGCGATGGGCGTGGAAGTTTTGCCGCCCGATGTGAACGAAGGGCAAACCGTTTTCGCACCCGCCCCTCCAAAACCGCAAACGCCGGATCTCAAATCACAGCCCCAGGGGGCCATCCGCTTCGGCCTCGCCGCCATCAAAGGCGTCGGCGAAGGCGCGGTGGAAAGCATCCTTAAGGCGCGCGGCGAAAGCGGCCCCTTCACCACGCTCGCCGACCTGTGCGAGCGCGTGGACACCCGCGCCGTCAGCCGCAAAGTCCTCGAAGCCCTCATCAAGTGCGGCGCGTGCGACTGCCTGGGCGAGACGCGCGCGACGTTGTTCGGGCAGATTGACCGCACGCTGGCCCGCGCCGCCAGCGTCGTGCAGGATCGCCAGCGCGGGCAGAGTTCGCTCTTTGGCGCGTTCGAGGAAACCGCGCCGCCGCAGCCGGAATCCCACGGACGGCTTGCCGAATGGCCGCAGCACGAATTGCTCGCCGCCGAGAAGGAACTGCTCGGCTTCTACGTCACCGGCCATCCGCTCACGCCCTTCGCCGAGATCTTGCAACGGTATTGCCTGGCCAACTCCGTCACCGCCGCGCAACTCCCCAACCGCAGCCTCACGCGCATCGGCGGCCTCATCGCGGCGGTGCAGCAGGGCGTGTCGAAGAAGAGCAACAAGCCCTTCGCGACGGTCACGCTCGAAGATCTCGAAGGCACCCTGCAGATGATTTGCGTGAACGAGAGCTACGACAAATACCGCGAACTGCTCGCTCTCAACAAGGCCGTGCTCGTCATCGGCATGGTAAACAACGGCGAGGACAAACCAAAGATTTTCCCGCAGGAAATCCTGCCGCTGGAGGACGCGCCGCGCAAATACACCCGGCAGGTCCACCTGCGCCTGCACACCTCGCATCTGACGCCGGAACGTTTGGAGTCCGCGCGCCAACTGGCCGAGGCGCATCGCGGCAAGTGCCCCTTGTTCCTCTGTCTCATGCGCCCCACCGGCGAAATCATCTTCATCGAGACGCACGAGAAATTCTTCGTGAACCCATCGCGCGACCTCCAACAGGCCGCCGATGAATTGTTCGGCGAGGAAACCTACTACCCGAAAGTGGACACGACCCTGCCGGAGCGCCAGAAGCAGGCGTGGGAACGCAAGGCGGACAACGGAGAGGAGTAGGCGCGAAGAAGGAGTCTCAACCGAACATCAAACACCGAACATTCAACATGGAACGTCCAATGACGCCGCCTTTCGCTGGTTCGGCGTTGAGTGTTGAATGTTCGGTATTCGATGTTCGCCGGGAAGACTCCGCGAGATCTGAGCTTTGATCGTCACCGCCCGTTTCCGCACGAACCAACTGCGCCAGCCTTCGGTAACTTCCAGCCAGGCCCAGCCAAGCAGCGCCTTCAGGATGGGCAGCGCGCTGCCGGGAGAAAACGTGTAGCCGGCGAACATGAACTGCCGGCCATCATTTCGCCGCCCCAACGCCCCACGCGTCCGACGCGCCCGTCCCAGCGCGGCAAAACGGCGATTGTAGATCCGCATCAGGTGATAACACGGCACCGAGGGCGCCGTGGTGAACACCGGCTCGCGCAGCGCCGCCACGCCGCGCTTGAACGGCTGCGCGGCCACGCCAATGTAATACAGCCCCAGGTCCAGCAGGAACACAAGCCGCAGCAAATCGTACTCGCCCATGTACTCGTATTTGTCCCGGTAGATGGCCGTGAACCAGCGCGCGTAGCTGCGGGTGAAGTCGCGGTTGTGCCGCGCCACCAGCGGCGCGAGCGCCTCGCCACGCAGTTGCGCGGCGATCAAGGCGCTTGTCGAGACCGCCGTAAACGCCACCCAGTCCATGCCCGGACTGTAAAACGGATCCAGGAACGCCCCCGCGTCGCCCACCAGCGCGAAGCCGTCGCCCGCGTATGTCGTGCTGTAATACGGCAGGTTCTTGCGCCAGTGAACGTCGCCCTCAGCCCAGTGCGCATCCACCAACAACTCGCGCCCGACGGGATGGCGGCTGAGAAAGTCCTTCAACCGCTGGCCCGGCGCGCCCGCTTCAGGAAATTCGACCAGACGTTGATCGAACACGACGCCCACGCTCACGTCGCCGCCCTTGAGCGGAATGCACCACGCCCACCACCCGTCGCCGACCAGATGGTTCGTCGCAGTGTTGCGGATGCCGAAACAACTCGCCGCCCAGGCGGGAAATTTTTGCGCCAGCTCGGCACCGTCCCAATCTTTCACGCCGCGCCAGCGGGACCAGACGGCGGTCGTGGGATGTTCGGTGTTCGCGCGCCACCAACCCTGCTGCCGTGCGAGTAACGCCGCGACACCCGACGCGTCCACCACCCAGCGGGCGCGCACCTCGCGCGTCTCGTCACCGACACGCGCAATCACGGTTTGTTGACCGCCCGACACCAGTTCCACCTGCTGCACGGACGCCGGGCGCCAGAGTTCCGCGCCGAGCGCGACGGCGCGGCGCAACACTTCCTCGTCCAGCGTCGCGCGGTCCACCTGGAAGGCCGGCACCCGCGCGAGGTAACGCCCGCCAATCTCGCTGCACTGATCGAGCGCCGTGGCGCGATCGTTGAAAAACCAGAAACGCATCCCCTGCTTCACGAGATGCGCCTCGTTCAGATAGTGCGTCAACCCCAGCACGCGACAGAGAAAGTAGCTGCTCACCTCCACCGTGGCTTCGCCCACGCGACGCGTGAACGCGGGGGATTTCTCCACGATGAGAACGCGCAATTGTGGCCGCTCGCGCAACAGGAGCATCGCCGTCGCCGCGCCCGACAACGCGCCGCCGATGATCACGACATCGTAATCACGGGCGGCGGCGGGCGGCGAAGTCACGGGATGGGGCTAGTCAACCCGGTTGATGTGCAGATCGTTCTTCAACAGCTTGCCGTCCTCGGCGGCGATGTAGAGATCGCCAATGTCCACGTTGCTGTTGGGGTTGTTCAACTTGGCGGCCCAGAGGCGCACCTTCCACGCCGGCACCTTTTCGTCGCCCCACCGTTCCAGCCACATCTGGCTGGCTTTCAAGGTTAGGTTGTTGAGCAGCGGTTCCTTGATGGCGATGGCGAGCGCCTTGTCTGAGTCCAGCTTCAACTTTTCCTTGGGCAGTTCCTTGTGCGCCCCGGTGATCGGCTCCAGGATGCGCGCGGGCCGTTTGACCGACTCCTTCTTCCCCGCCTTGAATTTGATCTCGGCGGCCATCGCCGTGGCGTCCGGGTCGTAATAAACGACGTACCAGATGTTCGGCGTGAGCGTGCCGACGGACTTCTCGGAGCGAATCTGCACGACGCGATCCTTGGCGTCCTCGCCGAGGTGGCGGTTGCCCTCCTTGACGAGTTGAAACGCGGTTGGCTCGGCGGCGACGGCGGCGCGACTAATCGCCACCACGACCAGCACGACCAGCAGCAACCCACGATAAATGCGGATGAAGTTCATTTTCATGGTGGCGAGCGTAGGCCGAAAATACGGACGCGACAATCAGGAAAAACGCGGATGGAAGCAGGCAACACGTTCACCTAGCCATCACCACGCCGCCACTTAACCTCCCGCCATGGACCTCGACCTTTATCCCACCCTGCCCCGCCGGCAGGATTTCCGCATCGGCGTGCTCGGCAGCGGTTTCATCGTCAACGACTGCCACCTCGTCGCGTATCGCCGGGCGGGCTTCAACCCCGTGGCCATCGCCTCGCGCACGCGCGCCCACGCGGAACAAGTGGCCGCGCGCCACGGCCTCGCAAAAGTTTGCGACACCTACGAACAACTCCTCG
>JANNEF010000210.1:0-1595 GCA_031378375.1 Verrucomicrobiota bacterium | reverse complement strand
CTGGATGGCTCGGAAAAGTTAATCAGACTCGTTTGCGATTCACTCAGGGCGAGAGAGGCGCGCATAGGCGCGGCGACGCGGCCCACGAATGAAGACGAGCGCCACAAACAGATTTCGGGTCAACACATCGGTTGGCCCGATGCAGAAACAACAACAAAACAAACGAAAGAACATAAAATGAAGACAGTTAAGAACAACATCATTGCCGCCGGTATTGCGATGGCGGTCGCCATGGCAGTCTGGTTGCCCAACACCACGAACGCCGCCGATCAGGTCAAGGGCGCCCAGCTCTTGATGAAGCCCATGACGGTCGGTGACGTCAACAAGCTGGAGCCGGGCGACATGGTCTCGATGTCGTGTCCGAAGTGCAAAACCGTCACGGTGACGTATATCGACAAGACAACGAAAGGAGCGATCAAGGAAGAGAAGGCGACACAGAAACACCTGTGCGCCGGATGTGAAACCATCATCAAGACCGAGGGCCGAGGCAAGCAGGCCAAGGATGTGGTCGTCCACGTCTGCAAGACGTGCGGGTCGGAGGACGCCTTCTGCTGCGTGATGAAAAAGGGCAGCCACCCGACCAAGGGAATGGAGAAGGAATAACCCCACGCCGACCCCGGACTGCGCCGGGCGGTGCGTGGCGAGCCTTCAACTCCCACGCCCGCCCGCGCCGATGCGGCAGGCAATACAAACACCAATTCTTGCTGACTTATGAACGCGAGAAACAAAATCAAACAGCGCGAACCGTGCTGGGCGTAGAGCAATCCGTTTTGACCAAAACAACACTGGCGGTGAACTCATTCGCCGCCGCAACCAGAGAAACAAATGAAAACGAAAAACTACCTGAGCCTGTTGGCGCTCACCGCCGCAGCCTTGTCACTGAACATCGCCACGGCGACCGCGCAGTATGTGGATTCCGTGGAGTCGTTGAGGAAAAGCGCCGTCGCCGCCAGCCCGCGAGCGAAAGAAGCCTTTCCTTGGCTGACGCGTTCCGCAGCGCCGCGAACTGAAGCGTGCTGCGCCGTGAACGAACTCACCGCCGTGAAGAACAATCGGGCGATGGCCGCCAGCCCCCGCGCGCTGGAGCAGTTCCCCGAACTGGCCCGATCCGCGCCAGCACGGCCTGAGTTCACCATCGCGCCGCTCGTCGAGAAGAACGCAGCGGTGCAGTCCAGCCCTCGTTATCGGGAGGAGCACCCCACGCTTCCGCGAGGAACGACCGGAGGCACGGCCAAGGGCGGTGCCAGCAAATTGATGGAGTCGGGCAAGTGACGGATGGAGGTTTCCTATGAAATCGAAATTCATCCTCATCCCGGTCGCGGCGGGTTTGCTGCTCGCCGCGACGAACACCGGTTGGGCACGGCCGCCGCGCACCCACTCACTTCGGGGTGTGGTCGAGGCCATCGACTGCGCCAGCCAGACCATTGCGCTCAAGTCCAAGGACAGAGTCACGCCATTGCCCTTCGTGTGGAATGACAGCACGCGCTTCTCCCGCAAGGGCGGATGCGCCAAGTGCAGTCTGGATTCCGGCCAGACCGTGCGTGTCTCGTATAGCCGTGAACTCGGCCAAAACGTGCTCCGCGAAGTCAGCACGA
>JANNEF010000191.1:0-5812 GCA_031378375.1 Verrucomicrobiota bacterium | reverse complement strand
CTGGATGGTGGCGCGGGAACGGCCCACCGCCTGCGCGATGCGGTCCAGTCCCAGTTCGCCTTGGAGGCCCAGTTGCACGGCCAGCAAACGCTCGCGCCGCGCTCCAGGCGGTTCCGTGTTCAGGCGGCGGGTGACGAGGTCAGCCTCACCGCAACGATCTAATTTTGCTCGGGGTCTGGCCATGCCCAAAGGCTATCCCCGCCGCTTAACTTCTACCAGCCAATTAACGTAGTTGGTATGATTTGAGGAACGAATCGGTTCCTGATTCGCAACTTGGTTAAGCATCATGATCAAAAGCAAATATCGGCGGACGGGCAGTTGGCTGAGCGGCGTGATCGTTCTCACCGGTTGCCTGGCTGGGATGACTTCGGCTCATGCGGCCGATACGAACCGGCCCAACATTCTCTTCGCCATTGCGGATGACTGGGGGCTGCACGCTAGCGCTTACGGAACGCGCTGGGTGAAGACGCCGGCGTTCGATCGCGTGGCCCGCGAGGGCATTCTCTTCAACAACGCCTACACGCCGAACGCGAAGTGCGCGCCGTCGCGCGCGTGTCTGCTCACCGGGCGCAACTCATGGCAACTCAAGGCGGCGGCGAATCACATCAGCTATTTCCCGCCGGAGTTCAAAGGCTGGGGCGAGACGCTGGCGGAGAACGGCTGGTTCGTCGGCCACACGCAGAAGGGCTGGGGGCCGGGCGTGGCGACGAATGCGCTCGGCAAGCCGCGCCAGATGACAGGCCGGCCGTTCAATGCGCGCAAGCTTGCGCCACCCACCAAGGAGATCAGCAACAACGATTACGCCGCGAACTTCGACGACTTCCTCGCCGCCGCACCGACTAATGCGCCATGGTGTTTCTGGTATGGTGCGATTGAGCCGCATCGCGGTTACGAGTTCGGCTCCGGCGTGACGAAGGGCGGGAAGAAACTCAGCGACATCGACCACGTGCCCGGCTTCTGGCCGGACAATGACACGGTGCGCAACGACATGCTCGACTACGCCTTCGAGGTCGAACACTTCGACCGGCATCTCGGGCGCATGCTCGATGCGCTGGCCAAGCGCGGACTGCTCTCGAACACACTTGTCATCGTCACGTCGGATCACGGCATGCCCTTCCCGCGCGTGAAGGGACAGGCCTACGAGTTCGCCAATCATGTTCCGCTCGCCGCGATGTGGCCGCGCGGCATCGCCAGGCCCGGTCGCGTGGTGGATGACTTTGTGAGCTTCGTCGATCTCGCGCCGACCTTCGTCGAAGTTGCTGACTTGAAATGGGCACAGACTGGCATGGCCGCGTCGCCCGGGCGCAGCCTCACCGATATTTTCGATTCGCCGAAATCCGGCCAGGTGAATCCCGCGCGCGACCATGTTCTCATCGGTCGCGAACGACAGGACGTGGGCCGCCCGAACGATGCCGGTTATCCCGTGCGCGGCATCATCACGGCGACCTCGCTCTACCTGCAAAACTTCGCGCCCGACCGCTGGCCCGTGGGCAATCCCCAGACCGGCTACCTCGACTGCGACGCCGGCGCGACCAAGACGTTCATCCTCGACGCGCACCGGAAAAATTCCGCCGACAAGCTCTGGCAACTGAGCTTTGGCAAGCGCGGCGTGGAGGAACTCTACGACCTCAAGCAGGACCGCGATTGCCTGAACAACCTCGCTGGCAGTGCAGCGTCAGAGTCCGAGTGCGCGGCGTTCAAGTCCCGTCTGTTCTCCGAACTCAAAGTGCAAGGTGACCCTCGGATGTCTGGCGGAGGTGACGTCTTTGACCGCTACGAACACGCGAACAAGGGGCATGTCGGTTTTTATGAAAAGTTCATGCGCGGCGAGAGGTTGACCACCGGCTGGGTGAAAGAGAGCGACTACGAGCCGCGCGCCCCGGACAAGAACGTCCAGTGAGAACCGCACTGCTTTGCGACAGCCCCAAACCGCAACGATAGCCCGAACCGACCTTCAGGATCGTTGGAGAACCAGAACGCTTCTTATCGCCGCAGCTCAAGCACCATGCGACGCCGAGGCGATCCAGTAGAAGGTTACCGCCTCAAAGTTCAAGGTTCGACCGCCCCGCTTTCACCAACGAGAGCGCCGGTTTGGGGACTGCGGACTTGTTTCGACAATCGTCATCGGCATTATCAGCGGCATGTTCGCCATTCGTAAGCTGGTCCTGCTCGCGGCGCTCCCGCTGGGAATCGCCGGATGCCAGACGGCTTCCCGAACACCTGCGTCCCTGACCACCGTTACCGTGCCGCAAGCAATGGTGATCGCTCCGCCCGCGCCGTTGCAGTCGCCACCGCCACCCCTCCCACGCCCGCCCTCACCCGCGCCTCTTCCATCACTGGCGCGGTCGTCCCCGCCTCTGCCTCTGACCAACGCGACGTCCGCCACGCCGCCACCACCGCCAGTGGCCAACACTTGGACAGCTCTGGAAGACTGGGGAAAAGCGCATGGCCTGCCCAACTTCACCCAACTCACCGGCGGCTTCGCGCCCAGCTACCAACTCCGCACCCCGGACCGCACGCTGACAGTCAAAATCGGCAGCCGCATCGCCCAGTGCGACGGGCTGGAGTTCTGGCTGGGCTTCGCGCCCCAGCGAATCCAGGGCGTGCCACACATTCACTCACTCGACGCGCAGAAGAATTTGCAGCCGCTGGCCAGCCTGAGCCCGACCGGAGCGCAGGAAAGCGGGGGCGCCAGCGGTGGCAATGGCGCCGAGCCCGGCGGCAAGAGCCAACGAAGCGTCGTCATTGATCCCGGTCATGGCGGCAAGGACATCGGCACCCAAAGCGTCCCGCACAACGAATTTGAAAAAAACTTCACGCTCGATTGGGCGCGGCGGTTGCGCGATTTGCTTGCCGCCAACGGTTGGAAAGTTTTCCTGACGCGCAGCAACGACACCGAGGTGTCGTTGACCGACCGCGTGGCGCTGGCCGAGCGCGTCGGGGCGGATCTTTTCCTGAGCCTGCACTTCAATTCCGGCCTGCCCAACCGGGAACTGGCCGGGTTGGAAACCTATTGCCTGACGCCCGTCGGGATGTCGTCGCACCTGGTGCGCGACTACGCCGACGATCCGAAGCAGGCATTCCCCAACAACGCCTTCGACGAGGAAAACGTACAATGGGCATTCCGGCTGCACCGCGCCGTGCTGGCGGCCACCGGCGCGGCGGATCGCGGCGTGCGACGCGCGCGCTTCATGGCGGTGCTGCGCGGCCAGCGCCGGCCCGGCGTGTTGATTGAGGCAGGCTATCTGTCCAACCCGAAGGAAGCCCGGCAGATCGCGCTGCCTGCCTATCGCCAGAGGCTCGCCGAAGCAGTTGCCCGCGCGCTAGAGTAAGTGTGGCCACCCCCCGCCTGCGCACCTCAATTGCCTGATTCCCACCGCCGACTTCACCCGCTACCATCAAAGGCTCTCGCATGGCTGATGTACGGATTGAAGAACTGAAAGAGCTCCTGCCGCAATGCCTCCTGCACGATTGGGTGCGGCTGGGATCGCGGCTGGTCCGGCTGTTGCGCGATCGTCATCATCCCGACAAGCACGAGGCGTTGCTCCGGCGCATCCTCGACGAGGTGCGCGTCTCCATCGCCTTGTGTCAAGCACGGCGCATCAACGCGCCGCGTGTGACTTATCCGCCCGACCTCCCGATCACCGCGCGCAAGGACGAGATCGTCGCCGCCATTCGCGACCATCAGGTCGTCGTGATCGCGGGTGAAACCGGCTCGGGCAAGACCACGCAGATCCCCAAGATGTGCCTCGAAGCCGGGCTGGGCATCGGGGCCATGATCGGTTGCACCCAGCCGCGCCGCGTCGCCGCGCTCTCCATCTCGCAGCGCATTGCCGAGGAGTTGAACGTCACCTGGGGCCGCGAAGTCGGCTGCAAGATTCGTTTCGACGATCGCTCGGGCGCGCACACCTACATCAAGCTGATGACCGACGGCATCCTGCTCGCCGAAACGCAGGGCGACCCGACGCTGGCCGAGTACAACGCGATCATCCTCGACGAAGCCCACGAACGTTCGCTCAACATTGATTTCCTCCTCGGCTACCTGAAGGGCCTGCTGCTGCGCCGCCAGGATCTCAAGCTCATCGTCACCTCCGCCACCATCGACACGCAGGCGTTCTCGCGCCACTTCGATGACGCGCCGATCATCGAAGTCTCGGGCCGCCTGTATC
This sequence comes from Verrucomicrobiota bacterium, assembly GCA_031378375.1. GTDB lineage: Bacteria > Verrucomicrobiota > Verrucomicrobiia > Limisphaerales > JANNEF01 > JANNEF01. The sequence goes on along the minus strand of JANNEF010000191.1, from coordinate 1,643 downwards.
CGGTCGAGGTCATCTACGAGCCGCTCGATGCCGCTTCGGAGGAGCGCGGTGACATCAGCTACATCGACGCCGCGGTGACGGCGACCGAGCGCATCCTTTTTGAAACGAACTTCGGCGACGTGCTCATCTTCATGCCGGGCGAACGCGACATCCGCGAGACGAGCGACCAGCTCGAAGGCCGCTTCTCCGGCGAGGCGGAGGTCATTCCGCTTTTTGGCCGCTTAAGCTCCGGCGATCAGCAGCGCGTCTTCTCCAGTTCGCCCCGCCGCAAGATTGTCATCGCCACGAACATCGCCGAGACCTCACTGACCATTCCCGGCATTCGCTACGTCATCGACGCCGGCCTCGCGCGCCTGAGCCGCTACAACCCGCGCACTCGCACCAGGCGCCTGCCCGTGGAAGCCGTCTCGCAGAGCAGCGCCAACCAGCGCAAGGGCCGCGCCGGCCGCATTGAGGCGGGCGTCTGCATCCGGCTCTATTCCGAGGAGGATTTCAACGCCCGCCCGCCGTTCACCCAGCCGGAGATCCAACGGGCCAACCTCGCGGAAGTCATCCTGCGAATGAAGGCGTTCAGTCTCGGCGACATCGAGACCTTTCCGTTCGTCCAGCCGCCCACGCCCGCCTCCATTGCCCACGGCTTCGCGCTGCTGCAAGAACTGGGAGCGCTCGACGAACAGCGCGAACTCACTCCGCTTGGTCGCGACCTCGCCAGGTTGCCCATCGACCCGACGATTGGCCGGATGCTGCTCCAGTCGCAACACGAGCACGCCACGCACGAACTGCTCATCATCGCCTCCGGCTTGAGCATCCAGGACCCGCGCGAGCGTCCGCTCGATCAGAAGGAAGCCGCGATGGCGGCGCACCGACGCTTCCACGATCCGCAGTCGGACTTCCTCGCGTTGCTCAACATCTGGAACGCCGTACATGACGAGTGGGAAAAGCTGCGCACGCAGGGCCAGCGCCGGAAGTTCTGCCGCCAGCATTTTCTCTCCTACCTGCGGATGCGCGAGTGGCAGGACCTCTACGCGCAACTGCACGATTCGCTCGAAGCGCTCGGCCGCTTCAAGTTGAACGAGAGCAACGCGGCCTACGATGCGATTCATCGCTCCATTCTGGCGGGCATGATTGGACACGTTGCGACCCGCGAGGAGCGCAACACCTACAAGGCCGGGGGCAACCGCCTGTTGACCCTCTTCCCCGGCTCCTCACTCGCGCAACGCGGCGAACCGCCGAAGAAAAAGGGCGCGCGACCGGAGGACAAAGCCCCAGCGCCGCGCACGAATCAGCCACAGTGGGTCGTCGCGGGCGAGATCGTGGAAACGTCGCAGCTTTTTGCCCGCACCGTCGCCGGCATTGACCCGCAGTGGATTTTCCAGCTCGCTCCGCACGTCTGCAAAGTCACGCACCAGAAGCCGCACTGGAGCGTCGAGGCCGGGCGTGTGCTGATTGAGGAAATCGTGACGCTGCACGGACTGGAAATTCACCGGCGCAAGGTTGCCTACGGAAACATCAACGCGGAGGACGCCACGAAGATGTTCATCCGCTCCGCCCTCGTGGAAGAAAACCTTCTCCCCACTCGAAGCAGGAGCAGCGGACTCGAGAAGACTTCGGACCGGTCGCGAGACGTGATTCAAAACGATCTT
>JANNEF010000190.1:0-5281 GCA_031378375.1 Verrucomicrobiota bacterium | reverse complement strand
AAAGTTTCCTCTCCAACATGAACGGCGCCCAGGACGGCGGTGGTGCCCGTCAGGGCATTGGCACAGTGAACCTCACGCTGTCGGGTACGACCCTGACGCTCCTCGGCTCGTTTTCAGGGCTCTCGGCCAACGTGTCAGCCGCTCACATTCATGGTCCGGCTGCGGTTGGCGTAAACACGGGGGTGATTTACGGCTTGGGTGGCACAGTCATTCCATTGGGCGCCACGTCAGGTGCGATCAACGGGTCAGTGAGTCTGGCACCCATCGGCGCTTACACGGTGGCGAATCAGATCGCGGATTTGAACAACAGCCTTTGGTATATCAACATTCACAATTCGACCTTCCCCGGCGGTGAAATCCGCGGACAAATCGTACCGGTGCCGGAGCCGTCGGTAGTGGCCTTGTCCATGATGGGACTTGGCGCGCTGTGGGTGTGGAAACGCCGCCGCGTGAGCTAATCTTCCCGCACAACTCATTTCGCGAACGCAAGCTGGCGACAGCTTGCGTTTTTTCATGACGACGCTCAGGCGACCCGGCGGTCGAATCAACCTGACGTCGCCCCAGGAAGACACGAATTGCACAAATATGATCCCAGCACGGCGCAGCCGCAACGGAAGCGATGTGGGTAGGAGGCGGGAAAATTACCCCGCCCCCACCCACCCAAACCCGACACGCGGGTCTCCCGCCACCCGCGTTACAGTTCGTGGTCCTGATGGGCTGGCTCAGGCTCTCGTTCCAAGTCGTGCGGAAGCAACGCCCCAGCCGCGCCAACCGCTCGGCTCCGCTCACCTCCAGGCGACTCTTCGTCGCACCGACGCGATCAGCCTTGCGGCACTACGTCGGCCCTTTTGAGTCGGGTCCAATCCGGCAGCGACCACCACGTTCCTACGCCCCTTCGCTCCACGGTCGTTACCCGCTTCCCAGCTACTACGGACGCGCTGACATCGCGGAGGTTCGTGAGTCATTACCCGTGCGAAGGCGGCGTGGCGCTGCGCTTCCCGCCGCACTCCAAGACGCTGGCGCGCGGCCTTGAGGCGCTTCAACGTCCGCCCGGCATGGACGAGACAATTAGCCTTCGGACTGGCGACGCTGAAGCGGCGTAAACGCCGCGCGCCAACGCGGCGGGAGTGTGGACTTGTATCGGCCCGCGTCCCCGGCACAATCGGCGGCGTGTTCGCACTTCGCAGGTTGATCATGCTCGGCATGTTCCCGCTGGTGATCGCCGGAGGCCAGGCGGCTTCCCCAACGGCTCCACCGGGACCGCCCGCCCGCCGCGCGACCGCCGGGGTGGCTGACGCGGCATCGGCGCAGCACCTCCTCGCGCCCTGCTTCCATCCGCCGGCTGAGTTCACCAACCGGTTCGGCGCCTATCGTTCCCCGCGGCTGTTCAAGGACGGGACGCAAGTGGCCTCGGCGGCGGAGTGGCCGCGTCGCCGCGCCGAGATGCTGCGCGAGTGGCAGGCGCTGATGGGACCGTGGCCCGCCGTCATCGAGCGACCGCGGTTCGAAGTGCTCAGCGAATCGCGGCGCGACAACTTCACGCAGCAACGCGTGCGGTTGGAGATTGCGGCCGGCCAGTCCGGCGAAGGCTGGCTGCTCCTTCCCGATGGCGCGCGACCGCGGGCCGCCGTGCTCGTGGTCTTTTACGAACCGGAGACCAGCGTGGGGTTGAAGCCGGGCGCGACTCACCGCGACTTCGCGCTGCAACTGGCGCGGCGGGGTTTCGTGACCTTGAGCATCGGCACACCGGGGGGCGATGCGTGGAAGCCGGACGTCAACGGGGCGTCGTGCCAGCCGCTCTCGTTTCACGCCTACGTCGCGGCGAATGCCTGGCACGCGCTGGCGAATCTTCCGTCCGTGGATGCCACGCGCATCGGCATCGTCGGGCACAGCTATGGCGGCAAGTGGGCGCTCTTCGCCGGTGCGTTGTGGGACAAGTTCGCCGCCGTCGCGGTGAGCGATCCCGGCATCGTCTTCGACGAGACCCGCTCGAACGTGAACTACTGGGAGCCGTGGTATCTCGGGCGCGATGACATGGTGAAGCGGAAGCCGGGCCTGCCTTCCGCCGCGAATCCCCGCACCGGCGCCTACCGAAAGATGATCGAGCAGGGCCACGACTTGCATGAGTTGCACGCGCTGATCGCGCCGCGACCGTTCCTGGTCAGCGGCGGCGCGGAAGATCCGCCATCCCGCTGGCTGGCGCTCAATCACGCGGTCACGCTCAATCAACTCCTCGGCTTCACCAACCGCGTGGCCATGAGCAGCCGCGCGGCCCACGATCCCAACGAAACGTCGAACGCGCAGCTCGGCGCGTTCTTCGAGCTGTTCCTGCTGCGACCATGAAAGCCCGGCGCATCATCCTTGCGGGTGGCAGCGGTTTTCTCGGGCAAGTCCTGCGCGATCATTTTCTGAGTCAAGGTTGTGAGGTCGTCGTGTTCACCCGTTCGCCGCGTGACGGCGCCGACCGGGTACGCCAGTGCTATTGGGACGGGCGCACGGCCGACGAGTGGGCGCGCGAACTCGATGGCGCGGAGGTGCTGATTAACCTTGCCGGACGCTCCGTGGACTGCCGTTACACCGCGCACAACCGCCGGCTGATGATGGATTCGCGGGTGGAATCGACCCGCGTTCTCGGCGAAGCGATCGCGCGCTGCGAAAATCCGCCGAAGGTCTGGCTCAACTCCAGCACGGCGACAATCTACAAGCACACCTTCGGTCCCGCCTGGGACGAGGCTGGTGAAATCGGCGCGACGCCGGAAGCCAGAGACGCGTTCTCCGTGGAAATCGCGAAGGCATGGGAACAGGCTTTTGACGCAGCCCTGACGCCACGGACCCGCAAGGTTGCGCTGCGTATGGCCATGGTCATCGGTCAGGGCAAGAACAGCGTCTTCCCCGTGCTTTGCCGACTCGCGCGCTGCGGTCTCGGCGGGCAGATGGGCAGCGGACGCCAATACGTCTCCTGGATACACGAGGCCGACCTCTGCCGCGCCATTGACTGGATCGCGGAACAGGACGAGATCCTCGGACCGGTGAATCTCGCCGCGCCAACCCCGGTAAAGAATTGCGAGATGATGTCGGCCGTGCGCGAGTTGTGCGGCGTGCCGTTCGGTTTGCCCGCGGCAGAATGGATGTTGGAAGTGGGCGCCTTCTTTCTACGGACCGAAACCGAACTCATCATCAAGAGCCGGCGCGTCGTGCCCGGACGACTGCTGGCCGCGGGCTTCCGATTCCGCTTCGAGCAAATCCGCGAGGCGCTGGCCGAGTGCAAACGGACCAGGCAGGGTTGACCTCGACAGCGCGCACGGAATGCCTGCCGTTGTTGACTGCTCGAATGCCAAGACTTGCATGTAGCGGTCAGCGGGTTGCATCCTTCAGAAACAACTCGATGAAAACACTCTCGCTCTGCGCGGCCATTGTCGCCGCACTGCTGTCGGCGCAGGCCGCCGATCCGGGGAAGTCCGCGAAACCGAACGTCCTGTTCATCGCGGTGGACGACATGAATACGGACCTCGGCTGCTACGGGCATCCGCTGGTGAAGTCGCCGAACATTGACCGGCTTGCCGGGCAGGGCGTGCGGTTCGACCGGGCGTATTGCCAGTTTCCGCTGTGCTCGCCGAGCCGTTCGTCGCTGATGACGGGTTTGCGGCCCGGCACGACCCGCGTCTTCAATTTGCAATATCACTTCCGCACGGGCTTGCCGGACGTGGTGACGCTTTCCCAGTTCTTCGGTCAGCATGGCTACTACCACGCACGCGTCGGGAAGATTTATCACTACGGCAACCCGGGCGACATCGGCACGAGCGGGCTGGACGATCCGAAGTCGTGGCAGGAATTTATTAATCCCGCCGGACGCGACAAGACCACGCTGGAGCCTGACATCGTCAACTTTACCCCCAGACGCGGTCTCGGCAGCGCCATGAGTTTCCTGAGCGACAAGGAGGGCGCCGACACCGATCACACCGACGGCAAGGTCGCGTCCGAGGCCATCACGCTGCTGGAGAAGCACGCGGGCGAACCGTTCTTTCTCGCGGTGGGTTTCTACAAGCCGCACACGCCTTACGTCGCGCCGAAGAAGTATTTCGACCTCTATCCGCTGGAGAAAATCCAGTTACCAAAGGAACCGGCGGAACATCTGGAGCACATCCCCCGACCTGCGCTCGCCTCCACGTCGCCATGGCCGTTGTGCGGTGTGACCCCGGATCAGGCGCGTGAATGCAAGCAGGCCTACTACGCCGCCATCTCGTTCGTGGATGCACAGATCGGCCGTGTCCTCGACGCGCTCGACCGACTGAAGCTCCGCGACCATACCATCGTCGTGTTCTGGAGCGATCACGGCTATCATCTCGGCGAGCATGGATTGTGGATGAAGCAAAGCTGCTTCGAGGAATCCGCCCGCGTGCCACTCATCATCGCCGCGCCCGGACAGAAGGCGCGCGGCAAGGTTTCTCCGCGCACCGTTGAGTTGCTCGACCTGTATCCCACGCTCGCCGATCTCGCCGGGCTCACGCCGCCGAAGAATTTGCAGGGCGCGAGCCTCCGTCCGTTGCTCGCAAACCCGAAGGCGAAGTGGACGCGACCCGCCTTCACGCAGGTGCAGCGCGGCGGTTTCCCCGGCTACTCCGTCCGGACCGAGCGCTGGCGCTACACCGAGTGGGATGACGGCGCCAAGGGTGTTGAGCTTTACGATCACGACAAAGACCCGCGCGAGTTGAAGAACCTCGCCGCCGATCCGAACTACGCGAAACCTCTCGGCGAGATGAAGGCACTGGTGAAGCAAAACTGGCCGGTGCGCATCGAAGGCGGCAAGGCACCGGCGGGTGCGAAGAAACAGAACGCGGCGACGGCGAAGTAGCCTGATGACTGAACAACCGCGGAATTCCGACATGCTTCGATTCACTCCTACGGCCATCCGGAACATTGCAACCTGGCTTTTCGGATGGCGGCGACCAGTTGGCGATTGGGCGCTGCCCATGGAAACGGCCAGGGTGACGGTAACAACGATGATTGTTCTCCGTTGCACGCGCCTGCTCGCAGACCATCTGATACCAACTACGTTAATTGGCTGGTAGAAGTTAAGCGGCGGGGATAGCCTTTGGGCATGGCCAGACCCCGAGCAAAATTAGATCGTTGCGGTGAGGCGGACCTCGTCACCCGCCGCCTGAACACGGAACCGCCTGGAGCGCGGCGCGAGCGTTTGCTGGCCGTGCAACTGGGCCTCCAAGGCGAACTGGGACTGGACCGCATCGCGCAGGCGGTGGGCCGTTCCCGCGCCACCATCCAG
>JANNEF010000149.1:0-35816 GCA_031378375.1 Verrucomicrobiota bacterium | reverse complement strand
ATCAGTGACACGGAAGCGCCGAGCATCACGTGCCCGGCGAACGTGACGGGCGTGGCGGACGCGGGGGCGTGCGCGAAGACGAACGTGACGTGGATGCTGGTCACGGGCGACAACTGTTCGGTGACGAACACGGTGTGCTCGCCGGCGAGCGGCAGCACGTTCGCGGTGGGCGTGACCACGGTGAGTTGCGGCGTGACGGACGCGAGCGGGAACACCAACGGCTGCACCTTCACCGTCACCATCAGCGACACGGAAGCACCGAGCATCACCTGTCCGTCGAACATCACCGGCGTGGCCGACGCGGGAGCCTGTTCCAAGACGAACGTGACGTGGATGCTGGCGACGGCGGACAACTGTTCGGTAACCAACACGGTGTGCGACCCGGCCAGCGGCAGCACGTTCGCGGTGGGCGTGACCACGGTGAGTTGCGGCGTGACGGACGTGAGCGGGAACACCAACGGCTGCACCTTCACGGTGACGATCAGTGACACGGAAGCACCGAGCATCACGTGCCCGGCGAACGTGACGGGCGTGGCGGACGCGGGGGCGTGCGCGAAGACGAACGTGACGTGGACCCTCACCACGTCGGACAACTGTTCGGTGACCAACACGGTGTGCTCGCCGGCGAGCGGGAGCACGTTCACGGTGGGCGTGACCACCGTCTCCTGCGGCGTGACGGACGCGAGCGGGAACACCAACGGCTGCACCTTCACGGTGACCATTACTGACACCACGCCGCCACAGATTATCTGCCCCGCTGATTTGACCATGGCTGCTGACCTTGGCCGACTGACCAAGAGCAACGTGGTTTACAGCGCGACCGCGACCGACAATTGCGGTGGGGCCACTAATTTGGTTTGCACGCCGGCCAGCGGCGGAACCTTCGTGCTGGGGACGACCACAGTGACCTGTAGCGCCAGCGATTTGCTGGGCAATTCCAACAGTTGCAGCTTCACGGTGACGATCCGGGACATGCAGCCGCCGGTGATTACTTGCACGACGAATGTGGTGCAGGGCAGCGACCCCGGCCAGTGTGGTGCGGCGGTGCGTTATCCGCAGTCATTCGCCATGGACAACCACGGCGGCATTCTCTACACGACCAGCCGGGCGGGGCAGTTCATCGAACTATTCCTGCACAGCGGTTCAGGCCGAGTCCTGGGCAACCTGGCCACATCATCCGGGGAGATTGAATTCGACAACCTTGCCCGGCGTGGCTTCACGCAGAGGCCGGACGGCAACCAGTTCGGTCAGGAATTTTCAGCGCCGATTTTGGGGAACATCGGCGCGGCGATTCCGAATGACGGCAACTACGCCGGCTTGGAATGGGTCGGCACCAATCTTTACGCCGCGCGGGCTGTGTATGAGTTCAATAAGGGCCGGCCCTCGGAACTGCGCATTTTGAATCCGTGGACGGGCACTTCCACGTTGGTGGGGTTGACCGGCGTGAGCAACATCGTTGGCCTGGCCTACGATGAAGTGAACGGCATCCTTTACGGGGCCACGGCCATCAGCACCAACAAATCGAGGCTGGTACGACTCAACCTGACCAACGGCGTTGCGACGGACATCGGCTCGATTGGCTTCCAAGTGGGGAGCCTGGAATATGGCCCCGACGGCGTGCTCTACGGCGCAGGCGACGGAGGCAACGGCGCGACGGAGGACGGCGGGAAGATCATCCAAATCAACCCGGCGACAGGCGCGGGCACCCTGATGTGGCGGACAAGTCTCCCCACGCTGACCGGCATGGCGCTCGTGGACCGCATCGGCGGACTGGTGCCAGTGCATTGCTCGCCGCCGGCTGGATCGTTTTTCGCCGCTGGCACCAACATCGTGAACTGCGTGGCGTATGATCCGTCCGGCAACTCGAACACATGCAGCTTCACCGTGACCATTCGCGACACGGAAGGCCCGGTGATTGCCTGTCCGACGAACATCCTGGCCGTTGCGGATGGCGGCGGGTGCAGCAAGAGCAATGTGACGTGGATGGTCTCAGCGACGGACAACTGCGCGGTGACCAACGTGGTTTGCACGCCGCCGAGCGGGTCAACATTCGGTGTCGGCACGATGGCGGTGATCTGCGAGGCGGCGGACGCCAGCAACAATCAGACGCGTTGCGCGTTCGCAGTCACGATCCGCGATGGCGAGAACCCGACGATTCTCTGTCCGACAAACATCGCGGTATCGCTGGCCGGCATTCCCGCGCCGAACGTGGACGCGGTCACCGCCACGGATAATTGCGGCACGCCGGTGAAGAGTTTCGAGGGCGACAGCGCCGTCACCAACGGCACCGTCATCACCGTGACGCGGACCTACAAGGCGACCGACGCCGGCGGGAACTTCGTTACGTGCTCACAAATCATCACTGTCGTCAGCAGCCTGGTCACGGCTACCGGGCCGGCCAACACAACGAATTGCCCGGCGGACACCGTGACCCTTCAGACAACCATTGCGGCCTCCGGCCCGGTGAGCATCGCGTGGCACAAGGACGGGGTGTTGCTGGCCGGCAGGACGAACGCCAGTCTGACGCTCGCCAATGTCACCACGAACGACAGTGGCGTCTATTGCGTCGAGGTCAACGGCCTGGTCAACGGCGTGACCAACTGCGCCACGGTGATGGTGCGCACGCCGATCGCCGCCGACCCGCTGGCGAATCTCACGAAGAATGTCGGTGAGAGCGCGACGTTCACGGTCGCGTTGTCCGGCAGCGGGCCGGTCACGCATGAGTGGAAGAAGGACGGCTCCATCATCAGCGGCGCGACCAATGGGACGTTGCACATCGCCTCCGTGGCCGCAGCGGACTTCGGATTTTACTCCGTCACGACTATCGGCCCCTGCAACCGGCTGACCCATCGCGCGACCCTGTTTGCACCCGGCCAGGCGGATGCCTGCCTGATCAGCCGGTGGAAATTCGACGAGGCGTCGGGCAACACGGCTCTTGATCTGGTGGACATCAACCCGGGCACGCTCCTCAACAACCCTGTGCGCACGGCGGGCAAGCTTGGCGGCGGGCTGCTGTTCAACGGCGCGGACAACTACGTGAACATCCCGAGCAGCAGTTCGCTGAACGTGTCCAATCAGTTCTCGATCAGCCTGTGGTTCAAACCGTCGGCCTTGCTCAATGCCAGCACCGGACGCAAAGACCTGTTCAAGAAATTCCTTGGTTACTGGCTCATCATGAACTTCCCCTCCGGTGATGGGAAACTGGCGTTCGTGCTGAATGCGGGCGTGGACCGCGTCAAGTCCACCACCACATCCTGGGCATCCAACCAATGGTACCATGCGGCGGCCACCTATGACGGCACCAACATGAACCTTTACGTCAACGGGGTGCTCGAAGGCACGGCGCCCGCCAGTGCCGCGCCGAATATCAACAATTCCCCGGTACAAATCGGCGGCTCCACGGAGTTGAACTTCTGGTTCCCCGGCATCATGGATGATGTGCGGCTCTACGGCTGCCCGCTGTCCGCCAGTGCGGTTGCGGATTTGTTCAACGGGCCACCGGCATCGCTGCCGAACCTGGTGTCCATCACGGCGACCACGAACGGCTTTCTCATCCGCACGGTGGTGACTCCGGGCCGGACGTATCAGTTGCAACGCTCGCCCACGGTCGGGCCGGAGGATTGGAGCACCATCGCGACAATCGTTGCGCCTCTGAGCGGTGTTCTGGAATACGAGGACATCACCCCGCTGCGCAAAGCGTTTTACCGCACCGTGACGGCCGAGTAACCCGGTGGCGAAATGGAACCGGTTCAACCGCCCGCTGGCAACCGCAGCGTTGCGTCGAGCGGTAGCGCGTCGGCCAGTTCCTTGCCGGCGGCGCCACCGCCGAGTTCGACCAGGCGTTCACCGGCGGGACGCACGCGGGTCTGATAGCTGGCGGCGGCGTCGTTGAAGGCGCCGTTCGCCTTTTCAAGGCCGTCCCGGATTCTCTCGAAGTGCTCGGTGAACTTGCAGACCCGGCTGAAAAACTCCTGCGCCGCCCCGGCGATGGCCCGGGCATTCTCCGTTTGCGCGTGCTGCTGCCAACTCACACTCACCGACCGCAGAATCGCAATGAGCGAGGCGGGCGTGGCCACGAGGATCCGCCTGCCCGCGGCCCAGACGATCAGATCGCGGTCGCCTTCGAGCGCCGCGCTGAAGAGAGATTCGGCGGGCAGGAACAACACCACGTAGTCGAGCGCGTTGGCAAACTGGCTCGGGTAATCGCGGTCGGCGAGGGCTTTGATTGTGGTCTTGAGTTTAGCCGCATGCGCGGCCAGCGCCTCGGCGCGCCGGGTCCCGTCGGCGGCGTCAATCGCGGTGAGGAAGTCCAGATCGGGCACCTTGGCGTCCACGATGATGACGCGGTCGCCGGGCAGGCGCACGATCAAGTCGGGTTTGCTGTCGCCTGATTGCGTCTGTTCGCTAAAGTCGCAGTGCGCGCTCATGCCGGCGGCTTCGACGACGCGCCGGAGGGTTTCCTCGCCCCAGCGTCCGCGCGCCTGGTTGGAACTGAGCACGCGCCGCAGTTGGAGCGTCTCGCTGGAGAGTGACTGGCTTTGCACGGCCAGCGTTTCGAGGTGTTTCTTGACTTCGCCCAGAGCGGAGGACTGGGTGGTTTCGCTTTGTTGCAACCGCTGCTGATAAGTCTGCAACTGTTGCTTTAACGGCTCGACCAGCGTGGCGATGGCCTGCTGGCGCTGGGCCAGGTCGCCTTTGGCGGACTCCTGGAACTTGGCAAGTGTCTCGTTGGCGAGTCTGAGAAATTCGGGCTGCGTCTGCCGGATGGCGTCGGCGCTCAAGGCGCGGAAGGCTTCGCGCAAATCGGCGAGCGCCTTGTCCTGGGCCTGCTTCGCCTCGCGCAAGTTTTGCTCGTGCAACGCGCGTTGTTCCGTCAGGAGTTTTTCCGCGCCGGCCTGCCGGGCTTCGGCGGACGCGCGGGCGGTGGCAGTGTGGGAAAGGTCTTCGCGGAGCCGGCCCAACTCGTTCTCGCGCTGGTTGAGCTGCTGGCGCAGTTCGTTTTCCAGACGATCGTCGGGCGGCGGCGGCGCGGCGGCGCGGCGTGAACCGAAAAACCAGCCGATGACCCCGCCCAGGCCGACGCCGATCAGCAAATAAACAAGTGGTGACATGCCTGAGTCGCGCGGACAGGCCGTCCGCGCCCCGATCAATAGTGCGCGATGACTTCGATTTCCACGTTCGCTCCGCGCGGCAACGCGGCCACCTGCACGGTGGAACGCGCCGGAAATTCCGCCGTGAAATACGTGGCATAGACTTCGTTCATCGCGGCGAAGTCGGCGAGGTTGGTCATGAAGACCGTCGTCTTCACCACGTTGGCGAAGGTGAGTTTCTGATCGGCGAGGATGAGTTTGATGTTTTCCAGCACGCGCCCGGTTTGCGCCCGGATGTCGCCCGCAATCGGGCCGCCGGGATGCGCCGGGTCGAGCGGAATCTGCCCGGCGCAGAACAGGAGTTCGCCGACGCGCACGCCGTGGTTGTAGGGGCCGAGAGCAGGAGCGGCCTGGGCGGGTTTGATGATGGTTTTCGTGGCCATGATTCGAGCGGCAGTTTGGGATGGAACGGGACGGATGAACAGGACTTTGTCACGCTGATTCTACGAATCCCCGCTTTGCGCCCGGTCTGTTTTCAGGCATAGTCCAGCCATGAGAGCCGTCTGGGCCAGCCTTGTCCTGGTGGTTGCCGCCGCGTTCGCCACGCACGCGAACGACGCGGACGGACGGCACTTCCGCGAGCGGGTCAAGCCGCTGCTCGAATCGCGCTGCGTCAGTTGCCACGGGCCGGACAAGGTCAAGGGCGCGCTGCGACTCGACTCGCGCGAGGCCCTGCTCAAGGGCGGCGAGAACGGTCCCGCCATCGTCCCCGGCCAGCCCGCGCAGAGCCTCCTGCTCCAGGCCGTGATGCACACAAAGAAGGATCTGGAGATGCCGCCCAAGGACAAGCTCACCACCAACGACATCGCCGTCCTTGAAAAGTGGATTCGCGATGGTGCCCCCTGGCCCACCACGGAAGTGCTCGCCGCCGCGCCCAAGACCACGCCCGGCGAACGCCTGGGCGACGCCTGGCACGACGCGCGCAATCCCATCGTCCGCATCTTCGGCGGGCAGCGGCTGGATCTTTGGTCGTTCAAACCGGTGCAACGCGTGGTGCCACCAGCGGTGAAAAACCGGCGGTGGATTCGCAATCCAATCGATCGGTTCACCCTCGCCCGGCTCGAAGCGGCGCCGCAAACCCCGACCATCGAGGCCGACCGCCGCACGCTCGCGCGCCGCGTCTATTTCGATCTCACCGGCCTGCCGCCCATGCCGGCGGAGATGGAGCGCTTCCTCGCCGACCGCCGGCGCGACGCTTACGAACGGCTGGTGGAGGATTTGCTGGCGTCGCCGCGGTACGGCGAGCACTGGGGGCGCGCGTGGCTGGATGTGGTTCGCTACAGTGACAGTAATGGTTTCGATTGGGACGAGTTCCGGCCGCGCGCGTGGCGGTTCCGCGATTACGTGGTCCGTTCGCTGAACGCGGACAAGCCCTTCGACCAGTTCATCCGCGAGCAGCTCGCGGGTGATGAACTACTGGACGGGCCACCGAGGAATTCCGCCGAGCAGGACGCGCTCATCGCCACCGGCTATCTGCGTCTCGGCCCGCAGGACAACTCGGCGGACGCCTTCAACGAACAGGACCGCCGCCGCGCCGAGTTGATGGCCGACCTGGTGGAGACGACGGGCAGCGCGTTCCTGGGGCTCACCATGAGTTGCTGCCGTTGCCACGATCACAAATACGATCCGCTTTCACAGGCCGACCATTACCGTCTGCGCGCGTTCTTCGAACCGGTGAAGCAGGCGGACGACACGCCGCTGGATCTTGCGCCGGAGCAGGAGGCCATCCGCGCGCACAACCAGTCTCTCGATGCGAAGCTCAAGCCGCTCCAACAGGGCCGCGACGAATTGCTGGCGGTCGTGAAGAAGCGTCTCCGCGACGAGCGCGTCGCCAAGCTCACCGCCGATGAGAAGGCGTTGCTCGACACCCCAAAGGAGCAGCGCACCAACGATGCGAAGGTGAAGATCGAGTCCGTCGAAAAAAAGGTCGAGCCGTCCACCAAGGAGGCGGTGGTCGCGCTCAAGGACGACGAGAAGGCGCGGCACGAAAAGCTGGAGCAGGACATCGCCGCGCTCAAAAAGCTGCGGCGCGAGTTCACCCTCGGCCTGCTGATGAGCGACGCGACCAACAAGATCGCGGTCACCCATATTCTTTACCAGGGCGATCACAAGGTGGAACGGGAGCCGGTGGAGCCGGGGTTTCCTTCCGCGCTGGACCCGAATCCCGCCGTCATCCGCGCCGCTTTGAACAAGAAGACCAGCGGCCGCCGCCTGACGCTCGCGGAGTGGATTGCCTCGCCCGCGAACCCGCTGACTGCGCGCGTGCTGGTGAACCGCGTCTGGCAGGGTTATTTCGGCAGAGGGTTGGTGGCGACGGCGAACGACTTCGGCCTCGCCGGTTCGCGCCCGACGGACGCGGAGTTGCTCGACTGGCTCGCGGGCGAGTTCACGCGCGACGGCTGGTCGCTGAAGAAACTTCACCGGCTCATCGTGACGAGCGCGACTTACCGACAGTCGTCCAGGAGGGCAGTAATCAGTGAGTCAGTAATCAGTAAGACGGCGAACAGGGCCGCCGCCACTGATTCACTGGTTACTGACTTACTGATTACTGCCCCCACCCTCCGCCGCCTGAGCGCCGAACAACTCCGCGACGCGCTCCTCGCCGTTTCCGGTCTGCTGACGAACCGCGCTGGTGGGTCGCCGGTGTGGCCCGATCTGCCGGCGGAGATATTGCAGGCGAACCCCGCCTTCCTCGACGACAACGAAACGAAAACCAAGGGCTGGTATCCCTCGCCCAAGGCCGAGCAAAATGTGCGCAGCGTTTACCTGATTCAAAAAAAGACCGTGCGCGTGCCGTTCATGGAGACGTTCGACCTGCCGGAGAATTCCATTTCCTGCGCGCGGCGGGTGGAATCCATCGTCGCACCGCAGGCGCTGTCGTTGCTGAATTCGCCACTGGCCGTCGAGGCGGCGCGGGCCTTCGCCGCGCGCGTGTGCGCGGAGGCCGGGAGCGATCCCGCCGCGCAAGTGGACCGCGCGTTCGCCCACGCCCTGCAACGAGCGCCCCGCGCGGAAGAACGGGCGGCGTGTCTTCACTTGCTGCGTGAGCGGAGCCTGCCCGAAGTGTGCCGCGCCCTGCTCAACCTCAATGAGTTCGTTTATCTGGACTGAACAATAATCTCTCAGTCGCGCACGCGGAAGAACAGGGCCGGTGCGACCGAGGGGTCGAGCGGCAGCGGGCAGGTGGGGCGGTCCACGTCGGACCACGCCGAGAGGTCGGACGAGGATTGCAGGAAGCCGCCCTGCCACTTCACTTCGAGCAGCGCGCCCGCGCGGCCGAGGCTCACGCTCAACGGTTGGAGGTGGGCCGCTTGATTCACCTCGTCACGCGTGAGGCTCCACGGGTGTTGCGTCAACTGCGCGGCGTTGGCGTTGTCCACGATGGCCAGATGCTGCCAGCCATTGGTGCCGAGATTGAAGCTGTTCCACACGCCGATCCACGAGACGCGCGGGAAGCGACTCACGCCGGCCGTGGCGTAGGTCAGGTTGTCGAACGTGCTATCGCGCTTCGTGTTTCCAGGGCCGGCCTGCGGGATCGCATAGACCTTCCCGTAGTCGCGATAGAGCTGGTTCGCGGCGAACGGCACTTCCCAGGTGTCCGAGTAAAGGTTGTGCCCGAAGACATCCACGGCGTCCGCGCCAGGAAAATAGTAGTCGCTCGCCTGGGTGACGTGAACGCCGGCATCGGACTCCAGAACCCAGATAAGGTTGTTCAACTTCTTGACGTGCGTGAAGTAGTCGAAGGCGTGCCGCCACAGCGCGATGAAGTCAGCCTGCCGGCGTCCGCCCCACCAGAACCACCGCCCGTTCTGCTCGGCGAGCGTGCGGTAAAGCACGGGCACGCCGTTGCTCTGCAACTCCGCGAGTCCCGCTGCCACCTCGTCAAGCCACGCGAGGTAGCGCGCGTTCGCCACGAGATTGGTGGCGAGGCTCGCGGGCGCGCTGTTCGAGGGCGCGAGCAGACCCGCGAGATCCACAGGGCCGTGCTGGGCGGGGTTGGGCACCTGCTGCGGGCCGCCGGTCCACGGGTTGCGCGGGTTGAACTTGATGGCCACCAGTCCGCCGCTCTGCCACCACGAGAGCGCGAGCGGGTTGACGCTGGGGATGAGCAGGGGGTTGGTGTTGCCGTCATATTGGAACTCGACCAGCGCGGGCAACCGCCCGCCGTTTGTGGCGAGGTTGAGGACGAAGTTGGTGAACTCGTTCAGCGGCAGACGCGGGTCGCTGACGTGCTGCCCGAGGAAGGCGTTCGTGCCGGCGGGTGCGAGCGCGACCGAGGCAAGCACGGCGCGCGCGGTGGCGGAAAGATTCGGATTCGCCGGGCGTCCGGGGAACGACAGCGGATCGCGCGGATTCGTCGCGGCATGGAATTCCTGAAAGTTCGTGAAGCCATCGCCGTCCGGATCACCGTCGCGGTCATTCGCGCCCACGGCGTCGAAGCCGTTGCGCAACTCCCACTCGTCCGGCAGGCCGTCGCCGTCCGTGTCGGCGAGAAGCGGGTCGGTGAAAATTTCCTCGCCGTCGGCCAACCCGTCGCCGTCCACGTCGCTCTGCATCGTGATGCCCGTAATCGTGAACGGCGGGTAGTTCGTCTCCA
Organism: Verrucomicrobiota bacterium; assembly: GCA_031378375.1. GTDB lineage: Bacteria > Verrucomicrobiota > Verrucomicrobiia > Limisphaerales > JANNEF01 > JANNEF01. The sequence goes on along the minus strand of JANNEF010000149.1, from coordinate 26,069 downwards.
ACCGCTGGCCGACTTCGACCGCAAGCGTCGCAGTGCCGACCTGGTTGGTCCACTGGATCGCCAGCGTGCCACGCGCGTCGAGCCATACGCCGTTGGTGCGGATGACGCGCTCGGCGGGAATGAAGACGTTCGTCCAGCCCTGGCCGGTGAGCGTGAGCACCAGCCGCGTGCTGGCGGGCGCCTCGGTGCGGATGCGATAACGCGCGGTGTAGCTGCGTCCATTCGCGCCCGCGCCGTTGGTCAGCGCGGCGATGACGTTCTGGCTGATTGTGTGCGTGATCGCACCGCGATTCGACACCGTGACACCCGTGAAGCCGCCCGGTGTGTTGGTGGTGAGAAAAATCCTGACGGCAGGAGGCGCGCTCGTGCTCCAGCCCGCGAGTCCGGCGGCGAAGGAACCGTTCGTCACTACGTTGAGCGCCGGCGCGGGCTGGTAGAACCACGGCGCGGCGGCGGGATCGGTTTTGAAAAAGTTCAGTAACTGCGCGCCGACCTTCGCCGTGCCGTTGGTCGAGGGATGCGTGAAATCGCTTTCGAGATCGGAGCATTGCCACGTCAACCCATCCGAGCGCGGCACGAGTCCGTCCGCCCACAGATACGGTCCCCACGCGATCCACGGGGCGACAACCGGGCCGTTCGCCGGATCGAAGTTAAGGCCGTTCGCTCCGGCGATTTGATCCTCAATGAGCCATTTCACGGAGAAACCGCTTTCGTAGGCGAACGGTTCCGGGTTCAGCCCGGCGGCATTGGTCACATAGGCGCGCGTGCGGCTGGAAACAAAGGCGAGTTGGAGATTCGGGAACTGCTGTTTCGCCACGCGGAGGATGTCCGCGAGGTTGGACTTGAGCACGAGCGCGTGCGCGGGAAACGCGCCGAGAGCCGACGGCGCGGCGATGGCCTGTTTGATCCAGATGGCCTGCACTTGCGCGGGAGTGGCGCCGGCGGAGGTGAGGCGCGCAAACGCGGTCGTCCAGGTCGCGGCGGCGGCATTGGTCCACTTCGGCGCGTCCTGACCGCCCTGCGCGCCGTCCACGATGAGCACGCGCGGATTCCTGGTCACGTCGGCGTCGGCGATGAGCTTGAAGGCGCCCGGCCCTTTCGAGGCCCATTCCTGCGTGGTGTTTGACATGCCGATGGAGAGCAGCACGATCTTGCCGCTATTGGTGTTCACGTTGCCGACGGCGTCGCGCGGGCGAACCTGCTGCGTCGCGCGCGCCACGCCGGCGGCGGCGTGCATTGCGGGCGGCGCGTTCGCTCCGCCGAAGTAAAGCCCGCCGGTGAATCCCTTGTAGCCACCGCCGCCCAAATCGTTGAGCGGCGTGAGGCCCAAGTTGGTGACCGTGCAATCGGCGCGGGCCGACGGGACGAGCAGGGCCAGCAGCAGAACGAGCGGCGCGGGGCTGAGAAGAAGTTGCTTATTCATAACGTCAAGATGGGACGCGCGACGAGTTGAGTTCGTTACATGGTTGCAGCTTACCGCACCAGTCCCTCCGAGGCGAGGGAACGTCATGCATGCCTCGATCGTCTGTTTCGCCGTCTTGGATGGCGCTTACCAGCGCGTCGTCGTCCAGTTCATTCCAGGCGGTTCTCATATCGGGGTGTGCCCAAGTAGGATAGCAGATGCGGACACCTGAGTTGCAGAAATCCGGCGGGCGTATCGCTGGCTGGACGAAGGCCCAACCGGAGCGTTACGCTCGCCGGCATAGCGGATATGGCACCACGACTAACAAGGCTCGCGCATTGGAGTGGCGGAGCGCGGGCTTCAGCCCGCTTCAACGTCCATTGCAGTGAGGCCCAGGGAATGCCCGGCTGGCTTGCGGTTGGTGTGTTGAGGCGGCGTGAACGCCGCGCTCCGCCCGCGCCACTCAGGTGTCACTCAGTTGGACGGGCCGCACGAACACAGCCCCGGACACCAAATCTTCCGCGCCAGTCAGGATGAGCTTCCAGTTCACCCATCCCGTGTTTCTGTGGCTGGTGCCGGTGGCGCTCGCATGGGTGGGATGGCTGGCGTGGAAGACGGACGTACAGATCGGCGCCTGGCGCCGGTGGACGGCGGCGGCGCTGCGCACAGTCGTGGTCACGGCGCTGCTGCTCGCGCTGGCGGGCCTTCAATGGCGGCGACCGCTCGAAGGGGTGAACGTGTTCTTCCTGCTCGACCGCTCGGACAGCGTGCCCTCGCCGCAGCAGGAGGCGGCGCGCCGTTTTGTGAACAAGGTGGCAGCGGAGAAGAAGAAGATGGATCGCGTCGGCCTGCTGGTCTTCGGCACCGAGGCGGCGTTGGAAACTTCCGCCGACGACAAGATCGATCTCAACAACACCAAAATCCTCGCCGTCGTCGGCACGGAGCGGACCGATCTCGCGGGAGCGATTCGCCTGGGCACAGCGGCTTTTCCCGAGACGGGCCAGAAGCGTCTCGTCATCTTGTCCGACGGTAACGAGAACATCGGCGACGCGATGAGCGCGTTGCAGGCGGCGCGTCCGCTCGGCGTGACGGTGGACGTCGCACCGCTGGGTGCCACGCGGGGCAACGACGTCTCGGTGCAGAAACTCGGCCTCCCCAACCGCGTGAAGAAGGGCCAGACGTTCGAGACAAAAATATTCGTGCAAGCCGACCAGGACCAGACGGCCACGGTGCGTCTTTATCGCAACGAACAGCCGCTCGGCGAACAGCGCGTGGAGATTAAGGCGGGCAAGAACCTTTACACGTTTCCTCAAACGCTCACCGAGCCAGGCTTCTACAGTTACAACGTCAACCTCGAAGCCGCCGGAGACCGCGTGCCGCAGAACAACCAGGCCACGAGTTTCGTCAGCGTGCGCGGTGAACCGCGCGTGTTGCTCGTCTCCGCCGAACCCGACGCGGATCGTCCGCTGGCGGCGGCGCTCCAGTCCGCGCGGCTGGAAGTGCGTGCGACGGGGCTGAACGGCTTCCCCGGCACGCTCGCCGAGATGCAGAGCTACGACGCCATTTTCATCAGCAACCTCGCCGCCGGTGACCTCGGCGAGGACACGATGAAGCTGCTGGAAAGCGCGGTGAAGGATTTCGGCGTCGGGTTGGTATGCGTGGGCGGCGACCAGACATACGCGGCGGGCGCTTATCGCGGCACGCCCTTGGAGGCGGCGCTGCCGGTGAACATGGAACTGGATTCCAAGAAGGTGCTGCCCAGCGGCGCGGTCGCGCTGGTGATGCACGGGATGGAATTTGCCAACGGCAACCAGGTCGCCCGCGATTGCGCGTTGGGCGTGCTTGACGCGCTGGGGCCGTCGGACGAAATGGGCGTGGCGCTGTGGGACGGCAAGGACCGCTGGCTTTTTCCGCTCACGAAGATTGGTCCGAACAAGGCGGACCTGGGCAAACAGATCGCGGGCATGTGCCAGGGCGATTTGCCCAACTTCCAGAATGTGATGGGCCTGGCTTACGATGGCTTGAAGAAATCCACCGCCAACCTCAAGCACATGATCGTGTTCAGCGACGGCGATCCCGGAGCGCCGTCGGAGGAATTGATGAAGTCCATCACCGGCAGCCGCATCACCGTCAGCGCCGTGCTCATCAGCGGCCACCAGGGGCCGGAGACGATGCAGTGGATCGCCGACCGGGGGCGCGGGCGGTTTTACAACGTGCAGAACGCGGGACAGCTTCCGCAGATTTTCATCAAGGAGGCGGCGGTGATTCTGAAGTCGGCGATCTTCGAGGAACCCTTCACGCCCAAGCTCGCCGCGCCGAGCGAACTGGTGCGCGGCATCGGCGCGTATCCGCCGCTGCTCGGCTACGTCTGCACCACGCCCAAGCCGCGCGCGGAAGTGCCGCTCATTTCCGACAAGGGCGATCCGGTGCTGGCGCACTGGCAATACGGGCTGGGCCGCGCGGTGGCATTCACGAGCGACGCCAAGGCGAAGTGGGCGAAGAACTGGCTGGGCTGGGAACAGTTCCGCCAGTTCTGGTCGCAGACGGCGCAGTGGGCGCTGCGGCGGCTGGAGAACGCGGACTTCACCACGGAGGTATCCGTGGACAAAGGCGAGGGCCACGTCACCGTCGAGGCGCTTGATGAGCAGGGCAACTACCGGAACTTCGTGAACCTGCAAACCGTCGTCGTCAGCCCCAGGGGCGAGCGCCAGATCGTGCGGCTCGAACAAACCGGGCCGGGGCGCTACGAGGCGCGGTTTCCGACGAAGGAAGTCGGCTCGTATCTGCTGAACCTGTCGGAAACGAAGAACGGCAAACTGGCCGGGTCGCAAGTCGTGGGCGCGAGCGTGAACTATTCGCCGGAGTTCAACGACCCGGAGCCGAACCTGCCGTTGCTCCAGCGGTTGGCCGAAAGCGGCGGCGGCAAGCTGCTGGACCTGGCGAAGCCGTCGGAGAACCCCTTCCTGCACGACCGGGTGAAAACGTTTCAGCCGCGCGATCTGTGGGAGTGGTTGTTGAAGCTGGCCATCGTGCTGTTCGTGTTCGACGTGGGCGTGCGGCGCATCCAGGTGGATCGCGACGAATTTCTAAAAGCGACCGCGACGTTGCAACGGATGCTGTTCTTCTGGCGCGGTCGTCCGCGTCCAGTGGAGGCGGACGAGTCACTGGCGGCGCTACTGGCGCGGCGCGGTCAGGTGCGCGCGACGCAGACCGCCCCGGCGGCGGACGCACGCCCGGAACTTTTTCAGCCCCGTGGGCCGGCTGAATCATTGGTCACTCCCACCGCCGACCCGAAACTCGAAGCGGCGCCCCCGCCGCCGGCGTCCACGCAAAATGAAACGCCACCGGCAACAACGACGGGGCGCTTGCTGGAAGCCAAGCGCCGGGCACAGAAGAAGAACGAGTGAACCGCTTACGCGCCTGGCGGAATTATGCGAACAACTGCTGGTTGTTTTCCCGGCTTGCGCCGCGATAAAGTGTTTGCCTGCGGCGGCGGGGTTGTGGCTCTATCAGTTCACCCAACGCCATGCCGGCTGGATCGGGACGGGCCAGGCAAGGCGTTCGACGCGATAATCATGAGCCGGCAACGGTTGCACATTTTCTATGCGGGCCGCGTGCAGGGCGTCGGCTTCCGGTTCACGGTCAAGTCGCTGGCGCACGGGTTTGAAGTGACGGGTGCGGTGCGCAATCTGCCGGACGGGCGGGTGGAACTGACGGCCGAGGGCGCGCGGGCGGAACTGGAGGCGTTCCGCCAGGCGATTCAGGATTCCGAACTGGGCCACTTCATCCGGCAGGAAGAAGCCGTCTGGACCGCCGCCAAAAATGAGTTTCGCGGTTTTGAAATTGTTCGTTAAGCTAGCCAAATGAAATACGCGGTCATCGCCGACATCCATTCCAACATGGAAGCCTTTGAAGTGGTGTTGCAGGATTCGAAGGAACAGAAATGCACGCACTACTGCTGCGTCGGCGACGTCGTCGGCTACGGGGCCAATCCCAAGGAATGCCTGGACATCGTGCGCAGCATGAACATGCCGACCGTGAAGGGGAACCACGACGAGTACTGTTCAAGCGAGGAAGACCTCGAAGGCTTCAACCCGCACGCGGCGGAGGCGGTCAACTGGACGCGCAAGCAGTTGAGCAAGGAAGACCGCGCCTGGCTGCGCGACCTCAAATATGTGCGGCTGGTGGCGAGTTTCTCGATGGTCCACGCCACGCTGGACGGGCCGCAGCGGTGGGGCTACGTGTTCGACAAGCTGATGGCGGCGGCGAGTTTCACCTACCAGAACACGAGCGTTTGTTTTTTCGGCCACACACACGTCCCGGTGGCGTTCATCCGCGACAGCGTGGTGCGCGGGGGCACTTACTCGAAGTTCCGCGTGGAGCCGGGCCGGAAATATTTTGTGAACGTCGGCAGCGTCGGCCAGCCGCGCGACGGCAACCCCAAGTGCGCCTACGTGATCTACGACATGGACGAAGGCTCCATCGAGATCCGGCGGCTGGACTACGACATCGCCAAGGCACAGAAGAAAATTCTGGAGGCGGGGCTGCCGCCACGGCTGGCGGATCGGTTGTCTTACGGAAAGTAGGCCGGGAAGCCGCGAAGCACGAGGCGTGAAAATCTTCGCGCACGCCTTTTTAATTTCGCGGCATGCCTCCCATCACCCGCCAGCGTCCTGTTGAAAATTCTCATTCTCAAACCCAGTTCGCTTGGCGATGTGGTGCAGGCGTTGCCTGTGTTGCGGTTGCTCAAGCGACACCGGCCAGCCAGCGAGATTTACTGGTGGGTGGCAAGCAGCCTCGCGCCGTTGTTGGAGGGCGATCCCGATTTGGCTGGCGTGATTCGGTTTGAGCGCCGGCGTTGGGGTTCGCCGTGGCACTGGAACGAGGTCTGGCGGAGCGTGCGCGACATTCGCCGGCACGGATTCGATTGGGTGATCGACCTGCAGAGCCTGGCGCGCAGTGGCGCGGTGGCGTGGCTGGCCAACGCGGGGTTGACCGTCGGCCTGGATGATCACCGCGAAGGCGCGCGAGGATTTTATGATGTCATCGCGCCGCGCCTGTCGTGGGACACGCACGCGGTGGACTGGTATCTGAGTGTGCTGCCGTTGCTCGGTGTGCCGCGCCAGGGGGATTTCACCTGGCTGCCGGAGCGGCCCACCGTCGTGGCGAGTGTGAAGGAGAAATGGCCGGTGGGCGGCGCCCGATGGGTGACACTACTGCCGGGCGCGCGATGGACGAACAAGCGGTGGCCGGTCGAGCACTTCACAGAGTTGGTGCGACTGCTGGCGGAAAGCGGCCCGGACTTGCGCTTTGCCATTCTCGGCGACGCGTCGGACCGCGAGTTGGGACAAACGATCGCGCGGGCGCAACCGGAGCGATGCCTGAATTTGACAGGCGCGACTTCGTTGCCGGAGATGATCGAATGGATCCGGCTGAGCGAAGTGATGGTGAGTAATGATAGTGGGCCGATGCACGTGGCGGCGGCACTGGGCAAACCGGTCGTCGCGCTGTTCGGCCCCACCGCGCCGCAACGCACGGGTCCCTACGGACAGGTGCCACAGGTTGCGCGCATCAGCCTGCCGTGCGCACCGTGCATGAAGAATTTTTGCGCATACGAGAAACCGCTGGAATGTCTGCGCGGCCTCTCGCCGGCCAGCATCGGCGCAAGGGTGCAACAGCATTTGAGTCCGCCGACGGTGAGAGCGACTTGAATAGCGGACGACGATTCCACGTCGGTTTCAGGCGTTGCAAGGTGGTGGGCGCGAGGAATGGTTCCAGCGCTTTTGCCGCTTGCTCCGCCGTCGCACCCGCCTAGAGTGCTCAAATGAGAATTTTTTTAACGCTCGGATTTTTTCTGGCTGCGCTCGCCCGTGGCACCGCCCAGGTGGCGGTCGAGTTAGTGCTGGAACAGGACCAATTCCTGCGCGACGAGTCACTGCCGATCAAAGTCCGCGTCACCAACCGCTCCGGGCAGGCGCTGCGCCTCGGCACCGAGAAGAACTGGCTGACGTTTTCCATTGAGAGCCGCGACGGGTTCGTCGTCGCCAAACTGGGCGAAACAGCGGTGGAGGGGGAGTTTTCCATTGAATCGTCGCAGGCCGCAATACGGCAACTGGACTTGATGCCGTATTTTGATTTGAGCCGGCCTGGTGGCTACACCCTCACGGCCAACATCCGCATTCCACAATGGAACGAGGACATCGCCAGCCGCCCGAAGACGTTCGACATCGTGCGTGGCAACCAGATCTGGGAGCAGGAATTTGGCGTGCCTGCGACGGAAGGCACGCCGGAGGTTCGCAAATACTCGCTCCAACAGGCCAACAATTTGAAACAGCCAAAGCTGTATGTGCGGCTGACGGATTTGAGCGACAACAAGGTCTTTCGCGTGTTTCCACTCGGTCGTCTGGTTTCGTTCAGCCGCCCGGAGGCACAGGTGGACCGGGGAAGCAATCTCCACGTCTTGTTCCAAACCGGCGCGCGGTCTTTCAGCTACAGCATCGTCAATCCCGATGGCCAGTTGATCGCGCAACAGACGCACGATTATACCAGCACCCGTCCGGTCCTGCGCGGCCGGGGGGATGGAAGCTTTTTTGTAACGGGCGGATTGCGCCGAGCCGCCCGGGATGATTTGCCTCCGCCAGCCGTAGTCACTTCGACCAATGAGATCAAAAAGCCCAAGCCTTGATTGGCTCCGCCGAGCCATCGCCTGGCTTATAGTCGCCGGTTGCCTTGGCACCAGCGCCCAGGGCCAGTCGCAACCCGTGGTGCTGTATTTGCGCAACGGTGATCGCATCACGGGCATCATTACCGCGGAAAGCACCAACGGCGTAACGCTCGCCACCGCGTGGGCGAATGGGGTAGTCGTGCCACTCGCTGAAATCATGAAACGTCAGACGGCCGTGGTATTGGATCGCGCCCGGGCCGACGAACTTCGTCCGCCGGCGGGACCGGCCAACGTTCCGGAGGCCATTACCAATTCGGTTTCCACTCCCATCACGGCATCAGCACCACCTGTCCAGGCCAAGCCGGTCAGCCAATGGACAGGAGATGTTCAGTTGGGACTTGATTTGGCGTTTAGCGAAAAGGACCGGCAGACGTACTCAGGTCGTTCCAAAGTGGCTTACACGCGCGAACGGGTGAGGAACATTTTCGACTACGCGTTCTCCTATGGAACGACCGACGGGGTGCTTTCCGCCAACCGCATGGACGGCGCGGTGAAGACGGATTTTGAACTGGGCAGGCGCGTTTACATTTACAATCTGCTTGGTGCCGGTTACGACGAGATCCGGCGGATTAATGTGCGTTACGATCTTGGTCCCGGGTTGGGTTACCACGTATTGAAACTGAAGAATTTTGCGCTCAACGCGGAGTTCGGCGTAAATTATCAGGTTCAACATCTGGCCGACAACACGCGCACGGAGTTATTTTACTACCGTTGGGCGGAGGATTTCACCTGGAACATCAATCATCGGTTCACGCTGGACGAGAAAATCGAGTTCTTTCCCCGCGTGGAGGACTGGGGAAAATACCGGCTGCGCTTTGAAGCAAACTTACGTTACTGGCTTTTCAGCAATCTCTCCCTGAACCTGACGGCCATCGATCAATACGACACCCAGCCCGCGCGAGCCGTGCCTCAGAACGACCTGCAACTGCGCTCCTCCATCGGGGTGAAATTCTAGCCGGCGACGGCGGGTTGTTTAAGCCGCAGGATTTTTTGCACAATCGCCGCGAGGTCCGGCAGGACAAAATCGTGATGTACATTGCCGACCCATGGAGATTTCAGCAGCAGCGAAGTGCAGCCGGCGGTGCGCGCCGCTTCCGAGTCCTGCCACTTGTCGCTGACCACATACGACTGATCCAGACTCAGTTGCCATTTGAACGCCGCCTCGATGAGAAGGCCGGGACGCGGTTTGCGGCAGGGGCAATGATCGGTTTCGTCGTGGGGGCAAACCATGAGGTCATCCAGCGGAAACGTCCGGCGCATAAGATCATGCATCCGGTCCAATTCGCGGCGAGACTGGTAGCCACGCGAAAGTCCCGGCTGATTGGTTGTGGCGATCAAAATAAAACCAGCGCTCTTGAGGCTCCGCAGCGGCCCGTCAGCCGCCGGGTTGATCTTGAACTCCTCCAGAGTCAACGGGGTGATCTGATGTTTCGGACCGGTGCGAACTTCGTTCAGAATCGCGTCCCGTTCGATGAATACAGCTTTCTTCATAGCTACGGACAAGCAAAAACCCGGCCCAACACCGACTGGTAAGAGAATTCCGGCCAACTACGGCAAAATGGCCGAAGACCGGCAGCGTGTTTGATACAAAGTCTCTCAATGTCGCAAAGGATGTGACGATACTTCAATTGGTGGCATCGCTGGGCTTCGGTCCCAAGATACACCGGTTTGTTGATAATGCTGCCATTGCGGCACCTCCGCACGAGTGTTCAGGTCGCGCGGAAGTCCACGCTTTTCAAGAAGAAATCGGAGCCAACTCCGCTACGCTTCCATGCGATCCAGAAATGCGGTCGCTAAAACCGTGCGACCGTGCGGGGTCGCTATTACCCGGCACGACGAGAGATATTACGTGATGAAAGGAGTCATTGCGTCAAATCTTTCCCGGATTGCACGCGCGCTTCCATCTGTTTCACGATTGGCAACGCGCGCGCAATGGCGTTCTTTTCCGTCTGCCCCGGGAACGGTTTCATTGTCACGCGCACGGCCGCTACTGTCTCTCCGTTGTTATCGTGCAACGGCAGAGTCACCAATACGGAACGGGTGCTTTTGCCGTGATAAATAATATTTCGTGCGATGACATCCTGCGCCTCGCTTTGCGCCGGCTTGCCGATTTCCTCCGGATCGCTGCTGGCAATGATACGCGGTTGGGAGTCGTTCGTGGTTACGGCGTAGATCCTCAACCCCTGCAACCGGGGAAATTTTTGCATCGTGTCCTGCACCAGCGCCTGCGCGAGAATTTCCTTGGGCGTGTACGTGATGCTGGTGTCGGAGAAGTAACTCACCGAATCGGACTTGGTCCAGAAGCCGATTTTCCCGCTGGTAAACGACTTGTCGCCCAGAGTGGGAATTGCTTCCTTGCCGTTTAACAGGCCGCGAATCGCATTACCCTTGCACTCGATGGTCATCTCCTGCCATGCGCCCCTGGCGATTACCGCCGTTGTCCCAATCGGCGCGCTGCGGATGCCGTTCACGATTTTGAAAAAGTAAAAGTTGCCGTTCAATGCGTTGGCCCGCATGTAATAATAGTTCTTCTCGTCGTGAATCCGGAAGGCCACTCCGGCCATCTGCTCCTCCTGGCCTTCGACAATCTTGAAACGCGTCGTCAAAGTGAAATCCCCGAAGGTTTCACCCTCAAAAATCAACAGTGGAAAACGCTCGTCCGTCCGGTCATGTGAAAGCTGCGCGACCACAGGTCGCTTGCTCACGGTCGGTGCGTTGGGTGAAAGAGGCGGCAACAAAGTGGGTGCCTCATCCAGGATAATTTTCCATTCCCCCAGTGGGCCACCACCGCTGATGGCACTGCGAAATCCGGGCGGCGGTTCGTTGATCTTCGCGTCGCTAAAATCGAAAACCTTCAGGGCACCCCAAGCCGGGCAGGCAAGTAACGACAGAGCCAGGGTGATAATTTTTCGTTGCATGAGTCGGCAGAGTAACAAAATCGTCGTGCCCGACAAGGAGGGAAAACAGGAAAGCCGATGCAATTAAGACGTCGAACGATCATGAAATCGGTCCACCGGCAGAATTTGCCGCCGCAAACGAAATGGAGAACAGTTGACCTCCATCAAAACCGACGCCGGAGGCTTGGGGCAGTGTTTGGTAAAAATCAAGATTATACCCGTCATGAAACCTCTCACTATCGAATCCATCCCCGTCAACCGCACGTTGCATCCGTTTCCGAAAGCGATCATCTTCGAGATCGTCGCCGGCTGCAACCTGCGCTGTGTCATGTGTCCGCAAAAAGAGATGACCCGGCCCAAGGGTGTGATGGATTTGCGACTCTACCAACGTTTGATCGACGAGATTGCGGCCACCGACCCGGAGACGGAGGTCTGGGCTCCAATCATGGGCGAGGTGTTTGTTCACAAAGGGCTGGTATTCGACTACCTCACCTATGCCAAGCAGGCGGGGCTTAAGAAGATTTTTCTCAACTCAAACTTCGTGCTCTTCAAGGAAGAGTTTATGGACCGACTGGAAGCGTGCGGCCTGGACAAGCTCACCATCGGCCTCGACGCGGCGACGGAGGAAACTTACGACCGAGTGCGCGTGGGCGGAGACTTTGCCCGGGTGGAGCGCAACATCCAGTCGCTCCTTGATGCGAAGGCGCGGGGCCGGCTGAAAAACTTGGAAGTGATCTTGCAGTTCATCGTGCAGGAAGAGAACCAGCACGATGAGGAACTGTTCAAACAAAAGTGGGCCGGTCGCGGCCTGACACTCAAAGTCCGCCAGAAACTCGGCTGGGGTCTGGGCGTGCCCGCTGACAATCTGAGCCTGCCCGACACCGACCGCACCATCCCCTGCCCTTGGCTCATGCGCACCATGTCCATCCACTGGACCGGCAGGGTGGCACAGTGCGACGCGGTGTGGAACGGCGAGCAATACGTCGGCGACCTGACCCGCCAGACGATCCAGCAGGTCTGGAACGATGAACTGCTCAACATGCGGCGCAAGCATCTCGTGAACGATTTCGCTTGGGACCCGTGCCGGGATTGCAAGGACTGGCAGTGCGGACTCTCCGAGGTGTACCAGTAGCGGGCGGCACGACCCCAACTGGAAACGCGGTTGGGGACGGGGCAAAGCGCAAAATCCGGTGCAAAATCCGGCTTGTTTTGTGAAGCCCGGCTCACGTAGCTTTACCCGCTTGCCGGGCCGGACGAAGTCCGTCCCACACTCATTATGCTCAAAGCCGGAATCGTCGGACTGCCCAATGTCGGCAAGTCCACTCTGTTTAACGCCGTCACGCGCACCCGCAAGGCGGAGGCGGCCAACTATCCGTTTTGCACCATTGACCCGAACGTCGGCATCGTCACCGTGCCCGACGCGCGGCTCTTCGAGTTGCAGCAGATCGCGAAGACCAATGTCGTCATCCCCGCCGCCGTCGAGTTTGTGGACATCGCCGGGCTCGTGAAGGGCGCGTCCGCAGGCGAGGGGCTGGGCAACAAGTTCCTCAGCCACATCCGCGAGGTGGACGCCATTGTGCAGGTCGTCCGGTGTTTCGAAGACGCGGACATCCATCACGTCGCGGGCGCAATTGACCCGGTGCGCGACATCGAAACCATCAACACCGAACTCGTGCTGTGCGACCTCGACGCGGTGAAGAAAAAGCGCACCAGCATCGCCAAGGATGCCAAGCGCGGTGACAAGGACGCCATCGCCCAGGACGCCGTGCTGGCCCGGCTGGAGCCGCATCTCGACGCCGGCAAGCCGGCTCTGAACTTCACGCTCACGCCCGAAGAGAAGGTCATTTCGCGCCAGTTCTATCTGCTCACCGACAAGCCGACGATTTTCGCCTGCAACGTCAAGGAGACCGACCTCGCCACGGCGGACCAAAACCCGCATGTCCTCAAGGTGCGCGAGTATGTGAAAGCCCACCTGGCGTGCGAAGCCGTCGTCATCAGCGCACAAATCGAGAGCGACTTGATCGACCTCTCCGACCCGGAGGCGCGGGAATTCCTCAAGGAATTGGGCGTGGCGGAGTCTGGCGTCGGTGTACTCATCCGCAGCACCTATCACTTGTTAGGCTTGCGAACCTATTTCACCGCCGGCGAAAAGGAAGTGCGCGCCTGGACCATTCACGCGGGCGACACCGCGCCCAAGGCGGCGGGGGTGATTCACTCCGATTTCGAGCGCGGCTTCATCAAGGCGGAGACGGTCGCGTATGACGATTTGGTGAAGTGCGGTTCCGTCGCCGCCGCGCGGGAGAAGGGGTTGTACCGGATGGAAGGCAAGGAATACGTGGTGAAGGACGGCGACGTGCTGCTGTTCAAATTCAACGTGTAGGGCAAAACAGGGGTTCGAATCTCGAACTGCTGGCTGGAGATTTGGCAAGCGAAAGGGCGGCCCCAAAACGGGCCGCCCTTTGCGTTGAGTAGATTTGGCTGCCGGACGCTCAGTGTCCCGGCTTGGCGGATTGCGCGCCTTCGAGATGGATCGCCTTGTAGCCGCCGATGGTTTTGAAATACGCCAGCAATAGCAGGTAGATGACGGCCATTGCGGCCGGGATAAAGGAGTCCGTCTTCAGCGTCTTACGGTCCCCGGCGATGCTGGCTTCCGCGACATCTTTTTGTTCCGGTGTACGTTTGTCGGCCTCAACCTTTTGGGCCTCGGCCAGCTTGGTGCCGTCGAGTGCCACGGTTTCGGAGAAGAAAAGAAACTTGCCCGGCTTGTCCGCTTTGTATTGGGCGAGGGCAGCGGGATTGGATTGCGCGAGCGCTTCAGTGGCAAAGCGATCCTTCGCATAGCCAAGCCCTGGCGAGCCGATCATGCCCGCGGAGAGCATCCCGATACCACCCATGATGCTGATGGCAATGGCCCCGGTGCGGGGGAACCGGTCGGAGGCCACGGCCAGCATGGTGGGCCAGAAGAATGTTTTGCCAACGGCATAAATGCCCAGCGCCACCAGCGCGACGCCAAACGTCTTCATCCCGCTCGCCAGGTTCAAACCCACACACGCGAGGATGGCGCAGGTGACGAGGATGCCCACGGGCGAAATACCAAGCCGCTTCTCGATGAAGTTGGCGCAGAACCGCAAACTGAACATGATCGCCGACGTCCACATGAACAGGTATTTGCCCTGCTCGGAGGTGAAGAGGTTGCCGGTGATGTTCTGAATCCAGCCATCGGTGCCGAGTTCCACCGCGCCGACCATGGCGTGGGCGACAAACAGCACGAAGAGCAGGAGCGAACCCATGGAGAACCTGGTCATGATGGCGACGGCGATGAGCAGCGCACCGGCAATGCCGTATCCCACGGCCGGCGGCAATTGCAGCGCATTCTGGCAGAACAGTGACACGAGGTAACACACGATGAGCGCGCCGAGAATGCCGACATCCTTGAACATCTCCCCCAAGCTCAGACCCTGTTTCGACGCTTCGGACTTGGGCATGTGCTGGCCCAAGAACATGATGCCGTAAGCCAGTGTGGGAATGAGGTAGAGCGAGAGTTGGATTTGCCAACTGAGTTTCATTTTGTCGTCCAGCACCCAGCCGAGCGCGCTGCCAATGACGAGGCCGGCGGGCCAGCTCGCGTGTAGAATGTTCAGGAAGTGAGTGCGGTTGTTCGGGAAAAGCGTGGCGACCAGCGGATTGGCCACGGCTTCCAGCGTGCCGTTGGCGTAGGCGAAGATGAACATGCCCCAATAGAGACTCTGGTAGGCGCCGGCCCCGTTGGCCGTAAACGTCACGACGGCGGACAGGACATGCAGCGCAAAGGCGACGATGACCAGCTTGCCGTAGCCGATCTTGTCGCAAATGACGCCGCCAATGATGATGCCGAAACAAAAGCCTGAAAAACCCGCGCCACCAATCGCGCCCAGTTGTCCGGCGGTGAAGCCATACTCCGCACCCCAGTTGTCGAAGATACCGCCGCGAATGGCGAAGCCGACGCCGGCGGCCAGAATGGCCATGAAGCCGGCCCACAGGAGGCGCTTGGCATTGGGGACGATTGCTTCGTTACTGACTTGAACGTTGCTCATAGTTTTGTTTGGTGCTCTTTGATGTGTTTTCCGAAAAAGACTACTGGGTAAACGCCGGCAATTTCACAATCGCGCCGCCCTTGAGCGCCGACTCGTGCGCGCACAAGCCGACACAGGTCCAGTTGGCGGATTGCTTCGCGTTGGGCATCGGGTCGCGGTTCTCGACCAGCGCGGTGAGAAATTCATGGCACAGATGCGGATGCGAACCGCCGTGGCCCGCGCCCTGGGTGAAGCTGAGGTGGGTCTTCTTGCCAAGGTCATAGACACCCCGGGTCGTGAACGGCTGAATGCCCTTGGGCAAACGCTTCGCGTAATCGGGCGCCTTGACCTTCTTGGGAATCTTCGACTCCGGCAGCTTGGCGGTGTGGAGCACATGCGGCTCGTGTTCAACGAGCGTCCACTCGAACGATTTCTTCGACCCGTAAACATCAATGCTCTCCCGATACTGCCGCGCCGTGTCGAACAGTGAGCGGATGATGCGCGCCGACACGTCGGAGTTTTTGAATTTGATGTGCGCGGTCTCGACGGCAAACGGCGAGCCGTAGCACCTGGCGAGTTCCTTGCGAATAGTGCCGGAGCCGAAGCAACTCACGTAGTCGGCCACGTCGTTGTTCAGCGCGAGCATCGGCCCAACGCAGTGCGTGGCATACCACATCGGCGGCAGGCCGGGCCAGTAGTTGGGCCAGCCGTCCATGTCCTGCTGGTGGCTGGCCTGGAGAAACTGGAGCTTGCCCAATTCACCCCTGTCGAAGAGCTCCTTGATGTAGAGAAACTCGCGGGCGTACACCACGGTCTCCATCATCATGTATTTCTTCTTCGTCCGCTTGACGAGGTCCACGATCTTCTTGCAGTCGGCGATGCTCGTGGCCATCGGCACGGTGCAGGCGACATGCTTGCCGGCCTTGAGTGCGGCGATGGATTGCCAGCCGTGGTCGGGAATGGGCGAATTGATGTGAACGGCGTCCACCTTCGGGTCCTTGAGCAACTCGTTGAAATCCGTGTAGCGTCGCTCGATGCCGAAAGCGTCACCGATGGCGTCGAGCTTCTTTTGGGTGCGCTGGCAGATGGCGTACAGATTCGCGTTCGGATGACGTTGATAGATGGGAATGAACTCCGCTCCGAAACCCAGACCGACGATGGCGATGTTGATTTTGCGCTGACTCATGGTTTCAAAAATTGCCCCGTCCGTTTTCACAACAAGATTCCTCCGCGAGGAACAACGAGCCGGCAATGCGCGAGATGACACCTTTCCCGCGCGCGACTGTCAACGGGAAAGTTCAGAGCCACCATTAGTTTTGTGCGCGAGGTTTGTGCTTTGCCGTCGCCGCGTTCCACCTTAACCTCTCCGCGTGTTACAGACGCAACCAGTGCGCATGGTGCAACCGGACATCGCCGTGGAGGCGGATGGAGCGGTGGCGTGGTTCTGTCTGCGCTCGCAGCCCAAGCACGAGCACATCGCGGCCCGGCATCTGCGCTGCATGGAAGCCGTCGAAGTTTTCAACCCGCGCGTCCGTTTCGCGCGCCCGACCCGCAAGGGACCAGTCTGGGTGACCGAGGCGATGTTCCCCAACTATCTGTTCGCCCGGTTCGATTGGAAGATCTCGCTCTCGCGCGTTCACTATGCTCCCGGCGTGAGCAATGTCGTGCATTTCGGCTCCCGCTGGCCCACGGTGCCAAACCAGATCATCGCGCAGATGCGCGTGGCGCTCGGCGAAAATGAAATCCAGATCGTCTCGAACGAACTGGCACCCGGCGACCCGGTGCGAATCGCCGGCGGCACCTTTCACGGCTTGCAGGCGGTCATCACCCAGGTGATGCCCGCGCGCGACCGCGTGATGGTGCTGATGGATTTTCTAGGCCGGCAGACGACGGTGGAACTGGGCATGAACTCCATCATCAAACAGACGGGCCAGCGGTAAGCGGCGGTTCGCCGCCAGGCGCGGCGCTTTCGCCGGTGGAAATTCTTCGGAACGTTTTACTTTTGCGTTCCGCCCCAGCCCGCGCATAGTGAGAAATAGTTTCGCAAGGCGTCCGTAGCTCAATTGGATAGAGCTTCTGACTTCGGATCAGAATGTTGCAGGTTCAAGTCCTGCCGGACGCACCATTGGCACAAACGCGGCGCATCTTCCCCTTTTCAATCAGACGCCACTCGCGTAGCCTGTCCGGCATGATGAGCAATGGCAGCGCGATCAGGACCGCCGATTCCGGACACATCCTCTGGGAGATGGCAACGGCGACCGTGCGAGCCCCGCATGAAAGACGCGGCCGGCGTCACCGAGCTTGAACAGACACTGACACTCTTTGTGTCGCCACCTGAAATGGTTCCACCGATGCCCAGCGTCTTTATCAAAACTTACGGCTGCCAGATGAACGAGCGCGACAGCGAGGCTGTCGCCGCGCAACTCTTGGCCAAGGGCTACACGCTCGCGCCGTCGGAACATGTCGCGGACGTGGTGCTGCTGAACACTTGCAGCGTGCGCGACAACGCGGAGCAGAAGGCGATTAACAAGATGCAGAACATCGCGGCCGAAATGCGCCGGACCCGCCCCGATGTCCTGCTTGGCTTCCTCGGCTGCATGGCGCAGAGCCGCGGGCAATCGCTGATTGACCGGCTGCCCGACGTGGATCTTGTCCTCGGCACGCAGAAGTTTCACCGCACGGCGGATTATCTCGACGATCTGTTCGCCGGTCGCCGCGAGAAGATCGTGGACGTGGAGGCGGAGGCCGGGAGCGAGGCGACGATTCGCGAGCATGTCCTCAACGGGAACGGCCATCCGGCCGTCACCGCGTATGTCAGCATCATGCAGGGCTGTAACCAGCGTTGCACCTTTTGCATCGTGCCCGACACACGCGGCGAGGAGCGCAGCCGCGGCATCGCTGACATCGTGGCCGAATGCCGCGAACTCGTGGCGCGCGGCGTGAAAGAGATAACTTTGCTCGGCCAGATCGTGACGAGCTACGGCAAACGCGATCTCCCGGCGAAGAACGGCAGGAGCGCGTTCGTGCAACTGCTCGAAGCCGTCCATGAGATCGAAGGTTTGGAGCGCATCCGCTTCACCTCGCCGCATCCCAAGGGTTACGGCGAGGATCTGGTCGAGGCTTACACCCGGCTGCCGAAGCTGGTGGAGAGCGCCCATCTGCCGGCGCAAAGCGGGAGCGACCGGCTGCTCAAGGCGATGCACCGCGGCTACACGCGCGAGCGTTACCTGGGCATCGTCGCGCAACTGCGCCGCGCGCAACCGGGCATGGGCATCACCACGGACATCATCGTCGGATTCCCCGGCGAGACCGAGGAGGACTTCGCGCAGACGCTTTCGCTGTGCCGCGAAGCGGAGTTCGACAACGCCTACATCTTCAAATACTCGCCGCGCCGCGACACGCCGGCGGCGGCGCTGCCGGACCAGTTGCCCGACGCCGTGAAGGAGGAGCGCAACCAGCGCCTGCTGGAACTGGTGAACGAAATCGGCGCGCGCAAATATCAAAGCCGCGTCGGACAGCGCGAGCAAATCCTCGTCGAAGGGCCGAGCCGGAAGAACGCGGCCCGCCTGATGGGCCGCACGCGGGCGAACAAGATCGTGGTGTTCGACGGCGCCGAGCGGCATCGCGGCCAGTTGCTCGACGTGAAGATCGTCCGCGCCGGTTCGTTCACACTCTACGGCGACGCGGCCGTGTTGAATGACGAATGAGAAACTCCGCCTTCAACCACACCGTCCCTCAGTGTTCGCCATCCGCGCTTCGCGTCGCATCCGCCGTTCGTCCTTCGTCCTTAGTCATTCTCCACCCCTCAATCCCCCGCTCATGATTCAAATAAAACTCTCCACCCTCGCCACCATCCTCGGCCTCGTGATGATCGCGCTGAACATTTGCGGTGTGCTCAAGCCGGCGGCGTTCGGCGCGGCCGTGCGCAAATTTCCGCGTTACACACCCATTGGCTACGTGCTCACGCTGCTGGCGACCGGGTGGTTTCTTTACTACCTGAGTCTGGAGTCGGTGTCTGACTTCACGAGCTTCAAGCCACTGCTCTACGCCCTGTTCGCGGCAGTGGGCGTGGGGACGTGTTTGTTCGTGCGGGATTTTCTGCCCGTGCGCGGACTGGCGGTGCTGTTGTTGTGCCTGGCCAAGCTGATGGTGGACACGGCGCGCTGGGCTGATACGCCGTGGCGGCTGGTCATCATCAGTTGGGCCTACGTGTTCATCTTCGCGGGCATGTGGTTCACGATCTCGCCGTGGCGGATGCGCGACCTCATCAATTGGGGCACGGCCACCGAAGGCCGCACCCGGTTCCTGAGCGGCGTTCGGGTGGCGTTCGGAGCGTTGGTGCTCGTGCTCGGCCTCACCGCGTTCCGCGCGGCCGAGCGAAGGACCGCGCCGGCGGACAACTCCGCCGCGCCCGGCATCCGCGCGGGCTGAAGAAGCCGCCGGCCCGCTGCTGCGCCGGGTCAGGTCTTGTTCATCACCGGAGGCAACTGGCCGGGAGCCGCGACCGCCGGCGGCGGGATGAGCATCTCTTCCGCGACGGAGGAAAAGCGTTCGGCCACGACTTCGCGGAACCGGCGGCGCAGCCGTTCCTGGCCGTAGTTGATGAAGATCAGGTTTTTCACCACGCCCAGAATCGGCCACACAAACACGCAGCACAACGAGGCGAGCATCGGAATCAGCAGCGCGTACGCCACCGTCTTCGTCAACGCCTGGCTGGACTTGCGGGAACGCAGCCCCATCCACAGGCCGAAATATGCGACCGCGTAGAGGTCCATGACGGCCGTGACGAGACACAACCCCAGGCCGGCCAGCAGCAAGAAGCCGCCAGACGGGGAAACGCCCGCCAACAAGGCAACCTGGCTGAGGATCAGAATCGCCTCCATTGCCACCAGCGCCGCCACTGGCCCGAAGAACAGCCGCCGCAACGCCTGGAAATGGCCCTCGACGATTTCGCCCGTACCCAGCGGCGTGGCCAGCAGCAGTTCAAGAGCGCCGGAGTCGCGCGCGTCGGGAAACATGTGGCTGGCCTGCGACGCCACCCACACCGCCAGCGCGAAGTGCAACGCCTCCGCGCACACGAAAATCACCAACCCCACCCGCTGCGAGCCGCCACCGGCGATCCAGCCGATCAATCCCGCGCCACCGGCGAGCGTGACGAGCAGCCACAAATAAAATTTTTGATGCTCGCCGGAGTCGGCCAGCCAGACGATGGGATTGGTGTCGAGCAATTGCCGGCGCGCGATCTGGCGTCCGGCTTCGTCGCCGCGCGACGGCTCTTCGCGGAGTTTTCGCAGCCACGAATTGCGGCGGCGCGGCGGCGCATCCTGCCACGAGCCCGGCAGCACAAAGCTGGCGGTCGCGAGGAAACAGCCACTCAGCGTGTTGGTGAGCAACAGCGAAAGCCAGTAAAGATGCGGCGCGGCCGAGTACTGGGCGGCGAACAGCCCCGTCATCGAACTCATGGGGCTGATCAGCCAACGCACAGTCTTCGACGCGCCGCCGGCTGGCGTGTTGGTGATCCACGCGAGCGTGATCCCCAGAAGCGGTAACATAAGAGTGAACCCGAGGACGAGCGCGGCGGTGGCACCCCAAGCCTTGCGCTCGTGCCGGCTCAGGGCGGAGACGAACATCCCGGCGGTGAGCGAGAAAAACAGCGTGCAGATCAGCGTCAGCACCAGCCGCCAGAATTCTCCCGCCGTCACGCCGCCGAGCATCAGCGGAATGGCCAGCGGCGGAAAAATCGCCAGCAGCCCGTAGAAACTGTTGAGCGACGCGGCCATGAACTTGCCCAGCACCACGTCGTAGCCGCGCAGGTCGGTGAGGAACAGCAGGCCGAGCGTGCCGGCGCGCTTCTCCTCGCTCAGACAATCGGCGGTGTTTCGCGCGCCTTCGAACAGGCAGAAAACGTACGCCGTGCTGGCCAGGACATCGAACATCTTCGTGCCCATCGTCACCGGCGATCCGACCGCGCCGCTGACGACCAGCAGAAAGCCGACGACGACAATGGCGATGACCGCCCCGATGAGACGGAAGTGGTACGTGCTCTTGAGCCGCGCCCGCACGCGCAGTTCACGCTCAACGATGGGCAGGAAGGTCATGGGTTCGAGACGCCGTGAGTCGCGCCGCGTCGCTCATCGGGAAGCGGTGCCACCGAGCAGCTTTTCCCACCAGCGCGGTCCGTCGGCCCGGCTGGAGAACCGTTGCGTGGCGGCCTGGCGCAGTTGCTCCATCAAGTTGGTGCGGGCCTGCCTGGCAAACACAACATCCGCCACCAGGCTCGTCACAAACCAGATGGCGGGCAGGGCGCGATGGCCTTCGCCGGACTGACTGGCCACCAGCAACAGAATCGCCACCAGCAAGACCAGCCACGGCGGCACCAGCACGCGGCCAACTGCCTGGGACACGGCATCCTGGCCTTTCTTCGCCTTCACTCCGGCCCACATTCCCACCCACACGACCGCCCAGCAGTCGGCGATCAGGACGGCGATGTTCATCATCATCACGAGGAGCAGTTCCCCGTGATTGGACTCCTCCTGCCACCGCAGCGCGCACGCGGCCAGCAACACGAACTCCAGCCCGGCGGCGGCCAGCACCGGCGCGGCGAACTGCCGGCGCACCGCCAGCCATTGCCCGCGCAGAATCTCCGCGACTGTCAGCGGCGTGGACAGGAGCAATTCCAGCGCGCCTTGATCGCGGTCGGTGGCGAAACTGTAGGCGGCCATCGTGACCACGTAATACTTCAGAAAAAGATTCGCGAGGTAACTCATCGCCAGTCCGCCGCCAGTGAGCATCACCTCGTGGCTCAATCGGAAGCCCCAGCCCCACACCGCCAGCATCGCCGCCAGAAAAATCCACGGATACGCGCGGCGATGCCGCTCCCGGCCGGCCAGCCAGAAGATGGGGTTGACGGCCAGCATCCGGCGGCGGACCTCCGCCCGTTTTGCCACGTCGCCGCGCGCGAGATTTTTCCACCACTCCCGAAAGCGCAACCGCCGTACGGTCGCCGGACGATCCTGCCAGGTTCGCTGCGCAAAGAAACTGGCCAGCGCCAGGAACACCACGCTGGCTCCCGCGACGGTTGCCAGCGACATCCAGAGCGGACTTTGCATTGCGGCGCTGACACCGGAGTTTGCCAGCGCGCACGCGTAGCCGGGGCTTAGGGCGTAAAATATTTTCCCCAGCCGATCGCGGCCCAGCGCTTCCTGGCAGATGACGCCCGCGATCATCGGCCCGATGGTGAAGACGAGAACGAGCAACATCGTGCCGCCGGAGGCCTTGCGTTCGACGCGGCTCACGGACGAGACCAGCATTCCGGCGGACAGCGAGAACATCAGGCTGACCACCAGCACCAGCGCCACGCCCCAGAACTGTCCCGCCGAGACGCCGCCCATGAGCATCGGGATGGCCAGGACCGGCAGCGTGGCCAGCAATCCATAGAACGCATGGAGCGACGTCGCGGCGAGTTTGCCGAACACCACGTCCCGGCCCTTGAGGTCCGTCAGGAAGAGCAGCCCCAGCGTGCCGTCGCGTTTCTCCGCGCTCAGGCAATCGGCGGTCACGCGCGGGCCGGTGAGCATCGCATAGACGAACGCGAACCACGACAGTGACTGGAACAGCGCGCCGCCGCGCCGCGCCGCGGGCATCACCGCCGGGATGCTCCACGTCGCCCACAGGCAGATGCCCATCGCCGCCGCCGCCGCCGTCAACCGCAGCCAGTACGTGCCGGGCCGCCGCGCCGCCACGCGCAGCTCGCGCTCAACGATGGGGAGGAAGGAAAGGGCGGGAAGGTTCAAAGCTCAAAGATCAAAAGAAACACCAAGCTCCACGTCGGCCCTCGCCGGCTCTCAGATTCAAAATTGATCTCTTTGAGCTGCTCTTGAGCTTTGAACTTTGAGCTTGGCCGGCGTTCACGTCGCCTCCTTCCGCCACCAGCGTTTCCGTCCGCTGCGCGCTTCGTATCGCTGCGTGGCCACGGCGCGGAAATCCGTCAGCAACCGCCGCCGCGCCCAGATGCCGAAGCCCAGCGCGGTGACCAGGCTGAGAACCATCCAGAAGAGCGTCGCGTTTTTTTCGTTGAGCCACGCGCCGGGCGTGCCCCTCCGAAGAGCGGTTACCGCCAGCAAGGTCATGCCGATGCCGTACACAACCCACGGCAGCACCATCACCCGCGCCACCGCGCCGCCGGTGGCGCGCGACGAACTGCGGCTGCGCAGGCCCAGCCACATGCCCAGCCAGCTCAATGCGACGATGTCCGCGGCGAACACACTCAGGCCCGCGATCCAGACCAGAATCCACTCCACGTCGTGCCGCTGCGTCAGCGCGAAGACCGCGTCGGCGACAATCACCACCAGCACCGGGCCGGAAAACTGTTTCGCCAGCGCGAGCACCTGCCCGCGCACAATCGTCTTCACCGGGAGCGGCGTGCAGAGCAACAACTCCAGCGCGCCGCTGCGCCGGTCAGCGGCGAAGTGGCGGCACGCCTCGCTGACGACCCACAGCTTGAGCACCGTGTGGGCGATGAGCGCAGTCCAGACGTACGCGCTTTCGTCCTTCCAGTCGCGCGGGTATTTCCACAAGCCGAACGCCCACATCAATGCACCCACACCGAGAAATGCCCAGACGTAGAGCGCCTTGGTGCGGTCGCGTCCCGTCAGCCACAGGAAAGGATTGATCTCCAGCAATCGCGTCCGCAACGCCCGCCGCGCCTCGCGCGAGCCGCCGGCCAGCCGCCGCCAGAATTCCCGGCGCCGGGTGGTGGCGGGGCTGGCATCGGTGTCGTGCCAGGTGCGCGGCACGATCACGCACGCCGCCGCGAGCAGTGCCCAGCCCAGCGCGTGAATGCAACCGAGCGATTCGTAAAAGAGGTTGAACTTGGCGAAGCTCTTGAACGTCGCGTCGAACGCCATGAAACAGCCGTAGCCGGGGCTGAACAGGAACAGCGGCGGGCAGAAATAATTCGGACGCGTCTCGCCGTGGAGGATGAGACCCGCAACCGGGAACACCACGGTGAAGAACACGATCAACAGCACTGCGGCGGCCATCGCCTTGCGTTCGTCCTTGCTGATGGCCGAGCAGAACATCCCCACGGCCAGCGAGAAGAACAGGTTGTTCACGCACACCAGCACCACGCGCCCGAATTCCGCGCCCGTCACGCCGCCCGCCAGCAGCGAGATCGCCATCACCGGGAAGATGGCGAGCATCCCGTAAAAAGTGTTCAGCGAGGTCGCGGCCAGCTTGCCGAACACGATGTCGAAACCGCGCAGGTCCGTGAGGAACAGCAGGCCGAGCGTGCCGTCGCGCTTCTCCTCGCTCAGGCAATCCGCCGTGGCGAAGACGCCGGCGAGCAGGGAAAAGAGGAACGCAATGATGGACAGCGACACGAACAACGCGATGCCCAGCACCTGCGGCTGCCGCATCCACGGCATGAGCATGATCCAGCCGCCGACCAGCAGCGCCGCCAGCGCCGCGCCCAACCGCGCCCGGTAGGTGCCGCGCGCCCGCGCCGCCACGCGCAGTTCACGCTCAACAATGGGGAGGAAGGTCATGGGGAGCAGGAGTTAGATGGCAGGGCGCGTTCAAGTCAGGACAAAGGAGCGGCGCTCCAAATCCAACCACAACAGATGCGCCGCCGCCAGTCCGGTCAGCGCTTGCAGGCCGATGAGATTTGGCACAGACAGATTCACCGGCAAAGCGTCCGCCAGCACCGGCGCCGCGAATCCAAACAACAGCCAGGGTGCCGGCACCCAGATCGCCGCCCAGACCCAGATCGGCGGTTCGCGCCGGGGGAGCCGATAGGATTGGACGCCGAGGACGATCAGCCCGATGGCGGAAACAGCCGCCGCGAAGGCGACGAAATGCGACTCCACCAGCGGGAGCAACAGTCTCGGTGCCAGTAATCCCACCAAGCCGGCGCTGACGCAGGTCAGCGGCACGCTGATCCGGCGCAGGGAGAAATAAAGCCCGATGACCGGCAGGAAGAGGAACGCGCCCACCAGGGCCGGAAAGAAATGGTCCGACTGCTCGTCGGGCGACTGCCACTGCCAGTTCCATTGCAAGCCCGACAGCACAAACCAACGCGTCAGCAACAGCAGCGCCAGCGCCGGCAGGAATTGGAGCCACACGCCGCGCACCCGCCCCATGATGATCTGCCCGGCGCGCAACGGCGTCACCAGCAGCAGTTCGAGCGCGCCGGTTTCACGCTCGCGTTGAAAACCGCCCGACGCGCTCAAGGTCAGTCCCGCCAGCAACAGCGCGCCCAGCCAGTACTGGCCGCGCTCGTCCCACACGTCCGTCGCCAGCACCGATTCCGCCAGGACGATGAACAGGCACCAGCCCCACTTCGTCAGCCGCGCGCTCACGGAATACTGCTGCAGCCAGCCGACGGGATTCCGTTCGAGCCGCCGGGTCATGCGGTTGCGGAACAGCCGCCGCCAGAAGAGTGGTTCGCACAAGGTCGTGCGAAACCAGTGCGCCCGCGCCGACTCTGTTTTTTCCCGCCAGCTTCGCGTCACCCGCCACGCCGCCATCGCAATGGCCGCGCCCAGCGCCAGCAACGCTCCCACCAGCAACAGCCCCGCCCAGGCAAACCACTCGCGCTGCGCGGCGGCAGGCCACTTGGTCCACGCGCTGTTCCACATGCCGGTCAGACCCCGGTAATTCCGTCCTCCCCGCCACACGACCCGTATTTCCGTCGGCAGGTTCGTGTTGAAGTCTATCAACTCCTCCAACTCGTTGGCCCAGCTTGCTTGCGGTTGGTGAGGCCAAAAACTCCAGACGGAGGCGTTGACGGCAAGTGGGGTGGCCTGGCCGGTCAACCGCTCAAAGCCGCTGTGATTCACTTTCATGAACCCAACCGCCAGTATCAGACTCAGCACTTCCGCCAGCAACACCGCCTTCCCCCATTGCCTCGACCACGCCGACGCCACCAACCCCGCCGCCAGCGCCAGTGCCAGTGCCGCGAGATTGATCAGCGTGGCCATGAAGAAATCCTTCAG
>JANNEF010000140.1:0-9773 GCA_031378375.1 Verrucomicrobiota bacterium | reverse complement strand
GGTGTTTTCAGACATGGCCGGAGTGGTGCGCACTTTGGAGGCTGGCCTGCCACGGCTGGCTTCGGATCGAGATCGCGTCCGGAGCATCTGCGCCTGGCCCTGGATAGTTAGTCTCACCTTGAACGCGAACTAGAATAAGCGCCATTCGGGTCAGTTCTCACAATCGGCACTCGAACGCCGCTTTCGTGATGGCTTCCTCTGCGCGCGAGTTCTGTACGGCGTTGGAGGTTCCGCAAGCGCCACCACCGCTTCCACCGCCGCATGCGGCTTCAACTCGATTTGAAATCGGGCCTGGCCGAAGATGGAGCTGTTTTCATTCATCAAGCGCGAGGCCACCTGCTTGAAATTCACTGACACCCCACCCCGGCCCTCTCCTCGGGGGAGCGGACCGGGGTGAGGGCGGACTTGACTCCAACTCGCGCTGCGATCCGCCCTTTCACTCCACCGAAAACAGCGGGGAACCACCAAACGACGCTTTCGTCAGCTTGGTAACCTCATTCGTCCGGTTGGCGACCGTGGTGACAGATTTTCAAGGTGGCTCCTGGTAGAGTTCCGCGAGCATCTTCAGCGCGCTGGTCACAAGCATTTCGCCCGCACCCTCGGCCACACGGGTGCTCTCGACTTCGTAATTACCCTCGGGATACGCGGACTTGTTCGGGATGTAGCCGATGGTGCCGTTGGCAAGGGACACGTTGTAAGTGTGGGCGAAGGGCGAACCGGCCTTCACGCTCAATCCCAGTTCCACAAAGATTTCTCCCGGCCACGCGATCCAGGCCGCGTCGCGGCCCAATGCGATCACCTGCATCTCGACCTCCTGGGGCCTGCCCTCGCGCGCAGCAACATCCAGCACACGGTGGGCGCGCACGAGTTTCATGAAGCCGTCGCGGGTGTTGTCCTTCGCCGTGCGCGCGTCGAGTCGCGCCGCCGCCAACTGCTCCGGCGTGAACGCGGGCAGCGGCAATTTGACGATTTCGCTGCGCACCCGTAGCGACCCGGCGTTCGTGAGCAGTTGCAGGCGTGGCCAGGCCTTGAGCACGGCGGCTGCAAGGACGGTGCCCAGGCGTTCGGCTTCCTGCGGGCTGCCCTGCGCGCCGGCCCAACGGACGTCGGTGTGGTTGATGTTGCCGCAGGTGCCGTTGGCGAACAGCGTGAGCATGTCCGGCCCCCGATAACGCGCGAGCGCCCGCGAGAGAGCGCCGGGATAATCCGCCGAGATGCGCGTGCCGCCAGTGGTGTCCGGGTGCATGGCATAGTTCACGAACGTGAGCAGCGGTGCGGGCTGCGCCCCAGTCGTCTCGGCGTAGAACACGCCCACTTCCGGATCAATCGGCCCGGCGGCGCGGACGATCTGCGGGTTCAACTTGCCGGGATTCCAACCGACCGTGCCGTCGCGCATCCAGAAGCGGCGGTTCTTCGCCAGTTGGGGTTCTTGTTCCTTCGCCACCGAAATGCGCGCGGCCTGTCGCCGGTCGTTCGCGGTGGCGACGGCGTCGGCGACGAGTTTGGGCAACGACTGGCTGTAGCTTTTGGAAATTGGCTTTCCACCACCGTCGGACTCATCGCGGCTCCACTCACGGAAAAGCACCGGAGCGGTGTGCGTGTGGGTCGCGGCGATCATCACGTTGGCTCCGGGAATGCCGGTGCGCTCCTCCACGAGTTTCCGCGCTTCGACAACGATCCACTTGGGCATCGAGATGAGATCGCAAACCACTATGGCGGCGCGGGTCCGGCCATCGTCGAACACGGCGACCTTGGCGGCGATATCGTCGAGCACGCCTTCATTGCCGCGCTCGTGGTAATAGCCGGCCAGCCCGATGCCCGTCGGCGGATTGATGGGCACGGCCGCAGTGCCAACACGGAATTCGCCTGCCTGGCAATGCGTCACGAGAATCAGAACCAGCGCAAAAGTATTCTTCATAAGGGCTGCGAGTCACTTGACCACGAAGCAAGCATCTTTGGAAGCTCCTTCATCAGGGGCCTGCGGACGTACTCGAGGCTGATCAGCCGGCGTGTGAGTGCCCGCCGAAATCGTAGCGCCAACAACACAGCGCCAGCCAACCGGTAATGAACAAATTCCGGAAGACTCGGATTATACGGTTGACGCTCGCGGATCGCCCTTTAGCCTGCTCAGACATTGGCACCCATGAAAACCATTCTCTCAACCCTGTGCGCTACGTTCGCCATCGCCACGCTGGCCGCCGAGCGTCCGAACATCGTCTGGATCGTCGGCGAAGACATGGGGCCGGAACTGGGCTGCTACGGCGACACCTACGCGCGCACGCCCAACCTGAACGCGCTGGCCAGACAGGGTGCGCGCTACACCCGCGCCTTCACACATGCGCCGGTTTGCGCGCCAAGCCGTTCCGGGCTGATCACCGGCCAGCACCCGACCACCATCGGCACGCACCACATGCGGTCGAAGCTGCTCGCACCGCCGCCCACGTTCACCAGCTACCTGCGCAAGGCCGGTTACTTCGTCGCGTGGCCGGGCAAGACCGATTTTAATTTCGACGTGCCCTCGGATGCCTTCGACACGACGAGCAACTGGACCAGGAATTTCCCCAAGCAGCGTCCGTTCTTCGCCTACATCAACCTCGGTGACTCGCACGAAAGCAAAATCCGCGCGACACCCAAGGATCTCGCCCGCATCACCGCGCCGCTCACACCCGATCAACGGCACGACCCGGCCAAGGCGCAATTGCCGCCCTACTATCCGGACGCGCCCGAAGTGCGCCGCGACTGGGCCAACTACCATGACGTGGTCAGCGGAGTGGATCACCAAGTGGGCGACGTGCTCGCGACGCTGGAGAAGCAGGGCGTGGCAAGCAACACGGTGGTCTTTTTCTTCGGCGATCACGGCCGCGGCCTGCCGCGTGGCAAACGCTGGGTGTACGACAGCGGCATCCGCGTCCCGCTGCTCGTTCGCTGGCCGGGCCACATCAAGCCGGGCACCGTACGTGAGGAACTCGTCTGCTTTCTCGATTTCGCACCAACGGCGTTGGCGCTGGCGGGTGTGGAAATCCCCCCCGCGATGCAGGGCCAGGTTTTCCTCGGCCCGCGCGCCGCGCCGGAGCGCAAATACATTTTCGCCGCCCGGGATCGGATGGACGAAACGCCCGACCGCATCCGTTGCGTGCGCGACAAGCGGTTCAAATACATCCGCAACTTCCACCCGGAACTGCCGTACGCGCAGCGCGTCCATTACATGGAACTGATGCCGACGATGCGGGTCTGGCGCGAATGGAACGCGGCGGGCAAATTGACCGGCCCGCAGAAACTCTTTTTCGCCGCGACGAAGCCGAAGGAGGAACTTTACGACCTGGACGCCGACCCGCATGAGATTAGCAATCTCGCTGGCTCGCCCGCACACGCCATGAAACTGAAGGAGTTGGGCACCGCGCTGGACAAGTGGATGGCGGACACCAAAGACCTGGGCGGCATCCCCGAAACCGAACTCATCGCACGCGGCCTGGTCGCCGACAAACTCAAGGAATACGAGCCGCGCGTGAAGCCTCTGCCGGAAAGTTTGAAGCAGTGAACGGGAGCGAGTTGCAATGTCGATAAAAGATCAAGAAAAGTTCCAAGCTTCAAACATCAATTCGATGCTCGATCATAGCGACTTTGAAGCTTTTGGTTTTGATTTTTTCTTAAACTTTGTGCTTTGAGCTTTGCTCTTCTCCCCTCTCGAATGACTCCCTCCTCCACCAACCCTCCGCCGAAATACCGCTGGCCGTGGTTTCTACTTGCCGCCTTCCTGCTCGCCGTTTTGCTGGCAGTGCTGTGGATCGCCAAGGAAGTGGCCCGCGTCAAGCGTCAGCGAGAGGGGATGAGCGGCCAGACTAGTTTCAACTCACCGCCTCCGGCACCGGTCACTCCCGATTCAGGTTCGTGGACGAACGACATGGCGTGGATTCCCGGTGGAGTTTTTTGGATGGGCTCCGATGACGGACAGGCCGACGAGAAACCCGTTCATCAAGTGACCGTGGACGGGTTTTGGATCGACAAGACCGAAGTCACCAACGAGCAATTCGAGAAATTCACCCGGGCCACCGGTTACGTGACGGTCGCCGAGCGCAAGCCCGACGCGAAGGACTTCCCGGGCGTGCCACCCGACAAACTCGTGGCCGGCTCGGTCGTCTTCCGCCCCAAGCCGGACACGGTCTCCTTGGAAAATCATTTCGTCTGGTGGGAATACGTGGCGGGCGCGAACTGGCGGCATCCCGAAGGCCCCGACTCGACGATCACAGGCCGTGAGAAACATCCGGTCGTCCACATCTGCTGGTTCGACGCCCAAGCCTACGCGCAGTGGGCTGGTAAACGCCTGCCGACGGAAGCCGAGTGGGAACGCGCCTCGCGCGGCGGTCGCGAACGCGAGCCATACATGTGGGGCGGGGAAGTCGCGCCCGCCGGCAAATGGCAGGCGAACATCTGGCAGGGCCGCTTCCCGAACGAGAACACCCAGAGCGATGGTTATCGCGGCACGGCACCCGTGGCCTCCTTCACTGCCAATGGTTACGGTCTTTGCGACATGGCAGGCAATGTCTGGGAATGGTGCGCGGACTGGTATCTGCCCGATTACTACGAGAACGCCCCGGCAAAAAACCCACCCGGTCCCGATACGAGCTTTGACCCGAACGAACCCGGCGTGGCCAAGCGGGTGCAACGGGGTGGTTCGTATCTGTGCAGCGATCTCTACTGCATCGGGTATCGTCCCAGCGCGCGGATGAAAGCGTCGCCCGACACGGGTCTCTCCCACGGCGGCTTTCGCTGCGTGCGTTCGCGGTGACCGCCGACGCGGCTGGCGCGTTCAGCAGCCCTCCGCCGAGGCAAGGTCGTGGCCGGTGGGCTTACACTTTGGCAGCCGCGCCAATCCCCTTAACCGCGTCGAGCAACCGCCGGATCAGCTTCTCCACGTTGATGCCTTCGGCCTCCGCGCGATAATTGATCAGGACGCGGTGACGCAAAACCGGGAAGGCCAGCGTCCGGATGTCGTCGGCGGTGACATGGGCACGGCCTTTCAAAAGGGCGCGGGCTTTCGCGCCGAGCACGAGGTATTGCGCGGCGCGCGTACCGGCGCCCCAACTCACCCATTGGTTGATGAAGTCCGGGGTGTCCTTCTGATGCGGGCGCGAGGCCGCCGCGAGCCGCACCGCGTAGCGGACAAGATCCTCGGCGATCGGCACCCGCCGCACCACGTCGTGAAAACGCAACACGTCCTCGCCGGTGAACAACGGCTCGATCGCGTCCGGCCGGCGCGCCGTGGTCTGGGCAACCACGGCCACTTCATCGTCCTCGGGCAGGTAATCAATCACCACGTTGAACATGAAGCGGTCGAGTTGCGCTTCCGGCAACGGGTAGGTGCCTTCCATCTCGATGGGATTTTGCGTCGCAAGGACAAAGAACGGCTCTTCGAGCGCGTGGCGCACGCCGGCGGCGGTGACCTGGTGCTCCTGCATGGCTTCGAGCAGCGCAGCCTGGGTCTTGGGCGGGGTGCGGTTGATTTCATCCGCCAGAATCATGTTAGCGAAGATGGGGCCGCGCGCGAACACCATGCGCCGCCCCTCGCCGGTATCCTGCAAAATCTCCGTGCCGGTGATGTCGGCGGGCATGAGGTCGGGCGTGAACTGGATGCGCTGGAATTTGAGGTGGAAGATTTGCGCAAGCGATTTCACCAGCAGCGTCTTCGCCAGGCCCGGCGCGCCGGTGATGAGGCAGTGCCCGCCGGCAAACAGCGCGATGAGCAGTTCCTCGATGACTTCCTTCTGGCCGATGATGACCTTGGATAGTTCGGCGGCGATGCGCGTGCGTCCGGCCAGGAGTTGTTCGACGGTTTGTTGTTCGCTCGGGTTGGTGGTGATGGGTGTTTCCACGATGGTGTTTTAGTTTGGGTGCCCGCGAGTCGCGCGGAGGTTCAAGGGTTCAGATTTAATGTTGGCTGGCGTCATCCGGTGGCAAACTGGGTTTAGCTTCAATGCGTCATCGCGTAAAAGATCACGTTGACCCCCAGCGGATAAGCCTTCTTCTCGGAAAACTCCTTGAAGTAATACTTGTACTCGCCCTCGCGCTCCCACCCGTCCCCGTTGTCGGTATTGTGCGCGATGAAGACGACCATCCGGCCCTTGTCGTCATAGATGGCCTTGAAATGCACGTCCTGCGCGTCCTCCCGCTCCCAGGTGATGCCGGTCTCTTTGCTCCACTCGCCCGTTCGATAATTCGGCACCTGCATCTTGTTCTTGGTCTCCTTGATGTCGAAGACGCAGTGGAAGAGCGGATGATCCATCTCCAGTTCGACTGGCTCACGGTCGGGGAACACGCGCTTGATCTCGCGGTAAAAATTGGCCCACTCGGCCTCGCCCCAGAAATCATCCACCATCAGAAAGCCGCCGTTGAGCAGATATTTGCGCAGCAGCGGCACCTCCTCCTCGGTGAACTGCAAGTCCCCCGGCTCCGCCAGATACACCCACGGGTAATCGAACAACTC
This sequence comes from Verrucomicrobiota bacterium, assembly GCA_031378375.1. Classification (GTDB taxonomy): domain Bacteria; phylum Verrucomicrobiota; class Verrucomicrobiia; order Limisphaerales; family JANNEF01; genus JANNEF01. The sequence continues at coordinate 3,292 of JANNEF010000140.1, read as the reverse complement.
CTTGTCGGTGATCTCCACCACTCGGCCGGCGGGGTCCACCTTCAGCGACGTCATCTGCTGCAGGCGGAAGGAGAGGTTCAAGTCGCTGTCGGGAAAATCGGTTTCCCATTTTCGCCCGCCCCAGTAACGATAGCGGCCCCTCCCGCCATCGCTGTATTTGATTCGCACGAAAGTGAACACGTCCCGGGTGAAGCCGGGGTCGTTGGTCCAGTTCGGCGTGCCGACGCTGTCGCTCTCGGCTTCGCGCGCGGTGCGCCGGGTTGCGGCCACGAGTCCGATCACCATCGCCAAGGCAAAGGCCAGCAGGAGTAAGTTGCGCCGCGCGTTCATGGTTTCGGTGTTTTGGCGGACGGAGCAGTTACGCGATCCGGCAGGCGTCCCGCGCCGTCGCCCGTTTCCTTCGCACGGCTGATTTCCAAAAGCAAGCGGTGAGCGTCGCGGAAGCGTGGCGCCTCTTCGAGGGCCTGGAGCACATGACGCTTCGCCGACGCGTCGTCGCTCGGGCGCAAGAGTCGCGCCAGCCGGAAATGCGCGTCCGCCGGATCGGGCGGGTCGAGCAGCAGCATCGTCTGATAAGCCTTGATTGCCGGGATCGTCTGTCCCAGCGCATCCTGCGCCCGTGCGAGGTGGCGGTAGGGCTGCGCCGACAGCGGATTGACCGCCAGATGGCGATCCGCGTTCTCGACCACGGCGGGCCAGCGTTCCGCCGCGCTGTCCAACTCCATCAGTCTCGAAAATGCGTCCAAGGCGTCCGCGTCGAGCGCCGCCAGCTTCACCAACACCTGCCGTTCCAGGTTGGTTTCGCCGAGCGCGCGGTGAACCTCCGCGAGCAGCGCGTAGGCGTTGTCCGCGCCGGTGTGGTCGGGATAAAACTTGATCAACCGCTCCAGCGGCGCCTTGGCTTCCTTGTATTGCTTGTCCCGAAAAAGCTTCTTCGCGCGCTCGGTGAGCCGATAAAAGTTTTTGGACGACTGGCCGGGCAACTCCGCATCGCTCCCGGCCGCTTCGCCGGGCTTGGGCTTTTCCCAGTCCAGTTCCGGCGCGAGTTTCTCCGCGCGCTCGCGGGCGAACGCGGCGAACCCGGTTTCAATCTTCGCCAGCGGCGCGGTGTTTTTTTCAATGGCCGCGTTGATGTCCACACCGTTGCCGAGGTCAGTGAGAATGTTTTTGAGGCTGCCCATGCCAAATTGTTTCACCAAATACTCCACCACCAGCGCCGACTCGTAATAGGCGAACTGCAAATGCAGATCCGTCCTCGGAGTGAGGAACGCGGCGCTCAACTCGCCCACCGGCGTCAGCTCCTTGCCCAGGGTCATCTCGCGATACTTCGGGTTCATGCGCTGCCCCCAGACCGGGTTGGCCTGCAACTCCTCGTGAACCGAGATGCCCTCGCTCAACCAGCGCGGCATCTTGTTGCGCGTCAGTTGCAGCGTCACGACGTGACAGAACTCGTGCCACAACACCGCCTGCCAGTTGGCCGGGTGGCCCGCCTGCGACGCCGGACTGTTGGCGGTGATGACACTGCCGAAGCACACGCCCAGAAAACCCGGATTGCCCGGCATCCCGAACGTGCGCACGCCGAAATCCTTCTGGTCGGCGAAAATCTCCACGATGGTCGGCTTGTCCAGTTTGAAATCGTATTTCGCGCACAAGTGCTCCTTGGCGCGCTGCAACAACTCCAGCACCTGGTCGCCATAAACCGCCGCCTCGTGCGCGCTCATGCGCACGATGAAATCGCGGTTCGTCAGCGTCCGGTATTTGTCCATGCTCTCCTGAAGTCCCACCAGGTTGTAAGCCGTCACGTCGTAGCCGTCGTCACGATGGACCTCCGCGACCAGATTCCAACCTTCCTGCTCCTCGCCGAGCCGGAGGAGATCCTGCGCGAGTTGGCTCTTCGCGGGCAGAAACTTCGCATCAAATTGCAGCGCCCGACGCTGACACGCGGCCCCCTCGGCGAAGCGATATTTCTGCGACAGCTTCCGCCCGATGAGATGGTCCACCGCCGGATTGCTGTCCCAGAACAGCCGCGCCGCCTGCCGCGCGACGGTTTCCCCGGACGTGCGTCCGCGCAGATGCTCGATCACGGCACGGTAGGCCCACGCTTCGGGATGCCACGGATTCACCGCCAGCGCCTGATCGAGCGTCTTGTTCGCGGCCTCGTAATCCTCGCCGTCAATCAAGTGGTCCGCCAGCAACAGAAAACTCGGCACATGATTCGTGTTGTGCGACAGCGCCGTCTCCAGCGACGCGAGCATCACCCGCCGGTCGCTCGGTGCGTACGCCCGCGCCAGGCCGCAGTGCATATCCGCGTCCTTGGGAAACTTCTTGAGGCCATCGGCAAACACCTTTGCCGCCAGCGCGAAGTCATTCTTGTCCAGCGCCACCGCACCGCTCGCCAGATACACCTCGCGCTCGGACGGATTGTTTTTCTTCGCCCGATCAAAGAACTGCTCGAGCACCCGGCGCGGGTCCGCCCCCAACAGCAGCACCGCCCGGCCCAGCGCCACCAGATTCGCCGCGTCCTGATACGCCCACATGCGGTAACTGCCGAGGCTGTTGATCTCGCTCAACATCGCCTGAGCGCGGTCGCGCCGGCCGTTCTGGAGAAACACCTCGCGTCCCAGCAAGCGCAACCGCACGCTCTGGGCATGGCGGTCCAACCCCGCCTCGACAACCGCCAGCGCGTTGGTGTAACGCCCCGTGGCCATTTGCGCCTGGATGAGCAACAGCCGCCATTCCTCCTCCGCCTCCGGTTCGCGCAGCGCCGCCTCGGACAACCGGACGCACTCGGCGTATCTCCCACCAAGTAGATGGTCGCGAACCTCCGCCAACTCCGCGCCCTTCAGCGGAGCGGCCAAGCCCAGCAGCACGCAACCCAGCGCGAGCCAGTCTCTCGCCACTGAAATTCCAGCGTTTCTGCCCGTGAAGTGCATGACGACCTCTAGCCTAATGGCTGCGCCAAAGCAACCCTGACGAACGTCTCGCCGCGCGAGAAATAATTCCCGTGTTGGCGGAGCCAACCCCGTGCGCGGTTCTGCGTCCGTCCGCACCACCCGCAAAGACCCCGCCGACTCCCACGCTGAGACCGCCACCACAAACAAACCACTGGGCGGCAAAAATGTGGCCATCGCCACTGCGGACAACCTGCTGGTGGGCAAAAAAGAGGCCACCCTCGCCGCTGACAAACCCCTTGGAGACAAAAATCATGACGTCGCCACCGCTGACGAAGGCCTCGTGGACCCAAATATAGTCGTCGCCACCGCTGACCAACCCCTCGTCGCGGCAATTTATG
>JANNEF010000139.1:0-5118 GCA_031378375.1 Verrucomicrobiota bacterium | reverse complement strand
GGTGTTTTCAGACATGGCCGGAGTGGTGCGCACTTTGGAGGCTGGCCTGCCACGGCTGGCTTCGGATCGAGATCGCGTCCGGAGCATCTGCGCCTGGCCCTGGATAGTTAGTCTCACCTTGAACGCGAACTAGAATAAGCGGCGAGGATATGACGGCGTGGCTGGATGGCTACGCGCTCGGCGAACTTTGGGAGAAGAACGTCCTCGGTGCGCGCCCATGAGCAAGCGGGTGCTGATTCTTGTCGAAGGACAAACTGAGGAGCGGTTTGTGAAGGACGTGCTTGGCCCGGCCTTTTTCGGTCGGTTGTTGTTTTTTCATGCAACTATTCTGGTGACGAAACGAGTAAAGGACGGCGCGAACTTCAAAGGAGGCGTGACTAACTTTGCCAAGTTCAAGAATGACGCAAAGCGGTTGCTCGATAGCGCGGGAGATGCGCTGGTGACGACGATGCTGGATTATTACCGGCTGCCGTCTGACTTTCCGGGGATGGACTCACGTCTCGCGCTCGGCACGCCGATTCAACGCGTCAGGCACGTTGAGGAAGCCATCGGTAAACATTTCGACTCGCCGCCGAATTTTCTGCCATTTCTCGCGCTTCATGAATTCGAGGCATGGCTGTTCTCCTCGCCGACCGAGCTTCCGCGAGCCCTCACCGATGCGCGCAAGCAGAAGGAATTCGAGTCAATCCGCGCCGGAGTCACCACGCCCGAAGAAATCAATGAGCGCCCAGAGTTCGCGCCATCGAAACGCATTGCCAATCTGTTTCCAGCCTACAAGAAGACGTTGCACGGTCCCACGGTTGCGGCGCGCATTGGGTTGGACCAGATTCGGAAGGAGTGTCCGCACTTCAACGACTGGATGAACAGGGTTGAGACGTTCGCCGCCACCTAAGCAATGCCCTCCGAAGCTCAAGCCCGCATCACCATCAATAAACTGCTGGAAGAGTCGGGCTGGCGCTTTCTACCTGACGCTCAAGGACGGCGGGAAAATATCGTCTGCGAGCATCGTGTGACGCGACGCGTCTTTTCACCCAATCAAGACTTGGGCAAGGATTTCGAGCACGCGCCGAACGGTTTCGTGGATTACGTGCATCTGCACGACGACCAGCGACCTGTGGCCGTCACGGAAGCCAAGCGCGAGAACCTTGACCCGCTCACCGGCAAGGAGCAGGCGCGCACTTACGCCGAAAGCCTTGGTGTCTGGCACATTTTCCTGAGCAACGGGCTGGTGCATTACTACTGGAATCTGCGGCAGGGCAATCCGGTGAAGGTGTCGCGCTTCCTGCCGCTGGACCAACTCGGCAAGGCGGCGGAGTGGAAACCGAATTCCGCCCGGCTCGCCGCCGTGACAGTGGATGAGAATTACATCGCCGTCTCGCAGGATGCCGCGTGGCTCTCCTATTCGCCCGCCGACCGCGCGACGGTGATGGTGAACAAGAAGATCCGTCTGCTGCGGGATTACCAGATTGACGCCATCCGCGCTTTGCAGAAGGCCGCTTCGCCGTCGCAGCATCGGTTTCTTTTCGAGATGGCCACCGGCACAGGCAAGACGCTTCTCAGCGCCGCCATCGCCAAGCTGTATCTGCGCACGGAGAACGCGACGCGCATTCTTTTTCTCGTGGACCGGTTGGAATTGGAAAATCAGGCGTGGAAGAATTTCAACGCCTACCTCGCCAACGACGGAATCAGCACCGTCATCTACAAGCAAAAGCGGCGGGACTGGACGCAGGCGCAAGTCGTGGTGACTACGATCCAGAGCCTCGCCGCCCGCAACCGCTTCCTGCACGAGTTCGCCCCGACAGATTTCCAACTCATCATCAGCGACGAAGCGCATCGCACCATCAGCGGGACCAACCGGGCCATCTTCGAGTATTACGTCGGAGCCAAGCTCGGACTCACCGCCACGCCGCGCGATTCTCTGAAAGGAGTGGACGAAGCGGCGCGGCAGAACGACCCGCGCGAATACGAGCGGCGGCTGTTGCTCGATACTTATCAGACCTTCGGCAGCGACGATGGCAAACCAACCTTTCGCTACACGCTGCTCAACGCCGTTCAACACGTCCCGCCTTACCTCTGCAATCCCGTCACGCTGGATGCGCGCACGGACATCACCACGAAGATGCTTTCAGAGGAAGGCTACACCGTCACCGTGCCCGCCAACGAGGACGGGCAGGAACAGGAGTTGGTTTTCGGGAAAAAAGATTACGAGCGGAAGTTCTTCTCGGATGAAACGAACATGAGCTTCATCCGCTGCTTCCTCGACCACGCGAAGTGCGACCCGATCACGGGCGAGGCCGGCAAGACCATCATGTTTGCGGTCAGCCGCAAGCACGCGACGAAGCTGGTGACATTGCTCAACGAGGAAGCAACCCGCCGTTGGCCGAAAGAATACGCCGCCAGTTCGACGTTTGCGGTGCAGGTCACGTCGGACATCCCCGGCGCGCAACAGATGACGATTGATTTCGCGAACAACAATCTCAACGGCAAATCCAAGTGGCGCGCGGATAAGTTTCGCGATTACGACACGAGCCGCACACGGGTCTGCGTGACGGTGGGCATGATGACCACCGGCTATGATTGCGAGGACGTGTTGAACGTGGCGTTGGCACGCCCGATTTTCTCGCCCACCGACTTCATCCAGATCAAAGGCCGCGGCACGCGGCTGTTCAAGTTCAAGCATGGTGAGGGCGAAAGTCAGCGCGCGGCCAAGAAGGATGGCTTCGCGATCTTCGACTTCTTCGCCAACTGTGAATACTTCGAGGAAGATTTCAACTACGACCGGAAGCTAGCCTTGCCGAAAGGTGAACCACCCATCGAACCGCCTGGCGGTCGTGGCGGAGGAGGCGTCCGCATTGACGATTTCACGAACACGTCAGTTGATCCGATGCATGAGGTCGTTCGCATAGACATTGGCCTTTTCGGGATGAAGATTGACCGTGAGATGTTTCGCGAGCGTTTCGCGCAACAGGCCAGCGAAGCCGTCGCTGCCGACAAGGCATTGAGGGAAGCATTCGATGCGGAAGACTGGCCCGCCGTGGAGGCGCGTGTGCGTGGCTTGCTCTTCGAGAAGCCGCAAGAGTTCTGGAATCTCCCGAAGCTCCAGGAGGTTTACAAATCCGACCGCTTGCCGAGCCTGCGCGAAATCCTCGCCCGCGTGTTCGGTTTCATTCCCGAGATTCCAACACGCAGTCAGCTTGCGGACGAAGCCTTTGAAAGATTCGTCGCCACGCAGCCCACGAATGCAGTGCATAGCCGGGAGTTGAAAGTGGTGTTCGTCGCGTTCCTGCTGGATGAGGCAAGCCGGTTTCTGTTGCAGGAAGGGAAATTTGCTGAACTCCGCGCCCGCGACGCCAGCCTCTACGGCTCTTTGTCACAGCTTGAACCGCAGGAGCGAGAGGCACTGATTGGTTATTTGCAATCGCAAGTGTCGCTCAAAGATTTTGAGCAGGTCGCGTAGTTCATTGTCTTTGGCCAGACCGGCACGTTGCTGCGCGAGACGCAGGGCGATGTGGTGTTGGCGACCCGATCGCGCGCGGCGTTGGAGCGGTTGAATCCCGCGCTGCCGCCCGAGGCCATCACCGCCGCCGTGGATGAGTTGACCTGCGCCTGTTCGGCCAGCGGCCCGGAGTCGCCGAATCGCGTGGTTTAGCTCCTGCTCAAGGAAGACATCAAGATGTCCCTGCCGGGCACAGAAACGGATTCGACATCCCACCTCCAGACCTCCCATCCGTATCCATCAGCGGACATCTGTGGTTAAAGCCTTTGCGGCTCCTCGAGTTCTTTGCGGCCGTGAAGTTGAGCCACCAAGGCACCAAGGCACGAAAAGGGGAAGCGCAGGATCCGCTGTTAAAGATCACCGTGCGCCCACCATCCCGGCGGGCGGAAGATTTTGCCGCCGGCCCGGAAAACCTTTCCGGGTCCGAGGGGCTTGGAACGTCCTTTGGCTACTTATGACCAGGTTTTTGTGGAATTGGACCGAGGTTGCGCGCATCTCCACCGACATTGTGCGCATCCGCACCGACTCTGCGCTCATCTCCACCGATCTCGCGCGCAAATCCAGTGACATTGTGCCCGAGGTCAGCGGAGCTGCGCGCAAGTTCAACGCGGATATTAAGAGTTCTACTGAACTTTTGCGCGGGGTCAACGGGGGTCTAATGGATGTCGCCGTCCTTGCGCGCAATGTCGGTGGAGATGCGCGCATCCTCGCTCCAATCGGGCAGGAGTTGCCTCAGGGTCCCCGGAATTGGTTGCCGGGCGGGAGCCGGTCCCCGGCGGGTGCGGACGCCTCCGGAGCGGGGCCGCGCGCGCCGTCCACCCCGCCGTCGGACCGGGCCGAGGGCCAACTCAAAATCCGTGGAGCAAACACCATCGAGGTGAGGAGTCGGAAACAGTCACGGCAGACCCATCAAATTTTATTGGTAGGGATGGCGCGTTGCGCCGTCCGCGCCGCGTCCAGCGGCGCAACGCCAGCCAGCCATGCCCGCGCTCGGATTCGTTCCGCCCGCTGGACGCGGGCGGGGCCATCGCGGCGCGATGTCCCTACCTCACTGACCCGTCTTCAGGCGAGGTGTCGATGGGTTTTCCCGGGGAAACAGTTGATGGTCAAGCTACTGCTTCTTGCGGAAGAGATCGAGCGGGTTCAGCTTCGCGGGCGGGTTGGTGGAAGGCGCGTTGGTGTCCGCCGCTGGCTTCTGGCCGGTCAAGAGACCGCCGACGCCTTGGAGCACGTTGCCGGCTTTGGGGTCAAGCTTGACGCCGAGCTTCTCAGCGATGCCGACGCCGGACTTGAGCAGCAAGCCGCCCAATGCCATCTCGTTGAGGTCGCTCTTCGGTTCACCGATCGTGCCCTTCACCGTCACGAATTTCGGCAGCAGGGCGTAGGCGGCGTTCGTCGGCGTGTTGGGCGGGAGCAGGCTGGCTTTCTCCGCCAGCGAGCGTCGCAGGGCGAACTCGAGCGGCAGGTTGAGGGGCGAGTTGGTCAGCACTTCCGCGATGGGGATCACGCCCTCATTCCCCAGGCACTGCGCTGCCGCGACGTATGGCTGCGGGAGCGCACGGGCGCTGGCAGATCAAATCGCCGGGAAATCGCCAGCCGCTGAACGCACCGCGCAGCGCGCT
>JANNEF010000091.1:0-44485 GCA_031378375.1 Verrucomicrobiota bacterium | reverse complement strand
CTCAATCCGGTATCCCTTGCGCTTACTCGCTTTCGCCGGCAAGCCGGTCGCACGGTTCGGGAGCAGACAACACCGGGAGCTTCTCGGTTTTGGTTGGCCCCGGCTGTGCCTGGAGCGCAACCATCAACGCCGCCGGCACTCCGTGGATCACGATCACCGCCGGGAGCGGGACGGGCAACGGAACGGTTTCATACAGCATTTCCGCGAACCCGGATTGCGTTCAACGCAGCGGCACGATCACGGTTGCAGGCCAGCCGTTCACCGTGATGCAAGCCGCGAGTGCGGGCACTTATTCCCTGCCAGTTGCCAGCGCAACGCATTCGAGCGGAGCGGGCAACGGCAGTGTGCAAATCAATGCTGGCGTAAACTGTTCCTGGTCGGCCAGCAAAGTCGCGGGCTGGATTACATTGAATGCACCAACCACCGGTACCGGCCCAGGCGCGGTTTCCTACAGCGTGGCCGCCAACCCCGATTGCGTGCAACGGCAGGGGATCATCACGATTGCCGGGCTTAACTTCACCGTGACGCAAGCGGCTGGGTCCGGCACTTACGTCGTAACGCCGGATCCGGTGATTCCTCCGCTTGAACCGCCGGAGGGAGCGGCCGGGTGTTTCGATGTCAGCGTGGGCATTCAGTGCGGCTGGACGGCGAGCAGTTCGGTTCCGTGGATTTCAATCACTCTCGGAACTTCCGGATCGGGGAGTGGAAGAGTTTGCTACTCCATCGCTGCCAACCCCGATTGCGTCTCGAGATCGGGAACGATCACGGTTGCGGGCCGAAACTTCGTCGTCATGCAAGCGGCTGGTTCCGGCACGTACTCGTTGAACCCGACCAGCGCCAATCATGGGGCCGGGGCCAGTCCGGGGAGCTTGCAGGTGAACACGGGCGTCTCTTGCCCGTGGACAGCTACCACATCAACTCCCTGGATTTCCATCACTCCGCCGCCGAACGGCAGCGGCAACGGCACAGTCGCCTACAATGTGGCCGCCAATCCTGACTGTGTGCAACGCAGCGGGACGATCACGGTGGCGGGCATTCCTTTCACGGTCACGCAAGCTGCCGGTTCCGGCACGTACACGCTGGCGCAGTCAGGCGCGACGCATCCGGGCGGTAGCAGCGGCGGCAGCGTGCAGTTAAACACCGGCGTCAACTGCCCGTGGACCGCCAGCGTGAATGTGCCGTGGATAGCCCTCGTGCCTCCAACCAGCGGCAATGGCAACGGCTCCGTGGCCTACAATGTTGACCCCAACCCCGATTGTGTCCCGCGCAGCGGGCAGATCACGATGGGCGGCCAGGTTTTCACGGTCACGCAAGCAGCGGGGGCGGGCTATTACGGGCTGGCTCAGGCGAGCGCATCGCATCCTGGCGGCAACAGCAGCGGCAGCGTAGGCATCAACGCGGGCACCGATTGTCCGTGGGCCGCGACGAAGAACGCGGATTGGATCACGTTCACTTCGGCGACGAGCGGTAGGGGCACGAACAGCGTTTCTTACAGTGTCGCGGTCAACCCGGATTGTGTCGGGCGCAGTGGCACGATCACCATTGCCGGGCTGACGTTCACCGTCACGCAAGCGGCGGGTTCAGGCTACTACGGGCTGGCGCAGCCGGGGGCGAATCATCCGGGCGGTAGCAGCAGCGGCACGGTCGGAATCAACGCGGGCACCGATTGTCCGTGGGCGGCCACGAAGAACGCGGATTGGATCACGTTCACGTCGGCCACGAGCGGCCCGGGGACGAACACCGTTTCCTACAATGTAGCGGTCAACCCGGATTGTGTCGGGCGCAGTGGCACCATCACCATTGCCGGGCTGACGTTCACGGTCACGCAAGCCGCCGGTTCGGGCTACTACGGCCTGGTGCAAGCGAGCGCGAATCATCCGCCTGAAAACAGCAGTGGCAGTGTGGGAATCAACGCCGGGACCGCTTGTCCGTGGAGCGCGACGAAGGACGCGGATTGGATTGTGTTCACGTCGGCCACGAGCGGAACCGGAACGAATACCGTTTCCTACAGCGTGGCGGCGAATCCGAACTGCATCGGGCGCAGTGGAACCATCACCATCGCCGGCCTGAACTTCACCGTCACGCAGGCCGCCGGTTCGGGCTATTACGGACTTCCCCAATCCGGCGCGAACCATCCGGCCAGCGCCAGCAGCGGGGCGGTCACGATCCATGCCGGCACCGCCTGCCCTTGGACGGCGACCAAGGACGTGGGTTGGATTTCCTTCACTTCGGCCACAACCGGCACAGGCACGAACACGGTTTCCTATTCCGTCCAGGTGAATCCCGACTGCGCCGTGCGTACGGGCCGAATCACGATTGCCGGACTGACGTTCACCGTCACGCAAGCCGCCGGGACGGTCACCTACTCACTGAGTCCCACGACGGCGGCGTTCGGATTTGAAGGCGGCGACGGGACGGTGGCGGTGACGACCAGCGGCATTTGCGCCTGGGCCACCGTCAATCCGAACAGTTGGATCACGGTCAACGCCGGGAGCGGGAATCAAAGCGGGAACGTCGCCTACACAGTGGCGGCGAACCGCAACATCTGCCCGCGCCAGGGAACGCTCACGATTGCGGGCGAGACGTTCACGGTGGACCAGGCGGGTAGTTCGTTCGCCCTGACCGAGGCGACGCCGGACTGCAACGGCCACGTTTCGCGCATCCGGCTGGCGTGGACGCCGGCAGACGCGGCAACTTCATATACCGTCTTCCGCAACGGGAGTCCGCTGGCGGCCAACCTGACCGGCACTTCCTACGATGATGCGACGGTGGCGTCTGGAAACACCTACAGCTACTTCATCCGCGCGAATAACCCGCAGTGTTTCAAAGATTCCGGCAGTCTTTCCGCCACCGCAATCCTTTGCCGTCCCGGCCCATTCACGTTGAACACCGCCACGCCGGGCTGCAACGGCAGCGCGGCTTATGTGCAATTGAATTGGAGTCCCGCGTTTGCCGCCGCGTCCTACGACGTTTTCCGCGACGGTGTCCTGCGCGCGGGCGGGATTGCCGGAACGCAGTTCACGGAAAGCTCGCCAGAGGTCGCGCCTGAAACTACGTATGGTTACCAGATCGTGGCGAGGAACGCCGCCGGAACGTACGCTGCGGACAACACCCGGTCGGTCACCACGCCGGGAACCTGCGGCAATGATCTGTTCACGCATCGGATTCGCATCGTGGGAACGTCAGCGGTCAAGATTGGCTCCAACGAAGGTGCCTCGAAGGAGGCGAATGAACCGGCCCACGCCGACAACCCCGCCGTCAGTTCCGTCTGGTGGACCTGGACGGCTACCGCCAGCGGCCTGGTTACGTTGAGCACGCGCGACAGCAGTTTCGACACGGTGCTGGCGGTTTATACCGGCGGCGCGGTCGGCGGTCTCGCGCCGATAGCCAGCAATGATGACGAGGGAGATTTGACCAGCGCGGTGAGCTTCAACGCCGTGGCGGGCGTGACCTACCAAATCGCCGTGGACGGTTTCAACGGCGAGTCCGGCAGCATCACGCTGAGTCTGGCGGTGGGCGACCCGGCGGCGGCACCGGTCATCACGTCGCCGAGTACATTGCCGGGCGGATTGGTCAGCACCGCTTACGGTGAACCACTGGAAGCGAGCGGCGGCGGGCTGCCCTACTCGTGGACTTTGGTTTCCGGCAGCTTGCCCGCTGGCTTGGGTTTTGGCATTGGCGGCATGATTTCCGGCACGCCGACCACCGCCGGCACCTACAACTTCCGCGTGCGTGTCGCAGCCGGCAACGGGCAGAGTGCGGAGAAGGATTTCACGCTCACAATCTCCGCTCCGCCCGTCCGGCCATTGAATGATGATTTTGCTAACGCGCTGCCAATTACGCTTCAGGGCAATGCGGCCTCAGCTACCGGAGCCAACGAAGGAGCGAACAAACAGCACGATGAACCCGACCACGCCGGTCAACCCGGCGGTCGATCCGTGTGGTGGAAGTGGGCGGCCCCCGTGTCTGGCACGGTGATGCTCACAACGTCAGGCAGCCCGTTCGACACGGTGCTGGCAGTGTATGAGGGGAGTTCGGTAAACGCGCTCCAGTTTGTGGCAAGTGACGACGACAACGGTGGGGACCAAACCAGCTTGCTCTTTTTTTCCGCAGTCATTGGAAAGGAATATCGAATCGCGGTGGATGGGGCCAGCGGCGCAGCGGGCCAGATCAAGCTGCAACTCACACTCGATGCCGGTCCGCCGAACGACGATTTTGTAAACGCGCGACCGTTGCCTGGCAACGTCGCGACGGACGCGGGAACGAACTTCAGAGGCACCAAGGAGCCGGGTGAACCGCTGCACGCGAGCAATCCCGGCGGCGAGTCGGCCTGGTGGAAGTGGACGGCGACTTCGTCCGGCAGAACCACCATCAGCACGCACGGGAGTGATTATGACACGCTGCTGGCCGTCTATACGGGAGACGCCGTGGAAAGTCTCCAACTGGTGGCGGCCAACGATGACGCGGCAGGCGATGACAGGACCAGCAGCGTGACGTTTGAGGCGGTAGCTGGCGCGACGTATCGGATCGCGGTGGATGGATTCGACGGGGACTTTGGCCACATCGTGGTTGGGGTAACGGGTGGAATGAACGGCGGCGGCGGTTACCCCGGCGCAACATGGATGGGGCCGGCGGCGGCGGGCAACTACGCCCAAGACAGGTCAGGAAACACGATCAGCCGAATCATCCTCCACACCATCGAAGGCACTGCACAGAGCGGACTGGATACTTTCCGCAATCCTGCGGCGGGAACCAGCGCGCACTATATCGTTGCCAGTGACGGGACCATCTGGCAAGTGGTGCGCGAGGAGGACACCGCATTCCATTGTGGCAATGGTGCATTCAATAGACAGAGCATCGGGATTGAGTTGGAAGGGTGGGCGGATGGCCAGCCTCAGGGGAATTTCGCGTGGCAAACCCCCGCTCAATACACGGCTTTGCAGCAACTGGTGTCCTGGTTGGTGGCACGACATGACATTGCGTTGGATCGCGGTCATATCATCGGGCACAACGAGGTGCCGAGCCCTGGAAACACAGTGTCCAGCTCTTCTTGTGGAACCTGCGCCCCGGCTGGTGAATGGGGCGGATGTTGCAATCACCACGATCCTGGCGCGTGGTGGAATTGGACGCGCTTTATGAATTCGCTAGGTCGTGAGCATACATATCTGGTGGTCAACGTTCTGAACTCAGGTGCTATCACGACGCTCCCGCAGGCAAATGGTCCAATTGTCGCACAGGCGGTGGCCGGACAGAGATTTGTTGCGTATGACTCGCAAGACGGATTTTACCATGTCTTTCTGGCGGGAAGTGAACGCGCGCAAGCGCACCTGCCGGGCGGTTTGGAGGGCCATTGGGACGGGTGGTTACCGGAGTCCAGTGTAAGCGCAGAGCCTTCGGCGGCACAATTTGAAGTCAGCGGTGGCTTCCCCAGTTGGGTGAATATCCGAAATGCGCCCACGTTGTCCGCCGCTGTTACCGGACACACCATCCTTGGCAAGCGCCATGTGCCGACCGGAAACACGCAAGTGGCGGACGGATTCACATGGGTCGAGCTTTATACCTCGTCGGCGGACGGGGCAGCATCTCGCGGTTGGGTGGCGAGCCAATTCCTGACGCGATACGGAAACAATGGACCAGTCAACGACGATTTTCGGAACGCCGCTCCCATTTCGGCGTTCATGGGGTTCACGTCTGTAACAAGAGGTTCCAACGATGGCGCGACGAAGGAACCCAATGAGCCGGACCATGCGGGGAACCAAGGTAACAAGTCAGTGTGGTGGAAGTGGACGGCACCTTTCTCGGCAAAGGTTTCGGTAAGCACGCTGCTTAGTCCCTTCGACACATTGCTGGCGGTTTACGAGGGAGGTTCGGTGTCCGGTTTGAAGTTGCTGGCGGCTAACGATGACTTGAGCCCGGCGGAGCACACCAGTTTGACAAGTTTCCTGGCACTTTCCGGAGTGACATATTATTTCGCGGTGGACGGTTATGGCGGAGAGGTCGGCAGCATTCAGTTGTCAGTTGAAGCACACGAAGCGTGCGACATGTACTGGACTGGTGGAGGTGGGACTGAGCAGTTCTCCGATTCCCGCAACTGGTCTGGCGGAGTTGTGCCCGCAACCGGCGACACTATCTGCTTCCGGTCTGGACCGACTCCAACTCCACATCTAGTCGCCTTCCCGACGCCCTACGCCGCAATTTCGGGAATGGCTGTTGAGTCGGGTTCGTGGGAGTTCGATTTCCAGTCAGAGAATGCCCCTGATGGCACGCATCCCTCCTCGATTGTGGTTGGCGATAATGGCTTGGGAATTGGATCAACCGCAAAACTGGTGGTGAGCGGAGGCGTCTTGCAAACGCCAACCCTGTCACTGGTACCCGGGAGTTTGGTCGGTGCCGGAAAGGGAACAATTCGGATAAACGGAGACCTGAAGCTTGGAGCCGCGGATAGTCTTGACGTGGAGTTGCAGCCTGGTGCGAATCCAAATGTTCCGATGATCGACATCGTTAGACAATTTCAAGCCGGTGGACGTTTGAATCTGACTCTGGGTGAAGGCTACACTCCAACAGCGGGCGACCGCTTTCGTTTGATTGAATTCAAGGTCACCGAATCTGAGACCGTGGACGACATCTACCAACTCTATCAATTCAAGGATTATGACCCGAACATCCGGGACCATCCGGATCTGTTTTGGGGATTGGCTTACCGTCAGGATGGCAGCCGCCACTTTCTGGAACTGATGGTATTGCAGACACCTTTGCGCTGGACCGCTCGACCCGACCAGCCTGGCATCGTGACCACGAGCCTGCTACGAGACCAAGGTAGCGTCGGGTTGGTATTTGTCAGCCACGGCACCGCAAGTGCAATTGGCAACTCGGAGGGAGGTGGTTTTGGAGAGATCGCCGCTACCATCGCACGTTTTCAGAGTCATTCCGGGCCGCAGAATTGGGACGTGGTTTCGCTGGACTGGGCTCCTCAATCAACCGCATTCCGGCCCACGGGCGATAAACTTCTGGTTAATCCTGCAACATCCGCTCAAATCGCTCTTGGCATCGGTGAAAGCTTCGTTCACTGGCTGAAAGCAAACGGGTTTCACTACTCGAAGATGCACCTGATGTCGCATAGTTCGGGAGCGTGGATGGTCAACCGCATGATGCAACAAATCACTCAATCAGCCTCTGTTCACGTTACGTATTTCGATGCGTTTACTGATCCCTCCTCGGAAGAGGATTGCCATACATTGATCTTTTGCGGACGATTTAGTTCTAAGCTGGGTGAAGGAGCAGACGCCGATGATTTCATCGAACATTGCGTGGACCGCAACCTCGCGTCTCCTGGCGGCACGGGCACGATTCTGGATGACGCCGTGAATTTCGACGTGACCAGCGCGATTATTCCTGCACCTCCTCATAGTTCGCCAATTGTGGCCACGATCCTCCCCCCTTTCCAGTATAGGTATCTCGTCGATGCCCACGCTTGGCCTTACAAGTGGTACCTCGAGACGATCCGGTTCGCGGAAACTAACGGGACGCTTTATTCGTCGCCGCGCTGCGGCGGATTTGTCCTGTCACCGGAATACTTGGAATCCCTCGCTGGCACGGCGTCTTGGCGTCAAGAAATCTCGACGGTCAGGCGCTCGTTCCAAAATGGAACAGCCATCATAATTAAGCCGGAGGGCTGTGGCATAGGGCTACGTCCTGCTTACGCACAAACAGGAAACATCTGGGCCGACCTGTTTAACGTGAGCGTTGGAAATCTCACGTTTATTGAAAACCGCGTCCAGGAACTGATTGGTGTCCATTTTAGTACCCGCCTTCAACCAAGTCCACCACCGAGGCTAGGTTTAGCCGGCCTGCCGGGTGGACGCCAATCAGGCGAAATTAGCACGGTCATCACACTCGATCGTGAGATCATCGGATTGAAGTTTGATATGAAATTCGATGGACCGACGAACGGAATTCTGATCGTCTATCTGGACGGGCGCTTGGTCAGTCAGGTCGATTCACAGGCAGCGGAAACGAATTTGGCGACCAGTGGAGAAATTCAGTTAGAGCCTGGTGTGCCGGCGGGGGCGCACACATTGACATTTCGACTGGAATCACTTGGTGAGGCGGAAGCCGGTATTCTCATCCAAAATGTAGAGCTTGGTTACGATACTCGGACTTTGATACAGCCGCCGATCCGCATTTTAGGCGGTGCCATCCTTCTGAAGTTTTCCGCCACCCCTGAAATGACGAACTATCTCGTTGAGACCTCCTCAAATCTGGTCAACTGGATTTCCCTGACGAATATCATCACAACCAACTCGGTGATTGAGTTGATCGACACCGATGCCCGCAATTATAGGCAGCGGTTCTACCGAGTGACTGTCCGGTGACGTAAATCGGCTGGGCCGATCCAACCAAGTTATCCCTGCCATGAAAACGAACTCCATCCTCCCGCGCTGCGCGGACCTTCCGAAATTGTTCTCAGTTTGAAATCAATCCAACCTCACGCACAAGGAAACCCATGAAAACAAAAACACTCTTCGCCATCATTGCCTCGGTCTTTTGCGCGCAACTCGTCAGCGCGCAGAGCACCGCCTTCACCTACCAGGGCCGGCTCACGGACGCCGACAGCCCGGCCGGCGGCAGCTACGATTTGCGGTTCGCGCTGTGGGATGATGCCACTGGCGGCACCCTCGTGGCCGGGCCGGTCACCAACCGGCCCGTGGCGGTGAGCAACGGGCTGTTCACCGTCACGCTCAACTTCGGCGGCGAGGCGTTCAACGGCGGGTCGCGCTGGCTGGCCATCGGCGTGCGGCCCTTTGGCAACGTGAACGCCTACACCGCGCTCGCCCCGCGCCAGCCCATTGACAGCACCCCTTACGCGATTCAGGCCGCGACGGCCGCCGCGCTCAAGGGCACGCTGCCGGACGCGCAACTCACCGCCAACATCGCCCGGCTCAACGGCAGCAACTTCTTCAATGGCCCGGTCAACTTCAATCCGGCCAGTGGCGCGCCCTTTGCCATCAGCGGCGCCAGCTCGAACAAACTCATCAAGGGCCTGAACGCGGATCGGCTCGGCGGCTTGGATGCCAATGGCTTTTGGAAAACCGGCGGCAACACAGGCACCACCCCAGGCACGAACTTTCTTGGCACCACGGATAACCAGGCGCTCGACTTCAAAGTGAACGGCCAGCGGGCGCTGCGGCTCGATCCAAATCTTACCAGCCCAAACATGATTGCGGGATCAAGCGCCAATGTCGTGGAGCCGGGGATATCCGGTGCTACCATTGGCGGTGGCGGGGCCACGTTCTTTGCTGGAGTGCCGCGCCCCAATCGAATTGCGGCGTCCTTCAGCGTAATTGGTGGCGGGCTGGGTAATTCCATCGAGAGTGGCGCTACCTACTCCACGATTGCTGGTGGGGTGGCAAACACCATTCAACCAGGTGCCGGAGACTGTACAATCGGTGGCGGTGATGGCAACGTCATCGAGGGCTTTTCTCGGCATTCAACAATCGCGGGGGGTAGATGGAATACCATCAACGCCTATGGTGCCAGCATTTCCGGAGGATCTTCCAACCTAGCTCGCGGTTACCTCAGCGCTGCCAGTGGATACCGTGCCAGAGCTCTCCACGCAGGCAGCTTCGTGTGGGGCGATTGGACAGAAGCGGACTTTGCATCCACTGCTGCAAACCAATTCCTGATCCGCGCCAGCGGGGGCGTGGGCATCGGCACGACGACTCCAGGGCAGAACCTGACCATTTCGGGAACCGCCGGTCCCACTCTGGGCCTGCGTCGTGGCGACAACGGCAGAACCTTCACAATGGCGACGCACGACGTTTTCGGCGGGGGCAGTTTCGACGCGCCCTTGAGCGACGCGGAGACTGGCCAGATTGCTTTCAAATTCTCACGCAACTCTGTGAATGACCTGCTGCTGATGCTGGGTAATGGGGACCTCGGCATCGGGACGTTTCCGACGGACAAGCTGGACGTGCGAGGGAACATCCGACTTTCGTCGGGTAACAAGAGCATCTTGTTCAGCGACGATGGCAACTATGACTTCAGCATCGTCCACAATGGCGGTGCCTCTCTCGACTTCCGTTCGCCGGAATTTGGCGGCGGAACCACCATTGCCAGCTTCATGAACAATGGCAATGTCGGCATCGGCACGACGAGTCCGGTTGATAGACTTCACGTCAATGGAAATGTATTGATCGAGCACAGCGGTCTGGGCCTCGATCTGCGCAGAGCAGGGTATGACGAGTGGTTGATCGGTCAGATCGGAACTGGTTTATCCATCAAAAACCAGACGGATAATCGAACCGATTTGCTGATTGATGAAAGCGGCAATGTCGGCATCGGAATTAATTCACCGTCAATGCGGTTGGAAGTTGCCGGACAGCTAGGAGTGTTTCGGCCAGATCAGCCAAATAGAAAACTATCATTGGATTACTTCGGCGGTGTCGCTCGCCTAAATCTAAATACCACCGGTGATTCACTCCAAATTACGAAAGCGGGCACAGATGTCCTGACCATTGACAACGCCAACAACGTCGGCATTGGGACAACGAGCCCGCAGGCGACGCTTCACATCAACCACGCTGGCCGCCCCGACGCCATCATTTTCAGCAAAGGTGAAGCCGATGTTCCGCGCATGGTGCTGGGGCACGGTCCTGACAGAAGAAACTCCGAGGTTTCATACTTCTCCTCCTCCAAGGCTGGCGATGCGAGCTACTTGCCCATGACTTTCTGGACGGGGGATCAAGAGCGAATGCGAATCGCACCAAACGGCAATGTCGGCATCGGTCCGAACGAGGACAACGTGCCAACTCCAACTGCCCTGCTGCACGTTCACGGTGACCAGCCAGTTGTCCGCATTCAGCAGAACCCCGGCATTTCGGGCGGCCCGACTCTTGAGCTTTCGGGCGCTGGAGGCTCGGACAACAAAGTCCGCATTATCATGCACAGTGTCACGTTGGAGTCGGCATCGGGTGGCGGAGGGGATTACCTCAAGGTCAGGAACGATAACCACGGTGACATCGCTTACTTTGGCAGCGATGGCAAGGTCGGCATCGGAACCACGGACCCTCACGGATCCCTACACGTCCACGGAGGTCACGTCCTTGTAACGGGAGTAAATCCCTCCATCGAGATGGATTCGAATTCGGTCGGTACCAATCGAATCGCGATTTTATCACTCGCCACCATCGGTGGCGCCGGGGTCGGCGGTTCCCAGCCCAATGACACAGTACTCGTCGCACGCGAGACCGGTAATCTGCTGTTTGGGATTGGCTACAGCGAAAAGATGCGGATTGACGTCAACGGAACGGTCACAGCGCAGACCTTCACTCCGTTGAGCGACCGCAACGTGAAATCCAAATTCGGCACGGTGAACAGCCGGGACGTTTTGGAGCGCGTGGCGTCCATGCCGATTCAAAGCTGGACCTTCACGAACGACACCTCCGGCGCGCGGCACATCGGCCCGATGGCGCAGGATTTCCACGCCGCCTTCGGTTTGGGCGCGGACGACAAGCACATCGCCACCGTGGACGCCGACGGCGTGGCCCTGGCCGCCATCCAGGGTCTCAACCAAATCGTCCAGGAGAAGGACGCCGAAATTCAGGAATTGAAGAAGTCCGTCGCGGAGTTGAAGGCGATGGTGATGCAATTTACCGGCAAACATCAGGCCGGGAAGGAATGACGTTTTTCCCGTGAGCGCACCCTGTTATTCAGCGGAAAAGATCGGGGAGTTGGCCCGCCCTCACCCCGGCCCTTTGTGCCAAGAGAGCGAGAACGGCGCGTTGGCGGCCGCTGGAATTCAGGATGTCCCACTCGTGGCGGGTGCGGAAGTCTTCGGCGGTAACATCTCTTGTTTCACCAGGATGGTTACGGAGGCGAACTCTGGGTCTTTATGGACCAGCGTCGCCTCCACCCTCAACGCGGCCGCCGCCACGAACGCGTCGGCGAAGGAAACTTTGTGCCGGGCTTTGACCTCCGCCGCGCTCGCACAGAGGGCTTCGTCCGAGTGCTGCCAGGTGATGGCCAGCCGCTTCAGATCGGTGATGGCTTTTCGCGCGGCTTCGTCACCGAAATCGTGGAACGTGATGTATTGGACCTCCGTGAGGCTGACAAAACAGGCAAACACTTCGGCCTCGTGTAGCGCGGCCTGCTCCAACAGTTCGAGCACCCGGGGCGCGCCTGGCTCTCCTTGCAGGAAGGTTACAAACGCCGATGTATCCAGCAGGAACCGATCAGCCATGATGGCGATCGAGGTGGCGGCGCAGTTGTTCGTCTTCACGCGCCCGGTCGCGCGCCCGTTCTTGCAACAAGTGAACGAGCATGTCGCCTCCGGCAAAGCGCCCGTAAAGGGAGTGAACGGCCTCCAGCGCCGCGCGCTCATCACCCGTTGGCGCAGGAACTCCGTTCTCCGGGCGGACACCGACGCGCTGCCAGACCTCGCGCAACTCGGCAGGCGGGAGCTTGGTGAGTTCTTCCACGAGACGTTCGGCGGTCGCAGTCATGGCGGGAACCTACGCCGCAGTCAGGCTCGTGTCGAGCTTCCAGATGCTTTTCCAGAAACTGATTTCATCATGAAAGCAATTCAGCACAACGAACAAGGAAACCCATGAAAACAAAAACACTCATCATCCTCGCGCTGGTCTTTTGCGCGCAAATCGTCAGCGCGCAGAGCACCGCCATCACCTACCAGGGCCGGCTTACGGACAACGGCAGCCCGGTCAGCGGCAGTCACGATTTGCGGTTCACCATTTACGACACCGCGACCAGCCCGGGCGGAAACCAGATTGCCGGGCCGCTGTTCGTGCCGGCGGTGGGTGTGACGAACGGGCTGTTCACGGTGACGCTGGATTTCGGCAGCGCAGCCTTCAACGGCAACGCGCGCTGGCTGGAAATCGGCGTGCGCACGAACGGCAGCGTCGCCGTCCACCAGTTGCTGCTGCCGCGCCAGTCCATCACCGCCACGCCCTATGCGATTCAAGCGGCGGGCTTGAGCGGCACGCTGCCGGACTCGCAACTCACCGCGAACATTGCCCGGCTCAACGGCAGCAACTTCTTCAACGGCCCGGTCAACTTCAGTCCGACCAGCGGCGCGCCCTTCGCCATCACGGGGAGCAGTTCCAACAAGCTCGTGAAAGGACTCAACGCGGACAAGCTGGGCGGAAAAGCTTCAACCGACTTCGTGCTGAAAGCCGGCGACACCATGACCGGTCCGTTGAACCTGCCCGCCGACGGGCTTGCTGTCGGCGGCAGTCAACTTGTCCTCTCCAACGGCAACGTCGGCATCGGGAGGCTGCCGACGGGCGGCGTGCGCCTGGATGTCGCGGGAACGCCACTGCTTGATGGTGATGCGCGGCACTTGCTCTACCTCACAGATGACACAAGCTTTGGAGCGGGCGTCGGTGGCGGCCTGTCCTTTCTTGGCAGAGTCAATAGCGCAGGAAGCCGGGCGAATTTTGGTGGCCTCAAGGGCATCAAGGAGAACGCCACCGAAGGCAATTCCGCCGGGGCACTCGCATTCACGACGCTTCCGAGTCCTGGATCTCCGACCGAACGAATGCGAATCACGAGCGGAGGCAACGTCGGTATCGGGACGACGAGTCCGGGAGAAAAATTGGATGTCGATGGAAACGTGCGAGTTCGTGGCGGTATTCCATACTTCGCAATCAAGCCCGACCCGTGGAGCGACGCCGCGTATATTCAAGGCAACTTAAATGTAAACGCAGGCGCTCCTGGTGACTACTTGGGATTTAGTACTGCACCAGGAAAGGGATTTCTTTTTCATCAGTCACAGGCAGGATCGCGAATGGTTATCGACCCAACCGGCAACGTCGGCATCGGGACGACTGGGCCTGCGCATAAGCTCGATGTCAACGGGGATATTGGCGTTGGAGCCGGCAATAAATTTACGACTGCTTCCGGAAACGATTTGAACCTGGATGCGCCAGCTACTCGCAGCATTTTTCTTAAAGTAGGCGGCTCAACAAAGTTAGCGGTGGATAACCAAGGCAACGTCGGCATCGGGACGACGACCCCAAGTCGCATCCTCCACACCGTAGGCGATGCCGTCTTGTTTGAGCGCACCGGTCAGCAAATTACGGTGAATCCCAACTATGGCGCCGCCAATACGCACGCGTCCATTGATGGCCCAGCCGGCAAGCAATTACGGCTGTCCATTGGAGACTCGGACAAGGTGACGATAGATTCCAGCGGCAACGTCGGCATCGGGACGACAACTCCGGAAACAAGACTGACGGTTTACGAATCCAAAGAGAACAGCGGCGGCGAGGCTGCCATAATTATCCAGGATTATTCCAACACCGATTCCGGCACTGACTTCATCAAGGCGTTGGAAATCAACAAATACAAATACAACATCCCGGATGGCGTCACGGCTTTTGGCTATCAAATCGGAATCTCCCCACAAGTCTTTGTTCATGATGCGAACTTTTCCGGCACCATCGACAACCAATACGCGATTTGGGCCAGAACCGGCATGAGAACCATCGGCGCATCTGGAGCCCGCACGATCAACAACGCCTACGGCATCTACCTTGATGGGTTAACGGAGCCTGGCGGCACGATCCACAACCATTACGGCGTGTACCAGGAAGGCTCCGGCACCAAAAACTACTTCGGCGGCAACGTCGGCATTGGCACGACGAGTCCACAAGCCTCGCTCCATGTCGCTGGAGATGCGCGAATAGAAGGCGACTTGTCCTACGGCAACACCACGCGCCAGATGCTCAGTCTCTACAATGCCAATTACGGAATCGGAGTGCAGGCGAATCGCGAATATTTCCGCAGTGGCTCCGGTTTCTCCTGGTACTCTGGCGGCAGTCATTCCAATGGCGACAACGACCCCGGCCCCGGCGGGGCGAGATTGATGGACATTGACCATTCAGGAACCCTGTCCGTCAGCGGAGGTGGGAATTTTGGCGGCAACGTCGGCATCGGCACGACGAGCCCGAATTTGTCCGGTGACACGAGAGCGCTTACTGTTTCGGCGGGGACGAGCGGGGAAGGCATCGCACGGCTCGAGGTCCAAGGGACGCGAATAGGCGATAATATTTACGGCGCGCTCGACTTCTATCACAAGGCGAACCCCACAGCTTCGATCGCGTCCTATCGCAGCGGAGCCGATGATGCAGGCAACCTGACTTTCTGGACAAGAACGAGCGGAATGACTTTGGCCGAAAGAATGCGAATTGACCACTTGGGCAACGTCGGCATCGGGACGACCGGACCTGCTGCGCAACTTCAAGTGATGCGCCAAGGGAGCCAACCTGCTTCAATCGTAGCTGGAATCGGCGACCAAACCGTGCCCGCCGCAAACGCCACTATCGTCAGCATGACGACCTCTTCGTCTGCTTACGGTTTGTATTCGGGATATCGAGATGGTGCGGAGGTGTTTTCTGTCGGCAACAACGGCAGTGTCACTGCACTAAGTTTCAATCCGACCAGCGACCGCCATGCGAAAGCGCAATTTGCTGCCGTTGACGCGAGACAGGTGTTGGAACGCCTCGCCTCCATCTCGATCCAGACGTGGAAGTTCACGAACGACACGGCCCAGACCCGCCACATCGGCCCGATGGCGCAAGATTTCCACGCCGCCTTCGGCGTGGGCGGAGACGACAAACACATCGCCACCGTGGATGCTGACGGCGTGGCCCTGGCCGCCATCCAGGGCTTGAACGAAGTGGTAAAGGAGAAGGACGCCAAGATCACGCGCCTGGAACAGCGGTTGGCTGTATTGGAAAAGGTCGTGGCGAAACTGGCGGCCCCAGCAAACGAACCGTAACAAAGCCCGAAAGACAAAAATATGAGCAGGCGCGACCCTTCCAAAACTTCTCCCAGCATGAACGCCATTCAAACTCAGTCCAAAGGAAACCAATGAAAACAAAAATACTCATCATCCTCGCGGTGGTCTTTTGTGCGCAACTTGTTAGTGCGCAGAGCACCGCCATCACCTACCAGGGCCGACTCACCGACAACGGCAGCCCGGCCACCGGCAGCTACGAATTGAAGTTCACGATTTACGACACCGTGATCAGCCCCGGCGGGAACGTGATTGGCCAGTCGCTCACCGTGCCAGCGGTGGGCGTGACGAACGGACTGTTCACGGTGGCGCTGGATTTCGGTGCCGGCGTGTTCAATGGCGAGCCGCGCTGGCTCCAAACGGGCGTGCGCACCAACGGCAGCGCGGGCGTGTTCATCACGCTGCTGCCGCGCCAGTCCATCACGGCCACGCCGTATGCGATTCAAGCGGCGGGTTTGAGCGGCACGCTGCCGGACTCGCAACTCACCGCCAATATCGCCCGGCTCAACGGGAGCAACTTCTTCAATGGTCCGGTCAACTTCAGTCCGGCCAGCGGCGCGCCCTTCGCCATCACGGGCAGCAGTTCCAACAAGCTTGTGAAGGGACTCAACGCGGACAAGCTGGGCGGCAAAAGCGCGACGGACTTCGTGCTAAAAGCGGGCGACACCATGACCGGGCCGTTGAACCTGCCCGCCAACGGCCTCGCCGCCGGAGGCAGCCAACTTATTCTCTCTAACGGCAACGTCGGCATCGGCACGGCTGCGCCAGCGTCTGCACTGCATGTGGACGGAGTGGATGTCCGGTTTGTCAGAAACAATCATCCTTTGGTCCTGAATGCTGACGCGGGAGGAGTTGGCACCAGAGCAGAGATGGCGTCTGATCTCGCGCTGGCATTCGCCCCCGGTAATACAGAGCGGATGCGGATAAACCCCAACGGCGCCGTGGGCATCGGGACGGCGTCCCCGGAAGCCGCGTTGCATGTGCGTGGCGGTTCGGTGAACATCTCACTTAGCCGCGTTGACGGTAGCCCTGT
The DNA here is from genome assembly GCA_031378375.1 of Verrucomicrobiota bacterium. Taxonomy (GTDB): domain Bacteria; phylum Verrucomicrobiota; class Verrucomicrobiia; order Limisphaerales; family JANNEF01; genus JANNEF01. Next base: position 27,638 of record JANNEF010000091.1, on the reverse strand, counting down.
TGCTTACATCTCCGGGCACCCGGCCTACTACGGTGGTAACGGCACCATGGTCCTCTACCCAACCAATGGCATCGGTTCGGTTGTCCTTGCCTCTGCCGGGGATTCTTACCTGAACGGCGGCAACGTCGGCATCGGCACCGCAAGTCCCGGCAGGAAACTGGATGTGGCCGGGGACATCCGCGTGGACAACTTGAACTCCATCGGCTGGTGGAACAGCGCCAACGCCGGTGGCAGCGGACCCGGTTACTATGCGGCACGTATTGCCAAGTCGGACGCCGCGTATGCGGGCGACATGGAATTCTTCGTGCGCTACGGCGGTGACACTGCCGAAACCAAGGCGATGACGATTTCATCGCCCGCCAGCGGTGTCGGGCAAGTCACGGTCAACGGTAGAGTCGGCATCGGAGGGGGAGGAGGTGCCGAGAGGCTCTCTGTGGACGGGAGCATCGGGCTCGCGCTGGCGGGCGCGGTCGAGAACGAATCGGCCGCCCTGATCCCGAGTGGGCTGCAGCATGACGATTTTCTTTATGATGGGGCCTACCTGCACCACTACGGATTCGGCTTTCATCTCTTTGAGGACCCCTTGGGGCCGCCGTTTGAGGGAATAAACTCCTACGTTGCGGGATTTTTCGGCATCGATCTCTTCACGGGTGGTGCTAACCGGGTGAGGATTTCCCGTGGGGGCGACGTCGGCATCGGCACAGGGACGCCACAGGCAAAACTGCATGTATCCGGTGGTAACGTGTTGATTGGCCAAGATTACTTCCTCCTCGGTGGCAACGCTCACGGCGGCTTTGAACAGCTCATTCGCAGTCGCGGAATGGGCTACGATATTTTCGGCTACCCAGGGGTTCAAATTGGCCAGGAGCGGGACCATATCGCGCTCTTCATCGATCCACGCTCGGTCGCTGGCGGTGCCTTTGACGGGTCTATCGAAAACGAGATCATGACGCCGAACAAGTTCATTATCCGCCAGGCCAACCGAAATGGAGACAACTGGCTTCTCGGTCCGACTTTCGATGACGGCAAAGTCGGCATCGGGACAGAGAATCCGATTGACGCGCTCTCGCTTGGCTTCGGGCGTTCGATGTCCTTTGATGCCAACGATTCCGCTCAAACGTCACGCTTGCGCTGGCGCTACCAGGGAACCGAATACGAATGGATTGAACGGCCCCATGTCAGCGGCGGCCTCGCCTTTGGCACGGACAAGTTCGAGCGCATGAGGATTGACGGTTACGGCAACGTCGGCATCGGCACGACGACGCCGTGGGCCAAACTGACAGTCGCCGGGAAAGCATCACCATACCAAGTTTACCATGATGATCCGGTCTTGTTGCTTTCAAATACGAACGCTTTGCGAGTAGCTGATGAAGGCGTTTCTTTGGGTTTCAACAGAGATAGTCACTTTTTGTATGGAGCAATCAAGGGAGCGGCATCCAATGCCGACCCGAATTTGTTTGATGGTTACCTTGCCTTTTTTACTACGGATTTAACGTCCTATCATGCAGAGCACATGAGAATCTTGGGGAACGGCAACGTCGGCATCGGGACGACAACTCCTTCAGAAGCATTGTCGGTCGTCGGCAAGACCTACATTTCAGGGCCGCTGGCCGGCGGAGACAACGCAACGCTCACGGTCAGAGGTGGCCCGGATGCAAGTAACGGAAGACTGGTGCATCTCTACGCTCCTTGGGGCACTGAGTTCAACACCGACCGATATTTCATGGTTGGCTTTGACGCCACGGGCAACGGTAAGTTCCAGATCCGGGGTGACGGCGCATACATACAGTCCTCCTCCCGCGAACTGAAAACCGCCATCAAACCGATTGCGAAGCCGCTGGACATTCTCACCGCGTTGCAAGGCGTGTATTACAAATGGAAAGGCGCGACGGACTCGCAGCAAAACGCCGGCTTCATCGCGGAGGACATCGCGGAAGTGTTCCCAGAAGCTTCGGGGGCGGACAAGAAGGCGGTCAACTATCCGGCAGTCATTCCCTTGTTGGTCGAAGGTGTGAAGGAATTGGATGCGAAGCTGGCCAAGCTGGATCAACGCACCAAACACATCGCCACCGTGGACGCCGACGGCGTGGCCCTGGCCGCCATCCAGGGCTTGAACGAAGTGGTGAAGGAGAAGGAGACGGAGATTCAGGGATTGAAACAACAAAACGGCGCCCTCGAAACCCGGCTGGCCGAGTTGGAGAAGCTGGTCCATTCGCTGGCGCAGAAAGTGGGAGGTCAACAATGAAAACGGCTTATTCGCACATGTTAAAATCATCGTATTTCTTCGGACTGTTGCTCGCCGTGCCCGCACTCGTACGGGCGCAGAGCTACCAGATTGACTGGTTCACCATTGACGGCGGCGGCGGGGCCAGCACGGGCGGGGCTTATGCAATCAGCGGCACGATTGGCCAACCCGACGCGGGCGTAATGAGTGGCGGCACTTTCGCGCTGGAAGGCGGTTTCTGGCCTGGCGCGCTCGTCGCGTCCGTGCCAGCGGCGCCCCTCTTGCAAATTAACCGCGCCGGCCCCGGTTTAGCGACAATCTCGTGGTCGCCCGCCAGCCCCGGATTTGTGCTGCAAGTGAATAGCACTCTTGCACCGTCCGGGTGGACCAACGCCCCAAGCACAGGCACGAACCCCATCACTGTGCCCGTCGGCGAACCGATGCGATTCTACCGCCTGCGAAATCCATAAGCAGCCTGATTCGACTGTTTGGCGTAAAGCCACTAGACTTGATTGCTAATAAGAATTTCAGAAAAAGACGTGTGAAAACGCCAACAAAAACGGGGTAAATTTTCCGAAAAATGCCTCAAAACCTTATTACCGAGCTTGTCTACTGAATGAGATTAAACGAATTTTGATCTGACCGCGCGACCGAAATCCACTCTCAGCAAATTGCCGTCGGGAACGCGGTGAACGCCGAAAGGCATGCGCAGCCGGTCGGAGAGATTGTTTCATTTACGATGATGCCGGGAAATTTGTTCGTGCGTTTCAAGCGCCGCCCGGCGTGAAGTGGCGGCTGCGCCTGTCCCCCAGCAGGCTAGCGACTGGGGCAAATTTGGTTAATCTCATCTGGATATGAATCCAAACACCCCGCTCCCTGCCCCGCCGCCCGTCGGCCCTGCCGGAACACCGGTTCCGAAACGCCGCTCCTGGCTGCTTTACGGCTGCGGGTTTTTGCTCGGCCTGTTGGTGCTGATGTGTGCGACGGTGGCAATCACGGTCTGGTATATCCAGCGCCCGATCAAGCCGGTGGTGTTGTCGGCCGCGGAAAAAACCACCGTGGATAAGAAATTGGAGCACGTTGGAGGGACGTCAGGCGAGGGGCCGCTCGCCCCGACCGCGAAAGGTGCATTAACTCAGCCGGAACCAGATCGGCCTTACGTGCCAGGGTCAAAGGTGCTGCGCCTGACCGAACGGGAACTGAATGGTTTGTTGAATGCGAACACCGAACTGGGAAAAACCGTGCGGCTGGAATTGGGGCGGGATGCCATCAACGGCCTACGTCACTGCGCCCATCCCGCAAGACGTTCCCGTCGTGGGCGGGAAGATGTTCCGGGCGTGCGGACGTTTCCGCGTGTCGCTCACCAAGGATGCCACGCCGTATGCGATTTTGGAGGATGTGACGATCTTCGGGTTAAGCCTGCCGAAGGCGTGGCTGGGGGGAGTGAAAGGAGAAAATCTGCTGGGCCAAGCGGTGGGCGAACGCAATGGAGCGCCGATTTTGCGAGGGATCAAAAGTCTGCACATCGAACCGGGCGCGTTGGTGTTGGAAGTTGCCGATTGAACCTTGCTGGATCAGAACCGCAACCAACGACCCTGCCTCACCTTGCTCAAAAGCGGCACCGCCACTGCATTCTGCCACCGCACTCCTTGGCGATGAAGGGTGGGAATTGTTTGTGGCACAACTTCCCAAAAGCCTTTGAACCTTCTAAACAGCCCGCAAACGTGACATTCTCCCCGATGGGCAATGGTTCACCGTTCGCGACACGTTCAGCCAGACCCCAGATGCCTTTGTTCACGCTGACCTTGGAGTCAATGCCCCGCAGTCCCCGCACCGAACGCAGTTTTCCACGCCGGTCGCGCCGCCAGTCGGACACCCCGCCCCGAATGAGATTTTCACTCACCCTATTGGTCACGGTCCAGAGGTCCGTCCCCTCGTCCTCACCCCGCCGTGTCTTCAGCAGCGTGTCCGGTTCGACGGGCGCTTCGGCGACACTGGGGTAACGCAGCAACAACGCCTGCGCGGCGAAGGCCAGCGACTCGCGGGCGTCCAGCGTCCGGCTGCGGAACTGCTGGACCAACTCGCCCACGCGCGGCATGTAGTCCAGTAGGCGCAGGCTCGCGCGAACGACTTCGTCCGCTTCGAGTCCGGCATGACGGAACCGGATGGCGGAAAAGCTTGTCTCGCTCAGTACTAGGCCATTACTACAGATCCGCCGGTAAATGCCGGCGTGGATTTGATACGCGCAACCCGCATCATGCGAGTTGAGGAGCACCAGTTCCACGTTCCATTCGTCCAGCGTCTGCATCTGCTCGGCGCGCCGGAAGCGGATCAGGTGCTTCTGGAAGCCACGCCGGGCTTCGCTGCGGATGCGTTGTTCCTCCACAACGACCGGCACCCAATTGAGTTCTCGCAGACCGGAAACGATCCGGGCCGTGGGCACAAAGGTGTACCGCTGACTGACGCCCAGCATGGGCCCCGCAGCAAAAATGCTGGGGGCTTGCGTGCGAAGCGTGTTTTCCTCCAGGGCTTCCGCCTTGAAGTTGATGGTGTCTAATCTGTTCATGCACTGCTCTCTTTCGCGGTGCTGCCCACCGGGTTTGAACCGGTTTGCGCTGGGTGAAACTGCTCTCCTGCCGGGCGCCGGGCGGCACCCTGTTTGGGCCGGCTGGAGAGTGAACCCTTCCGGGAACCGAAGTGGTTATCGCGAAGGGAAAGACTGCCAGAGCCGGCGGCGACACGGGCCGCTGCATGAACTAAAACCTGATCGTGGACGACTTCATCCCACAGTTGCACCATCCCTCAACTCGCGGACAAAAGTCAATGAGTCGGGACTGGCGGATGATCATATTATTCCACCGTGTGCTGTTTCTCGAATCCCGGCAGCAGGAGAGGGCGAACTCAACTCCGTCTCGCGACCATGGTTTGATGCTGACACTGAGTCCGGTGAACTGTGCTCAAAACTGTGCCTAACTTGGTAGGGTCGAGGGGTGGATGAGTACTGGCGGATATTGCTTGATTTGCTGGGGAAAAGACGTATTTAATCCCCGTAACAGAGTGCAATAATGTCCGATTCCGACCCTCGCCTCCAATCCAAGCTGCCCAAGCAGCAAGGATTTAGGAGGGCAGACGAGGCGACTGTCAGCAGAAACGTCAGCAGTGTGTGGACCCAGTTTAACCCACTCACTGCCAGGCTTAACTCGCTGACTGCTCGTTAACACGTCGAGAGCGGGTTTCTCTACGCTCGTAACTCAAAAAAGTTATGAGAAAGAGATTCCGCATGTTCATTCGAGGAACGGTCTACTGGTGTCAAGACAACGAAACCGGCAAACAGGAGACGTTGCGAACGAAAGACCGAGTGACCGCAGAACGGCTCCTTGCCGCCAAGAACGAGGCGCACCAACAACCGATCATCAATCTTCAAATCGCCCGCGCGTATCTTCTGGTGGGCGATCCGCAGATCGCCACGCGCACATGGCAGTTCGTCATGGAGGAAATCGTCAAACTGAAACATGACGAGACGCAGCGACGCTGGCTTGTGGCCATCAAAGACAAGGCGCTCGACGGTCTGCGCGCCCTGCCGCTTTTGGAAACGCGCGCAGAGCAGTTCCTGCGGGCGTTGGAGCGCGGGAAAGTTTCGACCAATGTTTTTCTTCGCCGCCTCCACAATTTTGCGCTGGCCATGAACTGGCTTCCCGTGCCGGTAATTCCGCGCAAGCAGTGGCCAGACATCCGCCACAAGGAAAAGCGGGCGATCACGTTCGAGGAGCACTGCGCCATTGTCGCCCGCGAGACGAATCCTGAGCGCCGGGCGTTTTACGAACTGGCCTGGCACTTGGGCGCTTCGCAGTCGGACATTGCGTTTTTGGACGCTGAGAACATTGATTGGGAAAACACGGTGATCAGCTACGCGCGAAAGAAAACGGGACAGGTGGCGTTTGTTCGATTCGGTGAGGAAGTGGACAGGGTTTTGCGCAATCTACCGGCGAGCGGATCGCTCTTTCCGTACTTGCGTCGCGTCCGGGCAGGAGATCGGGCAACCGAGTTTAAGCAACGGTGCGATGGACTCGGCATCAAAGGCGTGTCGCTTCACTCTTACCGGTATGCGTGGGCAGAGCGGGCGCGGAAGTGCGGGTATCCAGAACGATTCGCACAGGAGGCGCTCGGCCATCAGAGTCGCGCAGTGCATCGCGCGTATGCCAAGAAGGCGAAGGTAATTATTCCACCTTTAGAAAGCTACGAAAGTGGTGGGAAAACCGTTGAACTGCTTGCTTTACCGACGGCTTTGGTCAACGAAAGCTCGTAGAACGAAACTCAGCACAACTTGGCAGACGAAGGCTGTAATTTGGTAGTTCCAGGCTGTAACTGCTTCAAATCGGTGAATTTTTTGGGGTTCCGCACTACTTAGCGTAACTCGGCAAGGTCCGATGTTTAACCAACGGTTGTACCGGGACAGCTATTCTTGTATAATGATATTCGAGGAGAGTAGGCGCAGAAATCTACTTGCGCGAGATGGGTTAGTATTGGCGGCAGGTCAAGCGCTTGCATCAAGTAGGATGCTACGAAATCTGCGAAGGAAACCAAGATTTTCACCCCATCAGCAGGCTGAAGTATGCAAGCTGGATAAAAATGGTTGACAGTCAGCTATGTCACTTCCGGTATTATGAATGGGGACGGTATAATGGGCACAATCTCTTTAGGCGCAAGAGGTACGCGATACACGAATCTCGACCAAAAGTGTTTTGGAAAAGATACCAGGTGGTGCGTAGTAACCGGAGCACCGAGTTCTGGAAAGACCACCGTGCTACAGCAGATCTACAGAAAAGGATTTCGGTTTGTCCCTGAAGTCGCTCGTACCTTCATTGAGGAACAGCTCGCGATAGGTAAGACACTCCGCGAGATTCGTGCCGACGAGAGAATATTTCAGCGTAGACTGTTCGCTAATAAGATAGAGATCGAGAAGAACCTTCCGGAAGACGAAAGCTTATTTTTGGATCGAGCCATACCCGACAGCATTACGTACTACAAAGTGTGCGGTCTTGATCCTGCGAACATTTTTGAACAATGTCGCTTTCGTCGATATTATGCAGTTTTCATTTTTGACCGCCTTCCACTTCTGCACGATGGAGCAAGGAACGAGAGTGAAGAGGCCGCACAGTTCATAGACCGACAACTTGAGCTTGATTACCGCGCGCTTGGGCACGACGTACTTCGGGTGCCCGTGATGACTGTGGAGAAACGAATAGAGTTCATATTAGAAAAGCTTGCTCCAATGTGGCCGTAGAAACGTGAGGACTAGACCCATTTGATTTCGCTGGCCATGGCCACAGCACTAGCGGCTTCCTGTCCCACGAGCAGAATAAGCAGAATCAATGTACTCCAAAACTGTCCTTCCGAACGTGCTGTATTCACTCGCTCCCGCAGTCAGTAATTTTCTTCTCGCCAAACGTAAGCCAAGCTCTACACCGTCTTTTAGCTCAAGCCCAGGAACAAATACTGCAAGGAAGAGACCTGCTGCGAACACATCGCCTGCTCCGGTTGCATCCTCAACCTGGCTCTTCTCGTAGGGTGTGTTGAAGTATTGAATCTCCTTCAATTTTTTGTGTATCCGATGAAAAACTCGAATTTCGTCGTATTTCTTAAGTAGGATCAAAATCGTTTGGGACGAAAGGTGTTTGAAAATATCATTCGCAACGTCGTAATCATCTCGGATGTCCACATCTGAGCCGAGCATCTCAAACTCTGTCCTGTTGAGGAAGAGATAGGAGGACATGTCCATGATCTTCTTAATCGGATCAGAGCGTTCATCGGATTTTATTTGTCGAACCCAGTCATGCCCTGGGTCAAAACTAATTTGGAGCCAAGGATTTTGGTCCTTCGCCTCTCTCAGGATGTTTGCGACAAGTTGGGGGCTTTCGTTGTCAAACAAAGACGTAACATGAACGAGCCGGGCGCGACCGAGAGCATCGACTATTTGTGACCGCATCTCGCGTAAGTGTTCCGCCATCTCTATGTTTGCGCCTGGCCAAGTGAGCATCGCGCGTTCGCCTCTCGTAATATATGAAACGCACATCCCAGATTGCTGGTCCGATGCCTTGATCAAATGTGTATCGACACCCAACGTCTTCAAAGTCTCGATAAAGCCACTGGAAGCTTCCGACGCGCCAGCGACACCAATAAAGCCGAGCTTCAGGTCGGACAGTGAAGAAGCAAGAGCATGAATCGTATTGAATGAGGAACCACCAAGCGAGGGAGTCAGAATAGTGTGGCCGATTAAATGAACGACTTTATCCACTTCTTCTTTTGTCGCTGGCCTTTCCTTGTTAAACTCGAAAAGCTGCTCATGTTCTGCGATCAGATTTGGATTAAGTCTGCGTAGGCTGCTCGCCGTTGCAATGAAGTCGGTATTCATGGCACCAATTCCGATGATGTCATAGGATTGCCGCAGACTTCCTAGCGTTTCCTCGGATTTGAGTGCCATTTCAGCAGTTTTCGACAGAACTGGTGGTTCTGAACTGCGGCGCAGCCTTAGCAACTGGCGCGGGCCATAATTCTTGGCGAGTTCCTTTCCTCCTAAGTCGTCGAATTCCAATTTCTCGGCGGTTGCGTGCGGGGCTAACATCGCCGCGAAGTCACGTGTAACCCAAACCTCTCCTGGGAGTGTGATCGGTTCGATCCGTGCGGTGAGAGTTACATCCGCCCCGATAACACCTTCACGCGATCTGATTGAGTCAAACCCATGATAGACTGTGCCGGTGTGCAAAGAAATCCGGCTTTGGAGCTGGTTCGGAAGTCCTTTTGCCTCAAAATTGGTTTGCCGAAAGTAGTCCCGTATAACCAGAGCATGGCCAGCGAGCAGAACTGGATCTTCCGACACCGCAAATATCGCATCGCCCCAAGTATTGAGGTCCATAAATCTGTCCCTGTGGTGCTGAATTATCTTTGCAATGTCCGGAAGAATTCTTTCGATGTACATCTGAAGCTGTATCTGGCTCAATCGGCCAAATCCTTTCACATCCAAAAACATGATAGCTGCTATGCGCCATCTTCCTTGCGTGCTCTGGTTCGTGGCTGCTTTTTGTTTTGTCATACATGGACAAGTATGCGCTAACATTTTAGATACGCGATTCAAATCTTGACTAAAGTCGAAGGGATTGACGTTAACATTGCGGCCGCGCAGTAGTGCCAATGGTTATCATAACCTATTTTATCAGAGGGATTTACGGTTGTCTCCAAATCCGCTATTCTTGCCCTCATGGAGATTCAGCCCGAAAAGCAAAACACCATTTTACCGGCAGGGGTGGACCAATTTCTCACTCGTGCCGAATTCCACAAACTCGCTGACGTTCCACCCGAAGCGGAGTGGTTTGCCAACATCGATAACCCGAATACGCGCCGCGCCTACAAAAATGACGTGAGGAATTTTGTGCGTTTCGTCGCGATTGAGCACGCGCAAGATTTTCGGATTGTGACCCGCGCGCACGTCTTGCGTTGGCGAAAAGATTTGGAGTCGCGCGCACTTTCCCCGGCGACAATCCGTCGCAAACTTTCCGCGCTTTCTGACTTGTTTGATTATCTCTGCGAACGGAACGCAATCACGCATAACCCCGTTAAAGGTGTGAAGCGGCCAAAGGAGGGAGCAAACGAAGGGCGAACCCCGGCGATTACTGACAGCCAGGCGCGGCAACTTCTTGATGCACCGTCACGAGAGACGCTGAAGGGAATACGCGACCGAGCAATATTGGCCGTGCTCCTTTACCACGCGCTACGGCGTGCGGAGCTTTGCGCGATTCGCGTTAGGGACTACGCACCGCGTAGAGGGATCACGACGTTTCGCATTCATGGCAAGGGCGGAAAAATTCGTTACGTGCCGGTGAAGCCATCGGCAATTCTGCTCCTTGAAGAATACCTGGACGCGGCGGGACATCGCGGGGATGCGGAGGGATCACTCTTTCGCCCGGTGAAGCGAAACGACGGGAAAAAAGATCAGCCACTTTCCGGCGATGCTATTTACGCCAACGTCGTGATGAAATACGCAAAGCAGCTTGGCATCTCAGCGGAAGGCTTTGGCCCGCACGCGCTCCGCGCCACGGCGACGACGAATGCCTTGGAGCATGGGGCGGACATCGCCAAGGTGCAAAAGTGGCTGGGGCATTCGAGCATTTCTACCACACAACTCTACGACAAACGGCAGAGCCGACTTGAGGAATCGCCCACGTTTCAGGTCGAGTATTGAGGTATTCGATTTGTTGCCATGTTGGAGTGCGCTCCCTAAACTGGTCCGGGTGGTATGAATGTTTACATGCCGCCCGCTATGCGTTCGACGATGTTGGTGGTCTGCCCCGCCACGTCGTAATGGATTTCGCGCATTTACATCAGCCCCGGATCGCTTGGATCCTTCCTGACCAATTTACGAACTACCTTGACGAACAGCCTTATTACAACCGAGGCGGCAATCCAACCGAAAACCAAACCGCACAGACCGCCTGACCACTTAAACGGTGTGAAGCCGGAATTACCGCTGTCGAAAATTCGACTGCCCAACCAGTTGAACAGTGCGAAGCCGACGGCAGCAGACGCCCCAGCGACGAACATTCTGAAAGTTAACCCAATGAGAAAGTAAAGACTCATTTGTTTCCTGAAGGAAGTTGCAGAAAGCCTTGGGAAGAATCCCGAATCCATCCATTACCAGGACTAGCGACTGAATTCGCCACCGAAGCCCCAGCAAGTCCGAGAGGTGTTGGTCCGGTGCCAAATGTTTTGCCAATTCCTAACGCAGCACCGGACGCGGAGGGAGTAAGGGCACCGATCCAACCTTCGCTCGCAACAATGGCCGCGCCACGTTCGATTGGATCCGCGTACTTTGCGTAAGCAGCAGGAACCACGCTGCCGTTGAAAGTTTTTTGCCCAATTTCGTAATATGCGAGATTACGAATGCTTTGTTGCCCTGCTGGCAGTAGTGATAAGGAATGTGTCAGGCCAATTCCACCGGCAGTAAGATCCGTGCCGATGTCAGCTAGCGTCGCTACAGTTTGTGCCGTCGAATTACCCGGGAAGGCTACGTTGGCCACATCATTTGCGAATGAACCTTGGCTGTATGGTTGTTCATCCATAATTGCGGCTGCCAAGTTACCAAGGTTCGCACCAGCTCCGTAAGAGCTCTTCGTGAAAACTGTAATTCCGGCGGCCTTTGTCAACATCGTGGGCTCTGGAGCCAAGGTAAGAGCACCCCCAAATACCATTCCCACTGCATTGCCCAAAACACCTAGCCCCGCGACCGCCGCATCGCCCCAACGCACCAGTCCGGATGGGTCGAGATAACTAATGGGATTACCGTCGACGTAGGCGTAGAAGTTCAGGCCGCCGGAGAAGCCGCTCGGATCGGCATTTAGGAAGCGGCACAGGCGCGGGTTGTAGTAGCGGGCGCGCATGTAAAGCAATCCGTTCGGATCGGTTTGCACGCCGTAACGGCCGTTGTAGAGGAAGGGCGTGTCCGTGGTGCCGGTGCGATACGTCGTGGCCGCGTAGGGCGAGTATTCGATGCGGTCGGTGACGGTGCCGCTGCCATCGGTGAGCGCCACGGTGCTGCCGCGATAATCGTAATGGTAAGTGCGCGTGTTCCCGGCGTCGTCGGCTTCGTAAAGCAGGCCCGCCCCATAAACGTAATAATTGGTCACGCCGTTCTTCACGCGCAGGAGCACTTGCGAGAGCGCGGCGTTAGGATTCACGACGAAGCGCGTCACGCTCGCGCCGTTGGTCAGCGCCACGCGGTGGCCCGTCGGTTCGTGGCGGTACGTCCAGTCGCCCAGCCCGCTCAATTGCGTGTTGTAATTCAGCCACGCATCGCCCCCGTTGACCTCCTGGCTCACCACGTAATACGTCGTGTTGGCCGCCAGCGTCACCGTGTTTGACAAAGTTCCATACACAAATTGTCCCGCCGGAGCGCCCGCCGTGCTCACGCTCACCGCGCCGCCCGCCACGTCCGCTCCGCTGGCAGCGACGAGCTTCACGGCATGGACACCCGTGTTGCCGCTCACCACCCAGCGGCCCAACTGGCTGACCGCCAGCGCCACCGGCCCCCCTTGCAGCCGGTAACCCACCCAGCCGTTGAAGTCGTTGCGCACCGTGCCCGACGCCACCCCGGTCACGAATGGCTGGCCGTCCGTCAGTTTCAAGTTCACCGGCACGTAGCCGTTCCACGCCCCGGCGGCGTGAGTGTAGTTGGTGGTCCCGTTGCCGGCATAGACCGCGCCGGGGATGTTCGCCCGTCCGCCCGCGCGCGTGAGCCGGTTGCGCGCATCGTAGTCATGCGCGGCGAACGAGTTGTCGGGCAGCGGCCCCCAGATGAGATTTCCATCCAGATCATTCGTGACGTTCGCGCCGTTGAACGTCGCCAGGCGGTTGTCATCGTCGAACGTCATCGTGCGCGCGGGCGGCGTGTGGGCGTGCGGCAGCGGCGCGACGAACTCCGATTCCATCCGCGCGGCGGCGTTCCACTTCAACTTGAAGAAATTGATCGGCGCTCCGCCCGCCGTGCGCTCGACAATGTTCGTCGTCTGCCCCGCCGCGTCGTAATTGATTTCGCGCACCGTGCCGTTCGGTCGCGTGATCTTTTTCACCCGGCTCGCCAGATCGTATTCGAGGGCGGTCTTGCGGTTCTCCCAATCCGTCACGTTCGTCACGCGGTTCAAACTGTCGTAGGCGTAAGTGACGGTCTTGCCGCCGGGATAAACCAGGCTCGTCACGTTCCCGTTGGCGTCGTAGCCGTATTGAATCAAGTTGCCATCCGCGTCCTTGTAAGTGGCCACGCGGTCGTACGCATCGTAAGTCCAGACATTCGACTTTCCGGCTTCAAAGACGTTGGTGAGGTTGTTGTTCGCGTCGTGGCGGTAAATCCGCGTGCCAACCGCGTCGGTGATATTCGTCAACCTCCCGCGCGCGTCGTAAAAGTTGGTGGCCGTTTGCGTGGACGGCTCGCGCAGTGTGCTCAACAGCCCGCGATCATTGAAGGTCAGCCGCGTCTCCCGGTTCAACGGCGTGATCGTGTTCGTCAGCCGGTTGGCATCGTCAAACTCAAACTGCCAGATTTTACCGTTACGGTTGGTCAGTAGCGTTTGATTGCCCGCTTCGTCATAGGCCCGCTTCACGATGCGATTGGCCGGGTCGGTCACTTGCAGCAACTCGCTCCGCTTGTTCCAAATCTGCCGCGTGCCCTCGTTCGCAGCGTTGGTCGTGGAAGTCTTGCGGTTGTCGTCATCGTAACCAAACTTGGTCGCGCGCAACAGCGGGTCGGTGACCGCGATCAAACGCCCCGCCGCATCGTTGGTGTAGTTGACGGCCTGTTGCAGCGGATTGAGCGTGCGGGCAAGCCAGTCGCGCTGGTCATAGACATTCGCCATCACCGGCACGCCTTGCGGCGTGGTGGGCAACGTTGTGGCCAGCAGCTTACGCGTGGCGCTCCAGGTGTTGCTCATGGTGAACCCGCGCGCGTCGGTTTCACTGAACACGTTGCCGACCGCGTCGTAGGCGGCTCTGGCGGTGAGGTTGGTGGGCGCAATCGTGTTGGTCAGTTGCCGGCGCTGGTTGTATTGGAAGCTGGTCACGAAGCCGCGCCCGTTGGTGCGGCTCAACACGTCGCCCACGGAACTGTTCAAGAAACCCTCGCCGCCCAAGCTGCCCGGATGCGTGACGACGCTCAACTGTCCGAGGGGATCGTAGCCGTAGCTGGTGGTGCCACCGGGATCGGTTTTTGTCTCAACGGTGCCGTTGGAGGAGTTGTAAGTGTAGGTCATCCAATCATCCGCGCCATTCGTCGAGCCGGTGAGTTGGAATTTGGCGTTGTAGCCGAAATAACTGTTGTTGCCGCGTTCATCCCACACTCGCACCAGATTGTCCTGCGCGTCGTAGAACAAATCCTTTTGTCTTCCCAAAGGGTCGTTGACCGCGATCAGGTTGTGCTGTCCGTCGTAGTAGAAATCGGTGATGGCAAACAGTTGGGAAATGGTTCGGGTGACATGATCCTGCCCGTCGTAAAGCATGACCGTGTAATGGCCCAGAGCGTCCTGAGTCAGGGTTGACCGGCGCTTGTCATCATAGTAAAATCGCCGTTTTCCGCCCGCCGGGTCTTCCTCGGTATTCACGTAACCAGACCAATACAGCTTCCAAGTCTGGTTCGTGTCGCCCTGACTGTATTGCTCGATCACGCGGCCAAAACCGTCGTAAATGTTAGCGGTCACGACACGGTTGAGTGCGTCCTTGGTGGCCACGATTTGGTGGTTGGTGTCGTAAAGGAACGTGCTGGTCTGGCTTTCCGGGTCGGTCACGGACGTGAGATCGCCCAGGCTGTTGTAGTTCGTGCTGTAGCCGTAGGAGATGGATCGCCCGGCACTGTCGGCAACCGAGGTGAGTCGCTGCGGAGTGCCGGAGTAGGTGAACGTGAGGGTGCGGTTCGTCCAATCCTTGACCGTGTCGACCCAGTTGCTCGCATTGTAAGTCACCGTCAGCGGCTGGCTGTATTGATCCGCGATGTTCGTGAGCAAGCCCGTGCCATTGAATTTGAACGTGTTGCCGTGACGCTCCCGCACCCAATAGACACCGTTGGTTTTGAGCAACGTCATGGTGGACTTCGCGGGCGGCGTGAAACTGCCGTCGGGTTGTTTGACGAACTGAATCGTGCCGTCGCCCAATGTGACGGAGACGGCGTTGTTGATGATTTGGTCAACGCCCCACTTGGCAATGAGCGAGGTGACCGCCCAATTCTTGGGGTCGCCAGCGGTGTTGTAGAGTTCAAAGGCTGATTTTGTTGCGACCACAAACGCCGCCATCTGCGCGGGGGTGGTGTCGCCCAATACGGCCAACGGCGCGCTGACATCGTCCGCCTTCAGGTAATAATTGTGAATCCACCCGTGTGCCATGCCTGCCAGATTGTGATGGCGCCGGGTGGAACTGTAATGGCGGGTAAAAGAAATTCCGCGCGGCTCTTTCTGGCCGAGAGACAAGTCGGTCGTCGTCAGATGGAAAGCGCCATTAACCATGTTGACCGGGTCTGCCGCGAAATCGATGGGCATCAAAGACGATCCACCCAAAAAGAAATTCGGTTGGACGTAGGCAGATTGCGAAATCACTGGCGGACTCGGAGCGACCGTGGGATAGGCGGCATACCCGCCGTGGTAACCGCCGCTGATGAGCATGAGCATCGTGTAATTTGTGCTGGTGGCCACGCGCGCCACCAAACCGTAACCCGCCCAGCTATCGGCGCCGGCCACCAGATTCGAGCCGTTCGCTGGCAGGAGCAACGAGTAACCCTTGTCAATGTAATTGGTCTTGAGCGAATTCAGATTGTAGTTGCTCAACTGTCCCTGAATGTTTGACCAGTTGCTGCTCTTAGCCAGGTAGGTTCGCTGTCCGTTGGCGTTGCCGATTTGCAGCATCTTCACTGTCGAGGAGGCGACCAGATTGCTGGATTGCAATTGCTCAATCAGGCCGTGTTCCGCAGCGCTGGCGAAGTGATTTTTCAAATCAAAGACCCGGTCGGATCGCGCCAGATCTCCAGTCCCATTGCCGCTGGCGGGATAGATGCCGCTTAATTGTTGATAAACATCAATGTAATAGCCCTTGCCAAATTCCTGCGCCATGCGGCCCAAGCGATGATGCTGCTGCAAGAGTATGGCTTGCTGCGCGGCCAGGACGCGCGGAATGCGCTCGGTCTGCAACATCCAGTTCAGTCCCATCACGTTCAGGGTTTCGGTCACGATCTCCCGTGAGTTGTCGGCCAGACCTTGCGCCCGATAACCGTCCAGGCGTTCCTGCCGCTGGCGCAACCATTCCTGATCCGGCTCGAAAGCGTAGGTGATCGCGTAACTCGCGTTGGTGCGCTGATAGGTGTTGGTCACAGCCTGGTCATTCTGATTCGTATTGACAAAAGCATTGGTGCTAAGAACCCAAAAGCCGTGTGCGTGGTCCACGCTCAACGCCACGTCCACTGTGCTGCCGCCGCTGGTCTGCTTTTGCAATAATAGCTCGTCCTCCAGCCAAAGCTGCCCCAGTCCGTTCGTGGTGAACGTCAAGGCCAGTTTTTGTCCCTGCAACTGCGGCATCAGCAATGACCGGTTTGTGCCGTCCACCGTGACGCGCAACGAGGTCATTAGATTCGTGGGGATGTAATCCCAATTTGTCGAGTAGGCGTTCAAGTCGGTGAAAGCCAAACCTTGCGATAGCGGTTCGCTCACCGAAGGTTCGACGTATTGGCCACCGAGGATTTGTTCGACGGAAGCGTTCGGATAATTGCTTTGCAAATAGGACAGAAAATTCGTGGTGTAGTCCCGGAGTTTGTTGTGCAAACTTGCTTCGTTGAGGCTGACGACGTAATCGGCGTTGCTCGTGCCGCCCGCCGCCGTCATCAATTCGGCGGTATTCAATCCCATCGCGGTGGCGAGGTTGATGCCACTGAGCGGGTAGTGAATTTTGAAAGCGGGATCGAGCCAATAGTTGGTGCCACTCAAAGTCAGTTTCACCCAAACGCGATGAAAAAGCAGGCCGTCGCTGCCATCGTTGGCGGCTAGTGCCAGAGGGAAACCGCGAACGGCATTCAAATCCACGGCAAAATCCAAAACCTCGGCCAGGTTGGTTTCGGGTTTGGTCAGCCCGACCCAATGTTTGAAGTCGCGATCATCCCACCATTGTTCGTAGGGCATGACAACGATGCCAAAGCGATAACCCGCTGTGTGACCGGCGGCGCGAAGCAGCGCCACGAGCAGGGCGCTCTGATCAAAATCGTTTCCACTCCGCTCCAACAACGTCAATTGTGCGCCCTTTTTCGATCCGAAGTAATGCACGTAACGGATGTGGTCATGCACGTAATCAAAAATCTTTTTCGGGTCGTTTTCCAGTCCTCGCGCCAAAGCTTGAATGTCCGGCGTAATCGCCTCGGCGATTTCCGGGTAACTGACAAGTGACAGCGGCCCGACTCCCCCGCCCTCGTCACTCGGTTCTCCCTCTTGGGAACGGTCAAGCTCGCCTTGTAGAGTGGCGGACTTGGAGACAGATCGAAACCAGCCCGGCTCGGTGAACTCCTGCGCGCCGCACACGCACGTTGAAACCAGAAGGCCCAATGTCAGTAATCGAATCGTTTTCATTGTTCCCTCTGGTTCACGGCAGTTGTTGCAAGTTCCCCTCGGCGTCGAGCGTTATGCTCTCGCCCCACAAACCCGACACCACCCGCAGCCAGCCCGAACCGTCGTACTCATAATTGATGCGCCCCGATGTCTGCGCGCTCTCGTCGAAATTCGGATTCATCCCGTGCGCCAGTTCCCAACCGTCCGACAACCCGTCGCCGTCCGTATCCCATTTGAGCGGATCGGTCTTGCTCACCAATTGTTCATACGCGTCGGTCAACCCATCGCCGTCGGTGTCCTGTGGAGTGCCCAAAATGTAAAAGGCGTACGCGGCCGGCTGGTTGGTGTATTGATACGTGTTGCACGTCGGCCCCTGCTCCAGCCAGGTCCACTGCGAATTGGTCACGTTGTTTCCCAACAGATTGGTCGTGGTGAACACATCGTAAAGCAACCCGTTGGTGCCGCCCTGGATGTCGAACGTCACCGTCCAGCCTGAGTTGGTGTCGAACACGGACGTGATGTTCGTGATATAAACCGGCACGTTGGTGATGCACTCGCTGGTGCCACCCATCAGCATCATCATCTCAAATCCGCCGTCGTCGAACAGCGCCGCTTCTCGATCCGCATTCCGCTTGGCTGCCGCCGCCCGTCGCTCCGCGTCCTCCTCCGGCGTGATCGGCCCCAAATCCGCAAACGGCCGCGTCAACTGATAGTAATTCGCCCACAAGTCACCAACGCCGAGCGGACGCGCCATCGTCGTGAACTCGTCAAACTCTCCTTGCGCCAGATTGCCGCCCCCCGAATCGCTGCCCACGGAAAAACCATGCGCCGCCACCGCTTTTTCACCCGGCCACAATGTCACCCCTTCGCCTTGCGCCGCCAGTTCGCCATCCACGTAGAGCGCGCAAGCCTTCGGCGAATATGCCAGCGCGACCTGATACCACCGGCCCGCCTGCCACGCGATCTCCGCCTGCAAATAATCCGCGCCCGCGCCCGCGCCCTGACCGCTAAACTGAATCGTGTCGCCCGCCGGATCAAAATAAAGCGACCACCAGCCGTAACGCGCGTCCCCGCTCCACGCGCCCAACTCCACCAAACGCCCAAACGCGCCCGGCCCCTTGCCGCCCGCGCTGGCGCTGCTCCAATACGGACGAAACCAGAAGCGGACGGTGCCCGTCGGCACGCTGAAATTAGCCCGGCCTGAAATGTCCTCCAGCGGGAACTGCAACAGACGCGGCTGAACGCCATCCATCTTGAGCGCGTGCCCGCTCCAGCTTTCGACCACTTCGAGATTATGCTCGATGCTCGGCGCGCGAAACGGCCCGAACGCCCACGGCGGCGCGTCAAACCGCCAGACGAACAGCTCCCCCCGCTCCGGAAACGGCGGCAAAGGCGGGCGGGGGCGGGCAAAAACATTTGAGCTACCGGCTGACCCGATAAGGGAAATGACAACGGCGGCGAGAATTCCGAGAAAACTGCGCCGCTGATCGGGAAAACAAAAAATGACCGCTCCGGTTGTTGGTTTCATTTATTCCTATTTGCGCCGAAAGGCTGTGGGAATTGTGTCCCTGCTTATACGGCATGGTTTAAGGCGTTGCGCCCCTCATGACAAGATTTGTTTTCCTCACTATTTTCCTCACGAAAAACTTTAGCTGGCCAAACGCAAAAACCACCAGCGACGCCGTTTGCGCGTAAGCGCGCTGTCAACGAATCCAACGAAAGCCCGGTCTTGAAGCGGTTTTAGTTTCTTCCAAATCTCATTTGGAATCGGCAGCGAATAAAATTCGGAGATGTCTTTCCGCAGCCCTTCAAGTTCCGGAAACATTCCCAGGCTAATGGCCCGGTGCATACAGTTTAAGTGCAGGATGAGGAATGTGATAAACAGTTCCTCTTTCCCGGTGACGGGACACGCTGTCAAGTCGAGGTCCTTTTCAAGAATCCGCGACAGATCACGGTCTTCGTAGCTGCGCGACCAGATGTCGCGATGCGCCTGGGTCAGGGCGATCATGTTGCTTAACTTTCGCTCACGGGTTTCCGCTCGAAATGAAAACGCTGTAAAGAACAGCCCGCCCACGATGCCAACGGCATTGAGCACGCCCGCCAAATGCTCCTGTAACCAGACGAAATCCCCCACGCGCGCATCCTAGCACGATGCGCTCACAAAACCAATGGCAGCCAAGCCGCTACAGCGTGTCGGGAATCTCCGGCTTCGCCAGCACGAGCGTCTTGCGGGGGAGCCGCACAATCCGCTCGTCCGGCCCGCAGCTTGCGGTGGGCGGAAGTTTTCGGGCGGCGGCGGTCATGTCGATCCCGATGATCGCAAAATCGCCGGTCACGAGTTCAAAAATGTCGGGACAACCGTGCGCGCCGGAAGTGAGCGCGCCGTCCGCGTGGGGGTCAGGGCCAATTCTTCGTAAGAACATGATGTCATACGTAAATATATGGAAGTATTCTGTCAACTCAATTCTTTCGTAAAAGCCAGGGGTGTCGATTCAACGGGAAACCGAAGCCATCTGCGCGGAACTCTACCGCTTGCTGCAAGCGGAGCGAAAGCGCCTGGGGCTGTCCAAATATTCGCTCGCCGGAAAGACGGGCCTCTCCCAGCAAACCATCGGCTACCTGGAGCGAGGGATCACGCAGCCATCACTCAACACAGTTTTGCGGCTGGTCCGAGGAATGGAAATTGATTTGGGAAGTCTTCTTGCCCGCGCGGAAAGACGAGTGCGCCGATCAGGGGGAGCTTCCAAGACGAAGTAACGCCGGCAAATCCCACAAATCACACGGCGTTGAAGACGCGCACGGGCTTTCGCTTTCTTCGCACGCAGTCGCCGGAAACCAGCGGCAGGCCAGCGCGCTTGCGGCGCCGGTTCACCAAACGAAGGAGCGTGAGAAACTGACTGCGCACCGGAGCGAAGGGAGCGAAGGGGAGCCTGCGAATTTTCTCGCCAAGCGCAATTGCGCTCAGTCGCAAAGCTGCTTTGCGGAGCCGTTGTTTGAGCTTTGCAAATTCTTTGTCTCCTATCCTCACCGACGGATGCCATTTACCAGTGCGCCGCTGGTAGCAGCGGATGCCGTAGCCAAAGCACTGGATCGGCTCGCGGCGAAGGTCGCAAATCGTGGTCTTCTCGTTGTCGAGAAATTTGTGTTCGCCCTCGGTCGCCGCGATCACAAAAAAGCGGCCATGCCGGAGATACTGCACGCCGGCAACGCCCTCGCGTTTGCGGCGGCAGCGCGTCCATTTCGAGATGGCTAGATCGTAGCGGGCGGTGATATTTGCATCCACCGCCCGCAGATCCTTGCCTTCGGGAATGTTTCCCACGGCAAAAAAATAATAGCCGTGAAGCACGTAGCTCACGGCAATCTGCTGAACAAACGCCTCGACACTTTTTGCCTCACACCGATACACGTCCCCTCTCCCTCTTGAAAATAGTTGGGAATTGTTTTTCTGCGGCACAATTCCCCAAAGCCCGGAGATAAAAAACTTCGCCACAACCGTGCCCGGTTGCAAAATCCTGTGGGCCGCGCCAGTAGCGTCCGCCTCAAAACCGTTTATTCGCGCAATCGCGCCGGTTTCCTGGCGTTCCGCTCGCGCGGCCTGCTGTATTCCAGTATTGCAGTTGCGCTACTGGCGTTTGCTTACCTCATCCGCTCATCGTGTTCTCCTTTTCGGCTCTGCCTTCAAACAAAGACTCCTGTTCCCACCAGTCCTTGTTTGACCGCAGGTTCTCCGTCGCTTCCGCGACCGGGAGGGTGGAATTTCCACCCTCCCGCGGCTTCACTGAAACGGGTTAATCCCGTCACCGCTTTCGTGTGTGATTCATGTCCGGCACTACCCGTAAACACTCACACGCCCCGGCCACTGCCTTGCAGCCGGTGCGTGAACTTTGTTCTCCTACTTGCGGCACTCTCATCAGAGTATGGCGTTAACCCGACTTGGCGGATTCGACCTTGGTTTGGGCTGTTTTCGGGGGTGGCGCGTGCGAATTCCCCAATGAATGACCACTCTCTCCTCTCAAAAGCGCTTGTAGTGAAGACTCTCCCCCTTCCAGGGCGGCTCCGATTGTGCATGATCTTCGGTCAGCATGTTTTTGCGTTCACAACTCCGGAAGAAGGAGGGCAAGGAACACACTTACTGGAGTGTGGTCGAAAACAAACGCCTCCACGACGGCCGCATCGCGCAGCGCCAGGTGCTTTACCTCGGCGAGGTCAATGACTCCCAGCGCGCCGCCTGGCGCAAGACTCTCGACGCCCACACCACCGGCTCCGACGCCGCTGCCCAGATCGCCCTCTTCCCGCACGACCGGCCCGCGCCCACCGACGATGCGCGCGTGGTGCGCATCCGTCTGGATGAGCTTTCGCTCCAGCGTCCGCGCCAATGGGGCGGCTGCTGGCTCGCCCTCGAACTTTACCGCCAGCTCGGCCTCGACACCTTCTTCGCCGCGCATCTGCCCGCCTCCCGCAAGGGCACGCGCTGGGATCAAATCCTCCAGGTCCTCGTCACGCAGCGTTTGCTCGCGCCGGGTTCGGAGTGGCATTTGCATCGCGACTGGTTTGAACGCACCGCGCTGGCCGATCTGCTCGGCGGCGATTTCGGCCTGGCCGAGATCCACAAGCTTTACGCCACGCTGGATCAAGTCCTGCCGCTGAAGGAAAAACTCTTCGATCATCTGCGCGACAAATGGAGTGATCTCTTCGGCGCGAAATACGAAGTGCTCCTCTACGATCTGACGAGCACTTACTTCGAGACCGACACGCCGGAGGATCCGTCCGATCCGCGCCGCCACGGTTACAGCCGCGATCACCGGCCCGATTGTCCACAAGTGGTCATCGCGCTGGTCGTCACGCCCGAAGGCTTTCCGCTGGCCTACGAAATCCTGCCTGGCAACACGGCGGACAACACCACGCTCGCCAGCTTTCTGGCCAAGATCCAAGCCCGTTACGGCCAAGCGCAACGCGTGTGGCTGATGGATCGGGGCATCCCCACCGAAGCCGTGCTCACGCAGATGCGCGCCAGCGATCCGCCGGTGAACTACCTGGTCGGCACCCCCAAAGGCGCGTTGACCGCGCTGGAAAAGGAACTGCTCGACCGCCCGTGGAAAACCGTGCGCGAGGGCGTGCAAGTCAAGCTGCTGCCGCAGGACGGCGAGGTCTATGTGCTGGCCCGCAGCGCCGGCCGCGTGGACAAGGAGCGCGCCATCCGCCGCAAAAAACTGCGCCGCCTGCTCGCGCGCCTGCACGAACTGCGGCGGCAACTTCCCGCGCGCGACAAACTACTCATGGCCCTGGGCGCGGCCAAGAAGGAGGCGGGAAGATTTTATGCCCTGTTGAAAATCACCGTGCCCGCCGTGGGCCAGGCCGTGAGCGCGGAAACATTTTCCTTTCGCTGCGACCGTCAACGGTTGCGCGTGGTGCGCCGGCGCGAAGGCAGATATTTGCTGCGCAGCAACCTCACCGGGCGGACACCCGCCGAGCTGTGGACCTGCTACATGCAACTGGTGCAAGTGGAGGAAGCCTTCAAGAACTTGAAAGGCGATTTGCGCGTGCGCCCCGTGCATCACCAGAAGATGGAACGGATCGAAGCGCACATATTGGTGGCGTTCCTGGCCTACACCCTGCACGTCTGTCTGCGGCAACGCCTGCGTGCGGTGGCTGGCGGACTGACCTCCCGCGCCGTGCTGGAAAAGTTTTGCGCCGTGCAAATGGTGGACGTGCATCTGCCGACGACCGACGGACGGACCGTCATCCTGACCCGGCACACCCAGCCGGAAAAAGAACTGCAAGTGCTCCTGGAGCAGATGAACCTGACCCTGCCCGCGCAACCCCCGCCGAAGATCACCGCCGCCGCCGCGCTGGCCGTGTAGTGAAGACTTCGGGGTCATCCACCCTGAAAACCCCAGCAAAACCCACCGACCCCATCCCCAATCCGCCAAGTAGGGTTAATCACCGATTTACTTTCGGCACCGGAAACCACTCCGGGGGCCACACTCCTTGCGCGGTTATTCAGGCACTTCATCCAAGCCTTCACGTTGGTCAGGGCGTTTGCCCGGCCCATTTAAGATTTCCAGCCGCCTCCCGGCGGCGGAACGTTTACAGACCTCTCTGATTTCGGGGGACAGAATACAGAAGCTTCTCCCCTACCCGTTCTTAAATGAGTTGTTCCGGTTCGGCTCCGTCTCTGCTTGGACTGACTGGCAAGGGCTTTCGCCCCTTTCATCGTTGAGCTTTTCGCGGTCTGCTTTTTCGGCAGAACCCCGGAGCTTGTCCGCTCCGGCTGGTCTGTGTCGCCACAGCCAGACTCCCGACGCCAGCTTGCGTTAAACGAACCACTCGACGCTTTTAAGCGTTGAGTTTGGTCGCGAGTCCCACAAGGGGGATTTGAAACATTCGTTTCTCACCCGCTTTGAACCTGACCGACCTTGGGCGTTGCCGCCCAAGGCGTGTCCCGCTCGCCCGCATTCAACTGCAACGCGACAGCGCATGGGATAGAATGCTGGGATTACTCTCTTTCGAGGATTACTCCAACAAGCCTCCCTCGAACGTGGCGGGTGCCTTTCGACACACCACGCTCTACGGAACATGGGCGTGACGGATGGTTAGTCCGTCCCCTTAGCCGGTTAGTGAAGCCGGTTTACCGGGTGCCCATGCCCGTTTCAGTGAAGCCAGAGAACGCGGTTAGCGTTGCGCTGACGTTCGCGGGAGAAAAACCTTCTCTCCCGCTAATTTCGTTAACACGCCGCCCCCAACTTTAACAGACTTAAAATTGGAATCGCCGTTTTGAAATTCTGTCAGGCTCCGAATTTTTGGAGCCGAAAACGATCCGGGTTGTGTTCTCGAAATTTAACCAGCGCGCGCCGCGCGTATTCCTCCTGGGCTTGCGTGATGTGATGCCACAGCCCCCGACGCACGAGAGTGACAAACACCCGCGCCGGGTCGTCTCCGACTTCACGCGCCCGCACGGCGGCGGAGATGAAATTCAGCGCCATTGCTTCGCTGGCCTTAATCCAGTTCTCTTGCGCCGCCTTGGCGTAGAGGGTTTCGAGCCGTCCAAAACTTCGCAAGTCCATCGGGGTGATGTTTCGCAGGTTTGGAATTTTCCATTCCTGTTTTGAAACACCAGCCGGTTCGGATGGCTGAGTTTTCTGGTTTTTAACTTCGTTAGAAGTTTTCTTGTCTTTATATGGGGGTGCAAAAGCGGTGCGTATTTCGGGAGGCAGGGGTGCAAATTCCAGCACCCGCTTATCTGGTTTCACGGGTGCTTTGGCGAAGTTATCCACAGTAGCGGTTGCGCCAAGGGCTGGTTGCTCTTGCTTCTGCGTTTCCGCTGCCTGTTTTTGAGTGAAGCCCAAATTGAGATTTATGACGAAGTATGCCCCGTCCCGATTGAGCTTTCGTTGGAACGAATTTTTATCGCGTTCAATCCAGCCCAGGCCCACGAGTTCGCCGCGCGCGTAGTGAACGGCGCGCTCGCTCAAATTGAATGCCTTTGCGATCCAGGAAACTTTCACCGTGCCTTTGTGAAAAATTTCTCCGCCGCTGCGCGCGAGCGATAAGCCCCGCACAAGGTAAGCGATAATGGTTTTGGCAAGCGCCTCTTTGTGGTTTCGTGCGAGGAAGCGAAGAACTGACCGGGGAACAGGAATTGGCCTTTTCGGACTGCGCGAACACGAGAGCTTTTCCAAAAGCTCCTCTGAGCCGTCCACGGGTTCTGTGGCAATGACAATCTCCCCTTCCGAATACTGAGCCAGCCCCGCCCCGTTAAGTTGCCGCAGTGCGCGTTTAATCGCGCGTGGTGATAAACCCGTCAGCCGTTCGAGTTCGTTGAAACGGTATCGTGCAAGCTCCTTTGGTTTTTCGCGCCGTGCCTTTCGGTAACGCCTGGCCGCTTCCCGCACCGCCACGAGCACAAGGCAGGCGAAGTAAATCCGAAGACTGACGAGGGAAATTTCTTCCCGCGAGAGTGCCCAAAGTGCGTTTGTGAACTGAATCGATGTGATTGTTTTGTAACCAGGTGTCATCTCTTTTCTCCTTAAACGTCAGGCAACACTTCCCCTGCGGTCTTCATGAAGAAGGCCCGTTGCGGAAATGTTGGGAGTGAGTTACAAGAGAATCACGGTAAGTGATTCTTTCCTGTTTCCCCTTCCCTAATTTCGGGGCTTGAAAAACCAGCGCGCTAACGCTGGTTTTTTGTTGCCCGCATTTTTGATACTTCAACCTTCTTAAAGCGCGATTCGCGTTCCCTCGCAAGGGGGAATGTGCGTCGCCATTTTTGTCCACTTGGCCAAATAGCCAAAAGGCTGTTTGGCTATCGTGAAGAAAGGGGGTTGTGATCAAGCCGTTGCGCGTGCGATATAGCCATAAGGCCCTCTGGCAAGACGGGGTTTGGCATGGCCAAGGGGCTAGATGGCTAAAGGAGAAAAATTTATGGACACATCAATGGAACGGCAAACGGCAGTTATCACGGTCGGCAATCAAAAAGGCGGGGTAGGGAAGACGACGAACACCATTCAACTGGCGGCGGCGCTGGCCGAGCTAGGACGGCTGTCGCTCATCATTGACCTCGACATGACTTCTGGTGCAACCAAGGCGCTGCGAGCGCCGACGGAAGGGTGGATCAGTTCGTTTGAACTCCTCACCGGCGCGGAGAATGCCGAAGACACGATTATTCGCAACGACGAGGAGGAAGTGCCCTTGCCGCCCAGTGTCCATCTGGTGCCAAGTTCCCGCAAGCTCGCCGAACTCGACATGTTCCTAGCCAACAATCCGTGGGTGATACATCAGGACTTGCTCGTGGAACCGATCAACCGTTTACGCGGCAAATATGATTACATCTTCCTCGACACGCCGCCGCAGAAGACGAAGACGACCATCCCGGCGTTGAAAGTAGCCGATTACGCGATTCTCACCGCCATGCCCGACCACTTGGCCGTCAGTGCGCTCGGGGAAGCGTTGCAGGACATCGCCACGGCGCAGAAGCGGGCCAATCCGAGGCTCGCGCTGCTGGGCGTCATCGTGTGCGCCATGCCGCGTCCGAAAACCCGCTTGTCGCGGGAACTGGCCAATTACGTGGAACGCACTTGCGTTGACCCGCAGGGCCAAACCCTGAAATTTCGCACCGTGATTACGCGCAGTGTCGTGTTGCAGGAAGCCCAGCGCATGGGCAAAACCATTTTCCAATATCAGGGTGATCACAAAGTCGCCGACGAATATCGGGCCGTTGCCCGCGAATTCGAGGAACGTTTGGGCGTATTGCGGCAAGCGCAAGCAACACCGGAGGTCGCCAATGCCTAAGAAACCATTCGAGGAAACTCCTTACGACCCGATAGCCGCAGATTTGGTGAGGGAAGTCAGCGCGATGGGGAGGAGGCCGCTGCCAGCCGTCGTCCAATCCGCACAGTCCGACTTTGACGGCAACACCGCGCTGAAGTTGAACGCTCCGCCTGAGCCACCGCAGTTGATGCGAAGGCAGTTTGAACGGTGCATCACCAAACGTTTCGTGCTCACGCGCAAGGAGGACGACGATTTGAACGCTTTTCTTTTACGGCTGCAAACGCAGGCCGGCACGAAGGTGACGCTCAGTGTAATCGTCCGTGCCGCCATGAGCCTGCTCTTGCACGCCGAGGAGCAGATTTTACACGAGCTTGGCGACCGCTTCCCGCAGGATTATCCGTCCACTCATGACAGCATTGCGCTGGGGGAGTTTGAGGAACGCTGGACGCGCTGCCTCGCCAACGCTTTGAGAAAGATGAACCGTTTGCAGCCGACCTGAACAGCACACCATGACGCGCAAGGGGAGGGGACGCGTGGGCGACAAAGGCGTTGAAGTGTTGGAGCTACACACGTTCACAATCCGAGCACGTTCGCCCGACGACCCGCCCCGAATTGCGCAGCCCGCTTCCATGCTCCCATGACTCTCCTCATTGCGCAAAATTCTTGCCTCAGAATCCACTGCATTCGGTTGTCATTTAGTTCGTGGGCGTGTTTAGAGAATGTTTTCGGTGCGAACGCACATGCCGTGATATCTACCTGTTAAACTCCAATTTGACGAATCATAATTATTGAGTGAGCTTAAATGGCTAGGACTGGACAGGTCGTAGCACTTATCAACATCAAATCACCGATCTTAAATTACGATCTGATCGAAATGGATTTCTGCTATGAATGGACGCCTTTTGGTTCAATCTCTTCTACCTTTCATTTTTTGCGTGGCCGAGTTGAATGCCGAGGAATCTATCCAGGCGTTAACTACTGGCACACAATTTGTAGAATTTCCGACGAGGCTAGTCCCAGTGCTTCCCGCCGTC
>JANNEF010000077.1:0-6458 GCA_031378375.1 Verrucomicrobiota bacterium | reverse complement strand
GGGCTCCAGGCGGTTCCGTGTTCAGGCGGCGGGTGACGAGGTCAGCCTCACCGCAACGGTCTAATTTTGCTCGGGGTCTGGCCATGCCCAAAGGCTATCCCCGCCGCTTAACTTCTACCAGCCAATTAACGTAGTTGGTATCACTTCAAGCCGGCGACCGGTTTTTGCGATTCGGGACCATTTTTGGCCCCACGTTGATTGAATCGGCAGCTTCGGGTCGGCGCTGAAGCGAAAGATTTGGTCAACGACGGGTGAATATCGGTCAACGGCGGATGAAAAATGGAAGACGGAGCGTCGAGAAAAGCGGCGCCCCATCTTAACGCAAAGGACGCAAAGGTTTTCGCAGAAGGCGCTGAGAGCGGATCGGTTCCTCTGCGCCCTCTGCGAAAACCTTCGCGTCCTTTGCGTTGCATCTTGGGCGATCATTCCTCAACGCGGCTGGAAAAATGGAAGGGGGGGTTCAACCACGAATGGACACGAATGGACCGGTTGCGGCGGAACCGCAACCGAAACGGAGCGCGGGCCTCCGGCCCGCTTACGATACTCGCCGTGGTGCAGGCGCTGCCTCCTCCGTGTCGGACGCGCAAATCGGGCCGGAGGCCCGCGCTCCTAAATCAGTGCGCAGCCCGCCAGTGTCATCCTGTCCATCCGTGGTAACACCACCGGTTGCGCGTTCACAAGTCCCCGCAACAGCCATCGTGCCCGGCGGGACCGGCCAGATGCTCCTCGGCTCCGCACGCCACGGTCTCCGCGTCCGGGCCGCGCTTGAGCCAAACCAGCAGGATGCCCACGTCCGACGGCGACACGCCGCTGATGCGCGACGCCTGGCCGATGGTGCCCGGCCGAATTTTGCCCAGCTTCTGGCGCGCTTCGTTGCGCAGGCTCGGCACCTTCGCGTAGTCCAGCCAGTCGGGGATTTGCTTGGATTCCATCGTGCGGAACTTCTCCACTTCCGCCTCCTGCCGCGCGATATAGCCCTCGTATTTCAACGCAATCTCGACCTGCTGAATCACCGCTTCGTCGAGCGACGGCTTTTCCCCAGGTAAATTGGCCCAGACCATCTCCGGTCGCCGGAGCAGCGAGGCGAGCAGGTCCGTGCCGATGCGCGTGCGCCCCAGGCGGTCGAGTTCGCCATCAATGGCCGTGCGCTTTTGCTGAAAACGCTCCCAGTTCCGCGCCGGCAGCAGGCCGGCGTCGTGACCAGTCTCGCACAGGCGCAAGTCAGCATTGTCCTGGCGCAGCAACAGCCGATACTCGGCACGAGAGGTGAACATCCGATACGGCTCAACGGTGCCCTTGGTCACCAGATCGTCAATCAGCACGCCAATATAAGCCTGGTCGCGGCCAAGGATGATGGGCAGTTTGCCTTGGACGCGGCGCGTGGCGTTGATGCCGGCCATCAAACCTTGAGCGGCGGCTTCCTCGTAGCCAGAAGTGCCGTTGATCTGGCCGGCGAGGAAAAGCCCTTCGCAGACTTTGGTTTCCAGCGAGGCTTTGAGCTGGGTGGGAAAGGCGAAATCATATTCCACGGCGTAGGCGGGACGCATGATCTCGGCGCGTTCACAGCCTGTGATGGTGCGAACCATGTCCACCTGGACTTCAAACGGCAGGCAGGTGGAAAAACCGTTGACGTAAATCTCGTCGGTGGCAATCCCCTCGGGTTCGAGGAAAATCTGCTGACGTTCCTTCTCGGGGAACTTGACGATTTTGTCCTCGATGCTGGGACAATAGCGGGGGCCGACGCCTTCGATGACGCCCGAATACATGGGCGAACGATGGATATTGGCGCGGATGATCTCCGCCGTGCGGTCCGTGGTGTAGGTGACGTGACAAGGCAACTGGCCATTGATACGGTCGAGCACCGAACCACGGGGATATTTACCCGCCGAGTGAGAAACCTCTGCCGGATGGACGGCAGAATGTTCCACATGGAACAAATCTTCCCGCCAATAGGAGAACCAGGGGACCGGTTCGTCACCGGGTTGGGCGTCGAGGTTGGAAAAGTCAATCGAACTGCGGAGGAGGCGCGGTGGGGTGCCGGTTTTGAGCCGCCCAAGCTCCAAACCGATGTCCGTTAACGATGCCGAGAGTCCCATCGCGGCGGATTCGCCCGCGCGACCGCCACTTTGCTGGTTCGCCCCGACGTGCATGAGGCCCCGCAGGAAGGTTCCGGTGGTGATGATGACGGTTTTGGCGAGGTAATGGACTTCCAAGGATGTTTCGACGCCGAGGATTTTTCCCGCTGACTGGAGGAGCTTTAACGTTTGCGCCTGTTTGATGTCCAGGTTGGCTTGCCGCTCACACACCCACTTTAACCGGAACTGGTAGGCCTTCTTGTCGCACTGCGCACGCGGAGCCCAGACGGACGGACCCTTCTTGGTGTTCAACATGCGGAACTGGAGGCCCGTCATGTCGGTGTTGCGGCCCATCTCGCCGCCCAGGGCGTCAATCTCGCGGGTAAGATGGCCCTTCGCGAGGCCGCCAACGGCGGGGTTGCAGGACATCTGGCCAATCGTGTCGCAGTTGATGGTCAGCAGCAGGGTCTTCGCGCCCATCCGCGCCGCCGCCAACGCCGCCTCGACTCCCGCGTGACCCGCCCCCACGACGATCACGTCATACTCGGTGGGATAGACAAACATCGGTCAGCCCGCCTGATAAGTGGCGTCGAAAGGGGTCTTGTGCGGGGTCTTGCGAATGCCGCGCGCATTGGCGGCAAGATGCTCGCATATCTTAAAAACGGTCTCGGTTTCGTCGGGGTAGTTGATCGCGCTGGCGATTTGCGAGGCCGTGAGGGCGTGGGTGTTGTTCTGAGTGAGGTGAGCGATGACCTTGAGTTGCAAAGATAAAACGACGGTGGCGGCTTTCTTGCCCGCTTCGACGCCCGGCTGATGGTAGGCGTTGACATTGATCAGGCTGGCGTAAAGGCCGACGGCGCGCTCGAAAAGGGCGATCAGCATCCCGATGGTGAACGGAGAGATTTCGTTGATCGTTAACGTAACGGACTCACGATCGTTCTCGTAAAGGGCCTGACGAGTTCCCAACAGGAACCCAGACAAATAATCACCGGAAGTAACGTTCGGCTCGACGAGGAAGGGCTTGCCCGGACGGTCTTTCAACACCTCCACAAAGGTAACGAAGAAGTTGTTAAGGCCATCTCTAAGCTGCTGGACGTAAGCATGTTGATCCGTAGCGCCTTTGTTGCCAAACACGGAGAGACCTTGATTGACCAGCTTGCCATCCAAGTCCAACGCCTTGCCAAGTGACTCCATGATGAGCTGTTGAAGATACTTCGAGAAGAGTTCCAAACGGTCCTTGTAAGGCAAAACGACCATCGCCTTGTCGCCTTTGGCGTTACCGATATAGAACCACATCAACGCCATTTGCGCAGCGGGGTTCCGCAGGGCGTCAGAGCGCCGCGTGACCTCATCGCAAGTCTTCGCTCCAGCAAGCATGGAAGCCGTGTCAAGTCCCTGCAATGCAGCAGGTAACAATCCAACCGCCGATAGCACGCTAGTCCTTCCCCCCACCCAATCCCACATCGGGAAACGTCGAAGCCACTTGTGCTCCAAGGCGTATTTATCCAAATCGCTGGCATCACCCGTGACCGCTACCGCGTGGCGGGCGAACTGCAAACCCGCAGCTTCATACGCTGCTCGCGCTTCCAACATTCCATTGCGAGTTTCCTTCGTCCCACCGGACTTGGAAATCACCAGGCAAAGAGTTTGGCCCAACTCGCCGCCAATCCGCGCCAACACCCGATCCATCCCGTCCGGGTCGGTGTTGTCGAAGAAGAACACGTCCATCTTATCCGTCGCCGGATTTCCCAAAGCCTGCGCCACAAACTGCGGTCCCAACGCCGAACCGCCGATGCCGATGACCAGCAAATGACGAAACGGCCCCCGCGCGCCGACGACCTTCGCGCCATGCACATCCGCTGCGAACGTTTTGATCGCGCGCAAGGTGTCTTCGATCTCCTGACGCATCGCCGCGATTGGTGCGAGCCCCGGATTGCGCAGCCAATAATGCCCCACCATCCGCTTCTCGTCCGGGTTGGCGAGGGCGCCCTTCTCCAGCTCCGCCATTGCGGCAAACGCCTTCCCGATACGCGACTCCATGGATGGGAAGAAATCGTCTCCGAAATTCATCCGGCTCAAATCAACAGCGAGCCCGATCTCAGGAAACTCGGTGAAATACCCCTGAAACCGCCGCCACAATTCTTCTTTGCTCTTTTTCATCTTGTCGCGCGCGACCGTAGCAAAATGGACATGAAATGAAACAACGATCTTATCCGCGCCAGCCGCGCTCGCGCAATCCTGCCACCTCCAACGGACTGCGCCACCCCGGGCGAATTACGTGGCAGACTCGATGGCTTTACCCGCCCACGTCAGCAGTTCAGTGATGTCCTCGACCACTTCCGACGGCACTTCGTAAAAGCTTTTGAGCGTTTGCTTCGCGCCAGGGCGGAACGGTTCCATGCTGCGCGCTTCGTAATCAGGTCGCGTGCTCACGCTGATTTTGAAATACAGTCTCCCCTTGAAAATGATCCCGAACAGTTGCCCACGGCGGTACAACCCGAATCCCCCGAACATGCCGCGGCACTCCACCGCGCCCGCATCCCGCAGTTGGTCCATAACGAAATCTTTGAACGAATCCGTTTTCACAAAAGTAATCCGGCCCATGATAAGCCATCCGGCCGTTTGCGAAAAACAATTTCGCTTCCCGGGCGACTCGGTAAGTATCCGCGCATGAAACCGACACTGCATTGGCTCGTTGCCCTTCTGCTGGCACTGACTTCCGTTCGCGCCGAGACGTATGACTTGATCCTGCGCCACGGGCGCGTCGTGGACGGCACCGGCAACCCGGCGTTCCTCGCCGACATCGCCGTCAAAGCCGGTCGCATTGTCGCGCTGGGAAAAATCAGCGGCACCGCGACGACGGAAGTCAACGCTGCCGGCCTGGTCGTCGCGCCCGGCTTCATTGATGTGCATACACACGCCGAGGACATCGAGGATCTGCCGCGCGCGGAAAACTTCGTCCGCATGGGCGTCACCACCCTCGTGCTCGGCAACTGCGGCTCCTCCAAATTGAATGTCGCAGAATTCTTCCGCCAACTTGAGGCGACAAACATCTCGCCCAATGTCGCCACGCTCATCGGCCACGGCACGGTGCGCGGCAAGGTCATGGGCGGTTCCTTCCTGCGCCCGCCCACCGGCGATGAGTTGGACAAGATGAAAACGCTCGTCGAACAAGCGATGAAAGACGGCGCGGTCGGCCTGGCCACGGGACTCATCTATTTGCCAGGCACGTTTGCCAAGACCGAGGAAATCATCGAACTCGTCAAAGTTGCCGCCGCCCACGACGGCATTTACGCCAGCCACATGCGGGACGAAGGCGCGGACATCGCCGATGCGCTGAACGAGTTGTTTCGCATCGCGCGCGAAGCGAAGATTCGCGCCGAGATTTCGCACATCAAACTTTCAGGCCGCGCCAACTGGGGCCGACCCGACAAAATTCTTGCCGCCATCGAACAGGCCCGCGCCGAGGGACTGGACATCACGCAGGACCAATACGCCTACACCGCTTCCAGCACCGGCATCAGCCAGCTCGTGCCGGAGACCGCGCGCGAGGGCGGCAAGTTCAAGGAACGTCTCGCCGATCCCAAAGCGAAGGCGCAGATCGTTGCCGAGATGAAAGACAAGCTGCGCCGGGGCCAACGCAAAGACTACACCTACGCCATGATCGCGAACTACGAGCACGACCGCTCACTCAACGGGCTGAACATCGTCGAAGCCGCGAAGAAAAACGCGGCTCCGCTTCGCTCGACGACCAGATCGAACTCATCCTCGAAATCCAGAAAAACGGCGGCGCGTCCGGCGTCTTCCACGGCATCAGCGAGGACGACCTCCAAAAATTCCTCCTGCACCCCAACACGATGATTGCCTCCGACAGCGGCGTGCGAAAGTTCGGTGAAGCCGTGCCGCACCCGCGCGGATACGGCAACAATGCGCGCGTGCTTGCCCGCTACGTGCGCGAGTTGAAACTGCTGCGGCTGGAAGACGCCATCCGCCGCATGACCTCGCTGCCCGCGACGACGTTTCGCCTCAAGGATCGCGGTGTGGTGCGCGCAGGCGACTGGGCCGATCTCGTCGTGTTCGACCCGGCAAAAGTTCAGGACCACGCCACCTTCAAAGACCCGCACCACTACGCGACGGGGTTCGCGTATGTGTTCGTGAACGGCGTCGCGGTGGTGAAGGATGACGAACACACGGGTGCGCGGCCTGGCCGGGCGCTGCGACACCAGACGAAATAGTTCGTGTCCGCTAGTCTGCTGTCCTTGAAGTGTCTGCCATTATTTCTTCGAGTTTAGCGCGTGCGCGGGTGATTTTTTCCAGGATGGCGGCACCTTCGGCACGCCAGACGTAGCGCTGCGGTTGGCGGTTGCGTTCGGCCAGCCAGGC
>JANNEF010000076.1:0-37940 GCA_031378375.1 Verrucomicrobiota bacterium | reverse complement strand
GGGCTCCAGGCGGTTCCGTGTTCAGGCGGCGGGTGACGAGGTCAGCCTCACCGCAACGGTCTAATTTTGCTCGGGGTCTGGCCATGCCCAAAGGCTATCCCCGCCGCTTAACTTCTACCAGCCAATTAACGTAGTTGGTATTAGCCAGTCACTGCGTCGTGCTTGATCGAATGACGGAAACCGCAGGGGCCGGGAAGCACTCCACGTTCAAAGTGCCGGGTGAACAACTCTCGAGTACGTTTGCAGACACAGGTTCGGCAAGACAGCTACGGATGATGCATGTGCGCGGCGGCGCCTGCGGGTGGCCACGGGAATTTTTGGAGTTGCAGCGGCCGGGCGTTGGTCGAACCTGGAGTTGTAGCCGGAGACAAGAAATGGGTTCGTCTCGCGCATACCACTAATCCTTGGCATGTCGGGCCATCGGCGTTTGTTCAGGCAAGCAGGAAGTAAATCAAACCAACTTGAGCCAGGCACAGCGCGCCCAGAGCCAGCCATGTAATGAGTTCACGAAGCCGAAGGCTGCGCAACCGCGCCGGAGTGAGACCGAACCGGATTTGCAGCGCTCCCAGTCCGATCACGTCACCATTACACAGGCGTGTTTGTCGCATGGGCTGGCCATTGACAGTAGCCATGGCGGATTCATGCGTGGCGAGGGTCGCTCCGTCACTGGAGCTCAGGCCGATGGCCAGATGCCAATCCCACACGCCGTCGTCGGTCACACTGAGGTCGGCGTCGGGTGCGCGTCCTATCCAAAAAGGAAAATGGCGGGTCACCGCGAAGGTGCCCGCCTGCTTCCCGTTCAACAGGTCCAGTTGGAACATCAAAAGAGTTTCTTGTGAACGATGATTTGGTCGTTCGGGAACACCGGCAAATCCAGCTTGGGGTCTTCCACGGCCTTGTGCCAGTTAACAATGATTTTTTGACCATTAGAACGGCGCAGTTCGACTTTTTTCCGATTCGCAAAATCGGTGAACCCTCCGACGGTGTCGATGGCGCGCAACACGGTCATATCTCCCAGGAATTGTTGCCGGCCCGGGGCGCGCACTTCGCCACCCACGTAATAGACCCGTTCGTCCGTCTTTACCGTGACGGTGAGGCGGGTGAAATACTTGGGCACATATTCCTTGCGGATGTCTTCCTGCAACTGGCCGGGAGTTTTGCCGGCAGCCTGGACGGTCACATTCAGGTGCATGGTGATTTTCCCGTCCTCGCGAATCCGCTCCTTGTGGTCCGGTAAGGGCAGCGGGAGATCGGAAAAGGTCACGGTGACGTTGTCACCCGCACGCAGCAGGGAGGACGAAGCAACGGGATTAGCGGGGCTGACCGCCGGTGGCACAGGTGGCGTTGCGACGGCGACAGGGGGGCGAACCGCGAGGTCAGGCGTGGCGGCAACTGCAACCGGTGTCGGGGTGGCGGGCGTTGCCAGAGGCGCTGCTGCGGCTACCGCGGGATCGACTTCCGGCTCGACGTACGCCAAGTTTTTGCAGCCAGTCATGCTCAAGCCCGCGAGCACCAATCCGAGAAGACCCAAATACCGTTTGATGCTAGGTGGGATCAAATTCATACAGTTTAAGTTGAAGCGGTCGAATAACGAGATCGGCACTGGTCAGTATTTGGGTTTGATTTCGACGCCGGTTTCGACGCCTGCCTTTTGGGCCGGTTCCGCAACTTTTTCGGGATTGGAGTCTTCGCTTTTGGCGTAATAATCGTAGTAATAGCCGCTGTAGTAGTAGTAGTTCTCGTCCGACGCCATGTTGATATTGTTCAACACGATGCCAAGCAGGTTGCCACCAACTTTTTCGATCATCTGCTTGGCGCGGATGGTCATCGGCTGGGGATAGCGACGATACTGAATGACCTGGAGGACCATGTCTACTTCGCTGGCAAGAATGGAGGCGTCGCTGACGCCCATGATTGGGGGTGAGTCGAAGAATACCAGATCGTAGCGGCGCTTTAATTCCCGAATGAGTTCCTTCATCTGCGCGGAACTCAGCACGCCCATTGAACTACTGGGCAATTTGCCGCTGGGCAGGAAGTCCAGAGAGGGGAGTGGGGTCGTTTGAATGACGTCTTCGAGGGAGTTTTGCTTGAGCAAGTAGTTGGTCAGACCGATCGAGTTGGAGACACGCAAAATCTTGTGAAGGCTGGGCCGCCGCAAGTCTGAGTCAACCACCAGCACGCGCTGGCCGTTTTGCGCGAAAATTGTAGCCAGGTTGAAAATGGTGGTGGATTTGCCTTCGCCGGCCCCGCCGCTGACGACGGTAATGGTGTTCAACTTCGGATCCTTTTGCGAGAACATGATGTTCGTGCGCAACACGCGATACGCTTCGGCGTGCGGGCTGTCCGGACCTTCATCCAGCAGAACACCGACATTTTGCGGGATGACCCCGAGCACCGGTGCCTGGAGGGCGCGCTCGACATCGTCAATGGTCTTAACGCTGGTGTCGAGATACTCGATGAAGAACGCCAGACCGATGCCGACGGCCAGGCCGACCATGATGCCGAGGGCGATGTTCAGCGGTTTGTTGGGCTTGACTGCACGGTATCCGGGTTCCGCCTTGTCGATGATTTCAACAATGGCCGACTTGTCGATGACGAGGTCAATCTTTTCCTGAACGATACGCAAGTTCAGGCGCTCCCTTACGAGTTGGAGACTTTCGAGATCACGTTTGGCCAGAAAGTAGGGCCGGCGTTTGATCGCGGTCTCGATGTCCGTCTTCTTGGCCTTGTCCACTTCGGCCTGCAGACGGTCCAATCCAGATTTCTGGGCGAGAGTTCGCGCTTTCAAGCCTTCGAGAATGCCGTCAAGCCGGTCATTGATCTGGGTGTTGATCTGTTCAATCACGCGACGGATGCGTTTCATTTCGGGATGTTCAGGTGAGTAGCTCTCCACCATGTCGGCCATCTTTTGCTCGGCTCCTGAAAACTGTTCGTGCAACACCCCTAACTGTTGATCGGGTGAGGCAATCATCACGGCTTTGCGAAGCTCCACGCGCGTCAAGTTGGTGAGGTGCCCGTACAGCGTGTTCATCTTCTCGTAGGACGTTTGCTCCTCGATCCGTTGGGCCTCGAGCTTCCGCAACGACTCGGGTTCAAGCGTCGTATTCATGCTCATGCCGCCAGCTTCCACTTCCGAAATGTTCAATTCCTCCTTCATCCGGTCCACCACGGCCTGCTTCTCTTTGAATTGCTTGTCTTGGTCCTTCCACTGGGCTTCCAAAGTATCAATGCCGCGCTTGGACATTTCGCGGCCTTGGGACAGTCGAGACTCCCGATAAACGCTGGCGATTTCGTTGGCAATAACTGAGGCCTCGACTTTGTCCTCACTGAAAACGCGGATTTCGATCAAGCTGGTGTTGCGGGACTGGCGCACATCAATCTGGCGTTTGAGAATTCCGAAAGTCAGATCCGTCCGCAGCCAGCCGGTTTCTTTGAACTTTTCAGCCCATTTCTTGTTCAGGTTCAGGTTGGTGATGACTTGATGGAGGACGGACTTGGACTGGATGGTTTCAAACTCGGTCTGAATCCAATAAGGGTCGAAGCTGGTCGAAAGGGCGCGCTCGCCCAGTCCGGCAACGTCCTGCGCGTCTTTCTCAACTTTAATGCGCACGGTGCTTGAAAAGGACTCCGGCAGAATAAACGTG
This sequence comes from Verrucomicrobiota bacterium, assembly GCA_031378375.1. Classification (GTDB taxonomy): domain Bacteria; phylum Verrucomicrobiota; class Verrucomicrobiia; order Limisphaerales; family JANNEF01; genus JANNEF01. Next base: position 34,296 of record JANNEF010000076.1, on the reverse strand, counting down.
ACCAAGGTGGTGGTGATCGCCACAAGCAGGAAGACGGCGATGATAACCGTCTTGCGGATGCGGATGATGCGCCAATAATCCAAAAAGTGGAGTTTCAATTCCGGCGCGTTGAACGATTTGTTCGCTTCCATAAGTCAAAAAAGGAGGCTAGACATCGGATCCAGCCTCCCAGCTATTTGTTGTTACTAATTTCAGTAGGTAACACGGGCACCAAGGTAAATCCGGTTGCGGGTGAAGCTGCGATCCGGCTGATCCGAATCCAGTCGATCCAAGTTGTAGCCAATTTCCGCCACCCAGTTATCTGTAAAGCGATACTCCAGGTTGACTCCCGTCGTGTAATAGTTGTCCACTTCACTGTCAGCACCTCCGCCTTGGTAGGTGGAATACTGCATTTGCGCGATTAAATTGGCCGTGATGCGGGCCGTTATACGATGATTGACCGAGGCAAAAAGTGTCGTGGTTTCTTGATCCTGAGTTACCTGGCCTGTGGCATCCCGGTCAACAACGTCGGTGGCGTTGCGGCTGTGGCGTACACCGAACTCGACGTCGCTTCCTTTCAGGTAAGTGTAGTTGCCGCTCAAATCAACATACGGGCTTAGTACATTCTTCTTGCTAGACTTGAAGTACGTAGACTGCACGCCCAAACGGGCGGAGACTTTCAAGACGGACGAAGGATCGTATTGGGCTCCGACAAAGAAATACTTCGAGTCGTTGTCGCGAGCAGTGCCAGGAACAAATACCGGTGCGGCTGCGGTTCCAATGTTCGCAATGGGATCCTTGCTCGTATAATCATTGATACCGTACTGAAAACCAACCAACGCCAATAGGTGTTGCCGCAGCGCCCATCGCGCATCAATCCGCGCCAGGTGTTCGACCCGATCAAGCAACGCAGAACGGCTGCCCTCGGGAATACCAGAAACTCTCTGCCGGGCATCGGCATCTTCGACGTAGTCGTACCACAGGTTCTGATAACCCGCACCAATGGCCACCGTTTCATTCACTTGGGCTAGAAAACTAAACGCCAGCCGGTTTCGAGCCGCGTCCGACGTAGTCCGAATGGGTGTGTTCACCGTGCCGCCATCCAAGATTTCAGGTTCCTGCGAGTAAGCAAACGATTCCAGTGCCTCCAACCGGTAGCGCTCCGAGAACTTGTGATCCGCACGCACGCTGACCTCATGGCTGTGATCCGTCGCCTGCCCGGTGCGGTTTTCGTAATACTTCATCGTGTAGTCATAGGATGCCTTGATCAGCGTCTGCTCCCTGGGCAGATTCAACGCGATGCTAGGGTGCATCTCAACGCCAAAACTGCCCCTCGGATTGAAGTTCTTATTCTGAGTGATGTAATTGTCGTCGTAAAAGCCGCGTAGCGAGGCCGATACGGTCCAAGGCTTGGCGGTTTCACGAGGGCTCAGACCGGGCGCGTAGGCCCCTTGAAGCCCGGTAGCACCGACGGCAACCAAGCCGGCGGAGGTGATAAATTTTTTCATATTAACTTGGTTCGACACTATTCAGCCTGAACTTGTTAAGCAAAAGGACTGCCACGGTTTCTACTGAAACGCTCAAGTTGCTGTCAAACAGGAAATCCAACAATCTTTCATTGCTGCTGTGATTGGATTGATTTGGTTTGCGAGCGTTCAGTATCAGTCAGAAATATTTCCGGCATCAACCCCAGCGGAGCCCGTTTTAGCGGAAAACCGGTAGGCACTTCGTGCTTCAGGAACGTTCCCAGGACAAAACTTTCCCACTCCTGGCCCCGGTCGTCGCCGACGCTCCAGTTCCAGACCGATTGTGTTTCCAGGTTTTTCAAGGTTTTAGCCGTGAGATAAAGCGCGCTGACCGGCTGCCGGTGATCGTTTATCTCGTAAAAATCGTTCTTAAATTTTTCGTCCGGGTTGGCGCGATACCGGATGCTTTGCCAAACGCTTTGCCGCCGGCCGTACCACGCCAAGGCCCACGGGATGTCGGTCATCACCCATGCATCTTCATCGGTCATCCGGGCTTTTTCTTGAATCCACGGTGGATAATATGGCGGGTAAACTACCGGCGATCGATGTGGCGGGAGGAATGTGAACGCCATCGGCGCACACGTGGCCAGGCCCAGAATGCCCATCACCGTGTAGCGCGCGACCGGCATGGGCGGCTGAAATTGGTTCAGCAAAATAAAAAACAAACTCGCGCCAAATACGAAAACCACCGGTGCGAGCACCGCCAGCAAGTTGTCCGGGCTGACGTCTGGCGTGTCGGCCGCCAATCCCGTTCGCCCCAGTGCCTGCGCCAGCGTCCACACGAGGAGGCACTGCATCACAAACCATCGCACGCGCCCCAGCGTCGGATTGCGGAACGGCATCAAAAGCCCGACCAGGAAAAACGCCGCCATCCAGCTTCCACCCATTCGGGGGAGTTCCTTTTCAAAAATCTCCCGTCCGTTGGCCAGCAGTTTTTGCCAAAAATGTTCTCCTCGCATCTCCCGGTAGTCCGGTGTCAGCGACCGCTCGATTTCGCTCGCGGGAAACTGTGTGGTGTTCTGGAAAACCGCGAAACTCGCCGTCCCGAATGGCGTTCCGCTGACCACGAAGTTTCGCGTCACCCACGGGGCGATGACCACCAGGAATGCCGCCATGGCTGCCACGGTGAGGCGCATTCGTTTCGGACTGGGCAGTCCGTTCACCCAGAACGCCACCGGCACGATCAGCCAGCCGAAGGAATAGCGAGTCAGACAACCCACCCCCGCCACGCCACCCACCGCCGCCGCCATGACGAAGAGCCAGCGGGCGCTTTTTCCTTCGCGTGCCCCCGTTTCGAGCCGCTCCAACACCGATACCAGCGTGATAAAAACCACGACCACCAACATCGTGGAATGCCCCGTCAGGCTGAATCGCCAGAACAAATCCGTCCCCAAAAAAACCGCCGCCGAAGCCCACGCCACCGGCTCATCGAACAGCCGCCGCGCCAGGCGGAACAACAACACCGCTGCGACGAAAAACAACAACTGGTTGAACATCGCGATCCACAAGTCCGGCAGGTAAACCGAAAACGGCTTTTGTGATGACAGCTCCGGCGTGGCGAACGGCATCACCTTCAACACCCCCGCCAGCAGCACCGGATACACTGGCGGATTCGCCAGGTCTGGATGCCGCCCGGCCATCTTCGGGTCATCTCCGCCTCGCCGCTGCTCCACGAGATGGATGCTCAACGGCCGCACAAAGTCTGTCGTGTAACCTCGTCCCGACGCAATGTTCCGCGCCAGTTGCGCCGCGTCCATTCCTTCCGGTGTAGAGATGTTTGTAAACGCCGTCAGATCGTAAACGATTGCCAGCGCCAGCATCACGATCGCCGCTGAGACCACCCGCACCAGCCGCGTGCCCGTGCCTTGCTCGAACTTGTGAATGAAATTTTGCAACCCGACGCTCATAAATCAAAACTCGCCCAGCTCATACGTGTGCAGTTTGCGGTGCAACGTCCGCCGGCTCATGCCCAACTTCTTCGCCGCCCCGGTGCGGCTGCCATCGCATTCCTTGAGCGCGCGGACGATCAACGCTTTCTCCGCCTCCTTCACCGTCAGTTCGCCCGCGACGAGGAGCTTGCGGATTCCCGTGTTGTTTGGCCCGCCGAGACCGCGGACTTCCGGGGGCAGGTCCCGCACGGCGACTTTCTCCCCCCGGCATAGCACCACCGCCGTCTCGATGGCGCTGCGCAACTCGCGCACGTTTCCCGGCCACTGGTAATTCATCAACGCCTCCATCGCCTCGGCGCCGAAATCCTTCACCACCTTCTCATTCTCCCGCGCGCAGTCCCGCAGGAAAGTCTGTGCCAGCAACGGCACGTCGCCCCGCCGTTCCCGCAGCGGCGGCAATTCGATCCGCACCACCTTGAGCCGAAAATACAAATCCTCGCGGAACGTCCCCGCCGCCACCACTTCCTCCAGTCGCTTGTTCGTCGCCGTGATCAGCCGCACGTCCGCCGACAACGTCTTGCTGGAGCCGACGCGCTCGAAGGTGCGTTCCCCCAGAAACCGCAGCAACTTCACTTGCAACGACGCGTCAATCTCCCCGATCTCATCGAGGAACAGTGTCCCGCCCTGCGCCTGCTCGAACCGCCCGATGCGCCGCTCGTGCGCCCCGGTAAACGCTCCCTTCTCGTGCCCGAACAACTCGCTCTCCAGCAGCGTGGGCGACAACGCCGCGCAGTGGACCGACACCAGCGGTTGCTTGGCGCGCGGACTGAGCTGGTGAATCGCCTTCGCCACGAGTTCCTTGCCCGTGCCGCTTTCGCCGGTGATCAGCACCGTCGCGCGTGTGGGCGCGACCTGCTTGACGATGTCAAACACCTCCCGCATCGGCTCCGACTCGCCGATGATGTTTTCCAGCCCGAACTTGCGGTCCAACTGCTGCCGCAGCGACACCACCTCCGATTCGAGCGTCTGCCCGCGCACCGCCCGCGCGATGCGCATCTCCAGCTCCTCGATCTGCATCCGGCCCTTGGCGATGTAATCATCCGCGCCACCCTTCATCGCCTGCACGGCCAGTTCCTCCGAACCGTAGGCCGTCATCAGGATGCACACGGGCGGTTTGCTCAAGGACTTGGCGCGGGCGATCAACTTCATGCCGTCCTCGTTGGGCAGGCGGAAATCCGTGAGCAACACGGCGAAGTTTTCCCGCTCCAGCAACTCCATCGCCGTGGCTGCGTCCTCGGTCACGTAAACGTCGTAACGATCCTCCAGCGCCGCGCGCAGCCCGTCGCGGGTGGGCTTCTCGTCGTCCACGATGAGTAGCGTTGGTTTCGTCATGCGCGGAGAGAGTAAAACGAAAGGCGGCGGGACGTAAACAAATTGCGGCGCCATGAGTCATTTGCTCGCGCGCCGCGAGGATTCTTTTGCAACACCCGGATTCAATCCAGCGGGCGCGAAGGTTCTCGCAGAGGGCGCAAAGGAACAGTCGGCTCTGCGCGTTATTCTGCGAGAACTTTTCGCTGTCTGCGGTAAATCAGAACTGCTCTTTGGTTGCGGCTTCACCGGGCGTCGCTGTTGAATCCGGGACTCCAAACGAACACTGCCGGGGCGGAGCGCCGGACGCTTCGGCACCCCACCGGTACGTGACGCCGTAAACGCCGCCGCCGTCCTTCACCAGGAAGCACTTCTCCAACCGGCGGCGCGAAGCCGGCACGCCGCTGGTCAGCTCCAGTTCAAAATGTTTGATCCAGGTGGCGTCCGACGGAAAGATCCAGTTGGCGTCGGGTTGAAAGCCCATTGTCAGGTCCGTGTCCGGCAGGGCAAACCACCGCGACTTGAGCGCGTGATCCGACCAGAACGGCACGTTCAAATCGTACGGCACGATGCCCGGTTGAGGAGCGAGCGTGGCCATATCACTAAACGCGCCGGTGTCGGCGAGGGTGGCCGGGAAAGGCGTGGCGTTTTCTGGCGCGACATCAACCAGACGCTTGAGCGAGCCGTTCCGATGGTTGACCGCGAGGCCAAGCAACAAGGTGAAACACTCGCGTCTCATGGGGCGTGATAAATGAATCTGCCCGGCGCTGGCGGTGATGTCCAAGACGCCAGCAGGCTTGTGCCGGGTGTGATTAAATCACACCCAAGAATAATGACGGCGCGCAAACGTAGTGGCATTTCCCTCCAAGTCATGGTGGAATGCGCGCCGAACACCGCCGTTAATGGAATGAGCGCAAGCAAGCATCGGGTCCGCGCATGACGATTCACAAACTGATCGTCCGCTTCTTCGTCGCACTGGCGGGTTATTCCATCCGGCATCCCCGGCGCGTCATCATCCTCGCCGTGCTCTTCACGTTGGGCGTCGCGCCGGGCGCGTGGCGGCTCAAGTTGCGCACGGACGGACACGCGCTGGTTTCCGAAAGCGCGCCGGAGGTCGCCTACGACCGGAAGATCCGGCAGGAGTTCGGCATCGAGGACCCGGTGGTGGTGTTCATCCGCGCGCGGCACACGAACGGAATTTTCAACGTGGCCACGGTGCAACTGGTGAAGGAATTGACCGCGGAGTTCGCGCGCCTCGAGGGCATCAACACCAACCATCTCGCCAGCCTCGCCACGGAGCACGGCTTCCGCACCCGCCCGGGGACGCTGCTCTTCATGACGTTCCTGGAAACGCCGCGCCAGACACCGGCGCAGTTGGCGGAGTTGCGCGACGATTTGCGGCGCATCGAACTCTACACGGGCACGATCCTGTCCTACGACGGGAATTCGACGTGCATCCTCATCGGCACACCGGCGGGGATGGATCGGACGAAACTTTACCGTCGCGTCGGCGACATCATCGCGGCGAAAGGCCCGGTGCAGGATGAAATCTCCATCACGGGCGCACCAGTGGCGGAGGCGTTACTGGGCGTGCACATCCTGGAAGACCTCGGCGTCCCCAAGGCGCTGCTGGGGGCCAGCACCTGGCGCGCGGACGATAAAACGGGATGGAAGTGGCCGCGGAATTTTTACGAGTTGCGGCTGTTCATCGCACGGCATGTCGGGCTGGTGCCAGTGGCCATGCTGGTGATGGCGATCATTTTTCAGGTGAGCTTCCGCAGCGTGACGGCCACGATGCTGCCGATGGCGGAGGTCGGCGCGTGCCTGATGTTTGTGTTCGGGCTGATGGGCTGGTGCGGCGTGCCGGTTTACCTGACCATCGCCGTGATGCCGGTGTTGCTGACGGCGATGGCGGTGACCGATGAGATTCACGTCTATAGCCGCTACTTCTCGCGCCTCCACGAACAACCCAACGCGCCGCACACGGACCTGGTGCGCGCGACGATGGAGGAAATGTGCCTGCCGGTGGCCAACACGTCGCTGACGACGGCGATTGGATTCGCGTCATTCGCCTTTTCGCCGGTGGGGCCGGTGCGGGCGTTCGGAATCTTCACGGCCATCGGCATCATCTTCTGTCTGTTCTGGTCGCTGACGGTAATGCCGGCGTTGCTGACGCTGATTTCGCCAGAACGGTTTCGCCTGCGCGCCGGTGGCAAAGGCGTTTCAGGAATGCTCGCGACGGGAACGTGGTTCACGCGTCTGGCGGCTTTGGTGGTGCGGCGCCGGTACGTCGTGCTGGGCGTAGTTGCGGTCATCGTAGCGCTATCGCCGTTGGGGCTGCGAAGGCTGGTGATTCAGGATAGCTGGGTGGACGGGTTTGACCCGGACAGCGAGTTCAGCCGGACGACACGCGCGGTGAACGAGCAGTATCGCGGAATGCACCTGCTGTTCGTGTCCATCACGGCGGGCAAGACATGGGAGGGAACATTCCCGGCGGCGGACGCGAGCCTCGCCCGGTTTTATCTGCCGACGAATGCCGCAAGCGATCCGAAGGAATGGGTGGGCGGTTGGTTGAACGTCTTCGCCGTCGGGACGACGAACCCGCCCGGCATCACGAACACTTCGCGCGTCGAATGGCGCGCGTTGATCGAATCGGCGACGCCCACGCCAAGTAACATCATGGTGCGGACGCAGGTGCGGGACTTGGAATCGTCCTTCTGGCGGGAGTTGCCCAAAGCGAAGGCAGTCGGCTTCGTGATCATTTCCCAACCCCAATTGAACCCGGAGATGGTGCGGACGATTGATGAATTCGCGCGCTTCATCGAACGACGGCCCGAACTCAAGGTGGGCGGCGTCATCGCCGCAGCGGATTACATCAAGACGACGAGTTTCATGGTGCGGCCCAACGATCCGGCCGCGCGCCAACTCCCCAAGGACGTCAACGGCGTAAAACTCATGTACGACTACTACCGAATCGTGCGCGGCGCGGCGCGACTGCGCGAAGTGGTGGACACAAATTTCACCAGCTCGCTGACCGCAGTATTCTTGAAGGAAGCCAACTTCCGCGACACGGCGAAGTTGATGGCCGACATCCGCACCTACGAACAGGAAAAACTCACGCCGCAAGGCATCACGCTGGGCTTCGCCGGGGACGTGGCGGTGAGCCAGTCGCTCATCCAAAGCATCGTCACGACGCAGATGCAATCGCTGCTCGGTTCGCTAGTCGGGATACTTTTTTTGACGAGCGTGCTCGGGCGCTCGTTGCGGTGGGGAATTTACGCGGTGGTGCCGAGTGCGCTGGCCGTGCTGATCAACTTCGCGATGATGGGCGCGTTGAACATCCCGCTGGGCGTGGCCACGTCCATGTTCGCGGCCATGACGCTGGGCAACGGGGTGGATTTCGCAATCCATGTGCTGGAAGGCTTCGGCTCCGCGCGAGCGCGCGGACTCGCGGTGGATGCGGCGCTGGGCGACGCAATGGCGCGCACCGGGCCGGCGGTGGTGGTGAACACGGTGGCCATCGCGCTGGGGTTCGGCGTGCTGGTGCTCTCGCAGGTGCCGGCCAACGCGCGGCTCGGCGAACTGGTGATCCTGGGCATCGTCAACTGCCTGCTCGCGTCGCTGCTGCTGCTGCCCGTGTTGTTGCATTGGCGGCCTCTGGGCAACGCGCCCCACGAGGCGGATAAAGAAGTTGAGCGGGTGTAACGAGCGTCGGTGCCGAAAGCTCAACCACAAGCGCCGCCATAGTGGAGCGCGCTGCCCACTGGCTACTTCCCTTCGAGCCGCGCGATGACTCCCAGCATCCGGCGGATGTTCGCGGAATAATCCCGGAGGAAAAGCAGATTCGGGTTCTTCAACGCGATGATGCTGCTGGGTATCCGGCTCGCAAATGGCTGGATCGCCGAAACCACTTCCGTCGCCTTGCTGTGTTTCAATTCCACGATGTAAAGCATGTAGGAACTGGAATCCGGCAGTTGTTCCGGCGGCAACTCCACCACTGGCGCCGCTTCGGAAGACGCCTGACTGGAAGCGACCGCCATCATGAACTTGCTCCCCATCACGATCATCGTAATCCCGTTCTCTGCCAGAACGGTGTCCAGCGCCTGCAACGCCTCCCGGCGGGTCCATGGCGTCTGATTGCGCAGACTGATGCGAACGGACGGCAATGAGGACGCCCGGATGACGGTGCGGTTGGCCAGTTCCTGATAAACATCCAGCGCCTGCGTCAGTTCCGCCTGGTTGAAATTTATCTCGCCCGCCGGAATCAACTCCGGTTCCTTGCGGGAAGTGGGTCGATCAAAACTGCTGAAGGTCTCGCGAGTTTTTGGGTTTGGCACCGGCTTGGATGAAGCGCGATCTGGAGACGCCGGAGATGTGTGGACGGGAATGTTTCCCCGGACTGGACGGCCTTGGAGGAGCGCGGACGCTCCCTTTTCTCCAGCGAGCATGGCGGGACCGTCAAGCAACACGCCACTGCCCAAGAGAAAGAGTGACAACGTGAGCGGTCGAAGGGTGATGGTTATCATAAGATTCGACTGCTGCGCACGGTGTCAGACTCGGATCGGTGAATCAACCGATAATTTCTCGACGTGAAGGAACCGGGTTCCACATCGAATAATGCCGACATCCTAAGCCGCGTTCGTCGCTACGACGCCGCCCTTCACCAGCGCGAAAGAGTTGAGATTGCCGGAAGCGTGGCGTAAACTGCCGCCGTGTTCCAGCCGGGAGCCGGGCGTGTTTTCCCCGGGATCCGCCGGATTCACCGAAGTATGCGCGAGAAAAATTTATTGCAGGTTTTCCTGATCCTCAACGTCGCCCTCGCCGGCGCGTTCGTGGTCTATCTCTTCCTTTCAAACAACCGCCAGCCCAAGGTCGTGGCCACCAGTTTCGCCGCGGCGAACAAAACCAACGGCCACGCCGCCACCACTCCCCGGACCAACACCCCGCCGGCCGTGACGAATCTCGTGGTCTCCGCTCCGACCAACGCCCCGGCTCTGGCCGACATCGTGCCAGCGAAAACCAAACCGACGCCCGGGAACAAAAAGTTTTCCTGGCAGGACGTCGAGTCCTCCGACTATCCCGGCTACATCGAAAACCTCCGCGTCAGCGGTTGCCCGGAGGAAAAAGTGCGCTACATTGTCCTGGCCGACATCGGCGACCTGTTCGCCAAGAAGCGCGTCAAGGAGGCCGTCGCGCACGACATCCAGTGGTGGCGCTCCGAACCGGAGCGGATGCTCGTGAACGTTCTGCAGGAACGGGGCCGCGCGCTGGAGGAGGAACGCCGCGAATTGATCACCAAACTGCTCGGCGCGGAAATCGCCGCCGCCGAGAAGAGCGAGGCCACTTTCTGGAACAGTGTGCAACTGACCGGCCCGGTGCTCGGCAATCTTCCGGCGGACCGCCACGCCGTCGTGCAGGAAATCTGCGCCAAGTCCATGGAACGGCATCAGGCCGTTTTCTGGCAGCGCGCCAACGAGGGGCAACCGCTCAACCAGGTCGAGATGGCCAAGCTCCGCGAACAAACCCGCGCCGACCTCCGTCCCGTGATCAACAACGAGGAGATGGAGGAGTTCCTCCTGCGCTATTCCCACAACGCCCACCGGCTGCGCGATGAATTGCGCGGCGTGGATCCCACCCCGGATGAGTTCCGCAAAATCTTCCGCACCACCGACGCCATTGACCACCAGTTGCAACTTGAATACGGCGGCCCGGAGGCGCTGGGTGAGAAACAACGCGAGCGTTACGAACGCCAGCGCACCACCGCCATCCAGGAAGCCCTCGGCCCCGAGCGGCATCTGGCCTATCTCCAAACTAAAGACCCGCTCTACCGCCAGGCGCAGATGTACGCCATGCAATACGGCGCCCCCTCCAAAGCGGTGGTCCCCATCTACGAGATGACCAAGGCCAACGAGAGCAAACGGCAAAAGATCATCAACGATGCCGCACTGACGCCGCTGCAGAAGTCCGTCGCGCTCCAGGCCGTCAATCAGGAACAGGCCCAGTTCATTCAAAAGATTATCCTCGAAGCCGGGCCGAAACGGTAGGCACCGGGTGGAGCATTCAGTTGAGATGGCGCTGACTTGCGCGGAGAACCCTTATGACTGCCAAAGAAATTCTCGCCGCGATGAAACCGCTGGGCCGGGAGAGCTACAAGCGGATTCTCCTGAACAACTACAGCGTGCAGGAGCCATGTTTCGGCGTGCCCATCAGCGAACTCAAACAGTTCCAGAAACGCATCAAGAAGCATTACCAACTGGCGCTGGATCTTTACGACACCGGCAACTATGACGCGATGTATCTGGCGACTTGCCACCGCGCTCGCGCCGTCGCTATGGTGATCCCGGTTCTTGAATTCACCATCGCAACCCATGAAACCGCGCGTCCGTTTTGCTCCCAGCCCCACCGGGTTCCTTCACATCGGCGGCGCCCGCACGGCGTTGTTCAACTGGCTCTATGCCCGGCACACCGGCGGCACGTTCATCCTGCGCATCGAGGACACCGACGCCGCGCGCAACACGCAGGCGGCGGTGGAAGTCATCCTCAACGGCCTGCGCTGGCTCGGACTGGACTGGGATGAAGGCCCGCTGACGGCGGACGCGACCGGGCCGGGCAAGGGCGAACGTGGTCCGTATTTCCAAAGTCAACGCGGGGAAAATTACAAACAGCGCGTCGAGGCGCTGCTCGCGCACGGGCTGGCTTACGAACACGAAGGCGCGGTCAAGTTCAAGATGGCCCGCGAGCCAGTCGTCATCCCCGACCTCGTCGTCGGCGACGTGCGACGCGAGTTGACGGACCGCGAGGCGGCGGACCCGGACTTCGTCATTGTGCGCTCGGACGGCCAGCCGGTGTTTCACCTCACGAATGTGGTGGATGATTTGGAGATGGGCATCACCCATGTCATCCGCGGCGAAGATCACCTGAGCAACACGGCCAAGCACATCGCGTTGTTCCGCGCGTTCGGAGTGGAGCCGCCACGTTACGCGCACATTCCCCTCATCCTCAACGGCGACGGCACCAAGATGAGCAAGCGCGATCAAGGCGCATCCCTCGCCACCTACATGGACGAAGGTTACGCGCCAGAGGCGGTGGTCAATTACCTCTGTCTGCTGGGCTGGTCGCCGAAGCAGAACCGCGAGAAGCTTCCCATCGGCGAAGTGATCGAGCGGTTCGACCTGCCACAAATCCTGCGGCACAACGCACGGTTCGACCTGGAGAAGCTGCACTGGCTCAACTACGAGTATCTGCGTGAACTGCCGGACGACCGTTTCCATGAACTGTGCGTTCACGCGCTCGCCCGCGCCGGCGTGGACACCAACGCCTATCCCGTGGACTACGTGAAGGCCGCGCTCGACACCTGCAAAGGAAAGATCAAATTGTTCGCCGAGCTGCCGGACTATGCGGGCTTCTTCTTCCGGGAAGAGTTCACCTACGACACCGGGGCCGCGCAACGTGATTTCACGGCGGAAAACCAACCCCGGCTCTTAAAACTTCGCGACGCCTTCGCCCGGCTCACCGCCTTCGACGCGGACACCATCGGCAACACACTCAAGGCCGTGGCGCAGGAACTGGGCGTGAAAGTCGGCGTGCTCGTGCATCCCACCCGGCTGGCCTGTTGCGGGACCACCGCCGGGCCAAGCCTCTATCATTTGATTGCGGTGCTGGGCCGGGAGCGCGTCCTCCAGCGGCTGGACCGCGCCCTGGCGCGCATGGGTTAGCCCTACTTGGCGGATTGGGCATGGGGTTAGGGTCATGTCTGCGGGCGCAGCAAAGGTCGCCCCATCATTCGGCGTGTTGATGGCGACCTGCGGCAATGGCGCGAATTAGTAGCCACCAGCGAGAGGTCGAAGCTGATGTCCGTAATTCGTGATGAGGGTGACTCCGACCGCGTTTGTCTTGCGCACCACCATCGCCTCGTCCGCGTCGCCGTAGCCCAACTGTGCGCGGCCGCTGGCCCATCCGCTGTTGTTGAACTCGAGCGCCCGCCAGGCCGTGCCCGGATTCGAACCGTTGTCCAGATAGCGGCACAGGGAGCCGACTGGATTGGCCCCAAACTGGAACCTTGGGTTCCTCAGCTTACTCAGGTCCGCGACGCGTTTGCGCGATGGCAGCCGTTTGGTTTCTTCGCTCATTGGTTTGCTTGCTTGCGACGTAGCTTCCGAAGTTCCAATGCTGATAAGCCGAGACCCAACAAAGCCTAATTCATGCGCGGCAGCGAACACGGCTCCCGTTGAGCGGCCAACTTGGTGACTGACAGCGCGGCTTGCGTGCGGCAGCCTCGGCGCATGAAAACTTTTTGCGTTCGTGTCGTTCTGTTCGTCGCAATCTTCATCGGCGGGCCGGCCGTCTGCCGGGCGTGGGATTACGCCGGGCACCGGCTGGTGAATCAACTGGCGCTGGCGTCGCTGCCCAAGGATTTCCCCACGTTCGTCCAGTCGCCCGCGGCCAAGGAGCGCATCGCCTTCCTCGCCGGGGAGCCGGATCGCTGGCGCAACACGCCGGACCTGCCGCTCAAACATTTCAACGGGCCGGATCATTTCATTGATTTCGAGGACCTGGCGCCGCTGCGCCTGGCGGCGACGAATCTCAGCCCGTTCCGTTACGTGTTCATGGCGCAACTGGGCGCGGCCCGCGCGGCGCGGCCCGGGGATTTCCCGCCGATTGACGCGGCGAAGAACAGTGATCACACGCGCGAGCTGGTGGGGTTCCTGCCGTGGGCGATCACGGAGCAGTATGGGAAGTTGAAGTCGGGCTTTTCGTATCTCAAGACGCTGCAGGAGGGCGGCACGGCGGAGGAGGTGGCCAACGCGCACCAGAACATCATCTACATCATGGGCGTGATGGGGCATTACGTGGGGGACGGCGCGCAGCCGTTGCACACGACGAAGCATTTCAACGGCTGGGTGGGGGAGAATCCGAATCATTACACGACGAACAAGTCGTTTCACTCGTGGATTGACGGGGGTTACGTGGACAAGGTGGGCATCAAGATGGAGGGGCTGTTCGCGAAGGTGCGTCCGGCGCGGCGGTTCGCCACGGCGCGCACGCCGGACACGGCGGCGGAGGTGTTCGCGCCGGTGGTGGATTATCTACTGGAGCAGTTCAAGCTGGTGGAGCCGTTGTATCAACTGGACCGGGACCGGAAGTTGTCGAGCAAGGGCGAGCCGTCGCCGGAGGGGCGGGAATTCATCGCGGGGCAGATGTTGAAGGCGGGGCAGATGCTGGGGGATTTGTGGGTGACGGCGTGGCAGGAGGCGCCGCCGGATACGTTTTTGAAAAGCGCGCTGGCCAAGCGCAAGCTGGCGGAGGGCCGCGCGGCGGACGCGGTGAAGCCGTGATGGAGTAGTGGCGCTGGCGCCCTCGCCAGCGAAAGTCCTGCGGGCGCCCCGCCCGCAGAAGAGACGGCGGGCGAGGCGCCCGCCGGACCATGGCAGGCGGTGGCGCCTGCCCTACTACGCATGGTCATCGCGGCGCGAAATTGGCCGGGGAATCTCCTTGCGGCACGACGCGGTATTGTTTACGCTCTGCCAAAGCCCAAGACGCAGTGTTGAGGGACTTTCTGAATGAGGGACGCCAGCTTCGGCGTCCGCGCGGATGGGCATCAAATAATTGATCAGATGAATCCTCGAATCGGAATTCAAATCTGTCTGGCGGGATTGTTTCTCACCACCGCCGCAATGGTCCGCGCCGCCGCGCCGCCGCCCCCCGCCAGTGTCGAGACGCCTCCCCTGCCCTCTCTGCGCGCGCTGGAGTTGCAGCCGGCGTCGCTCACGCTCAAGGACAGCCGCGATGAACGGCGCGTGCTGGTCTGGGGCAAGACCGACGGCGGTCAGCGCGTGGACGTGACATCGCTGGCGGTGTTCAAGACCGAGTCGGCGAACGTGGAGATTGACGCGCAGGGATACATCCGCCCAAAGCAGAAAGGCGCGGCGGAGATCGTCGTCACGGTGGCGGGCCAGCAGGCGAAGCTGGCGGTGACGGTGGAGGGCGCGGCGGTGCCGGAGGTGCGCTTCGTGCGGGACATCATGCCGGTTCTCAGCAAGGCCGGTTGCAACGCGGGCACATGCCACGGCTCGGCCAAAGGCAAGAACGGTTTCAAGCTTTCACTGCGCGGCTACGATCCGGAGTTCGATTACGGCGCGTTGATCAATGATCTTTCCGGGCGGCGTTTCAACCGCGTGGTGGTGGACGAGAGTCTGATGTTGCTCAAGCCGACCGCCGAGGTGCCGCACGAGGGACGGCAGGCGATCAAGCCCGGCTCGCGCGAGCATCAACTGCTGCGGCAGTGGATCACCGAGGGCACGAAGTTTGAGAAACCGGAATTGGGGCGCGCGGTGCGGCTGGAGGTGCTGCCGGCGGAAGTGCAAATGGATTTACCCGGTCGCACACAGCAGATTCTCGTGCTCGCGCAATATCCCGATGGCACGGTGCGCGACGTGACGCGCGAGGCGGTGTTCTCCACGAGCAATGGCGAAGTCGCCGAGATGAAGGAGGGCGTCATCAAGGGCATTCGCCGTGGCGAAACGGCGACGCTCATCCGTTACGAGGGGCTTTACGCAGCGCAACTTGTCACGGTCATGGGCGACCGCACAGGTTACGCGTGGGTGGACTTGCCGGAGCACAACTACATTGACCGGCACGTTCATGCGAAGCTGCGGAAGATGAAGATTCTCCCGTCCGAGGTGTGCAACGACGCGGAGTTCGTGCGGCGGGTATTCCTGGACTTGACCGGCCTGCCGCCCAAGTCGGAGCGCGTGCGGGAATTCCTCAAGGACCAGACTCCGCCGAAGGCGAAACGCGAGAAGCTGATTGACGAGTTGCTCGGCAGCGAGGATTACGCCGAGAGATGGGCGAACAAGTGGGCAGACCTGCTCCAGTGCAACAGCGAGAACCTCGGGCAGAAAAGCGTCTGGCTCTACCGCGACTGGATCAAGCGCAACGTCGCCACGAACACGCCCTACGATAAGTTCGTGCGCTCGCTGCTCACGGCGCAGGGCAGTTCCTACGAGAACCCGGCGGCAAATTATTTCCGCGTGCTGCGCGAACCGGGCAAGATCACCGAGGACGTGAGCCAGACGTTTTTGGGCGTGCGCTTCAACTGCAACAAGTGCCACGACCATCCGTTCGAGCGGTGGACCCAGAACCAGTATTACGAGTTCGGTGCGTACTTCGCGCAGGTGGCGATCAAGCGAGGGTTCGTCGGGCGCGAGGTAATCTTCGCCGAGGCCGGCGGCACGGCGCAGGTTTCGGCGGAGGAAATTGTCTATCGCAAGTTCGGCGCAGCGGAGGTGAAGCATCCCAAGACGGACCTGACAGTCGCGCCCAAAGTCCCCATCGGCGTGGCGAAGGAAACGCCGCCCGACGGCGACCGGCGCGAGCCGTTCGTGGACTGGCTCACGTCGAAGGACAATCCGTATTTCGCCAAGTCCATGGCCAACCGGCTGTGGAGCTACTTCCTGGGCCGCGGCATCATTGACCCGGTGGACGACATCCGCGCGAGCAACCCGGCAAGCAACCCCGAACTGCTCGACGCGCTCACGGCGGATTTTGTCGCGAGCGGCTTCGACTTGAAGAAGCTCATGCGCACGATTTGCCAGTCGCGCGCGTATCAGTTGTCCATCGTGAAGCACAAGTGGAACGAGGACGACCGCATCAACTTCTCGCATGCGCACCCGCGCCGCCTGAGCGCCGAGCAAATCGTGGACGCGCTGGCAGCGGCAACCGGCACGAAGATCAACTTCGCCGGCGTGCCGAGCGGGATGCGCGCGATGCAAATCCCCGACGGCATGGTGGTGGGGAACGATTTTCTCACACTGTTCGGGCGGCCCAAGCGGCAGTCCGCCTGCGAGTGCGAGCGCAGCAGCAACATCACGCTGTCGCACGCGTTGAACCTGATCAATGGCGTCACCATCAGCGAAGCCGTCAACTCGCCCATCAGCCGCATCGCCAAGCTGGCCGAGTCGGAGAAGGACGACCGGAAACTCGTGGAAGAGATTTATCTGTCCTGCCTGAGCCGTCCGCCGACCGAGAAGGAGTTGACCGGCATGGATCTTTCCAAAGGCTCCCGCCTCGAAGCAGCGCAGGATCTGGCGTGGGCGCTGTTGAACAGCCCGTCGTTTTTGTTTAACCGGTGACAACTAGAACAACACACGACACAACCGCAGCAAAACTATGATCAGCATCCCCGGAATCTCTGGCAGCACCTGCGACGGCTGGAGCCGCCGCGAATTCCTCCGCGTCGGTGGCGCGGGCCTCCTCGGCATCAGCCTCGCGGACATCCTCCGCCTCCAGGCTGGCGCCGCCGCCGCGCCCGACGCCGCCAAACTGAAATCCGGCTGGGGCAACGCCAAGTCCGTCATCCTGATTTTCCTCCAGGGCGGCCCCAGCCACATTGATATCTGGGATCCCAAGCCCGACGCCCCGTCCAACGTGCGCGGCGAGTTCAAGCCCATCAAATCCAACGTGCCCGGCGTCTGGCTCAGTGAAACCATGCCGCTGCTTGCCAGACAAATGGACAAGGCCACGCTCATCCGTTCCATGAGCTACACGCCCGCCGGCCTGTTCAACCACACCGCTGCGCATTACCAGTTGATGACCGGCTACACGCCCGACAGCGTCACGCCCTCCGGCCAACTCGAACCACCTGCGCCGAACGACTTCCCCCACGCCGGCTGCCAGATCTCGCGCCTCAAACCGCCCGCCGTGCCGATGCTCCCGTTCGTCATGCTCCCGCGCCCCACGCAGGAGAGCAACGTCATCGGCAAAGGCAGCACCGCCGGCTACCTCGGCGCGGCTTACGACCCGTATTATTTTTACCAAGACCCGAACAAGGAGATCAAACTCGACGACCTTTCGATGCGCAAGGAAGTGCCCAAGGAACGCCTCGAACGCCGTGCCTCGCTCCTCAAACAAGTCGAAGCCCAGATGCCCGACATGGAAAAAGCCGTCGGCAGCTACGCGCTCGACAGCTACTACACCAAGGCCTTCGACCTCGTCTCCTCCGGCCGCGCGCGCAACGCCTTCGATCTCGCGCAGGAACCCGACAAACTGCGCGACCGTTACGGCCGCCACACCTTCGGCCAGGGCATGCTCCTTGCGCGCCGCCTCATCGAAGCCGGCACCCGCTTCGTGCAGATGAACTGGCCCGCTGTCGCCAACGGCAATCCCACCGTGGACGCCTTCGACACGCACGCCGCCAACTTCGGCCCGCTCAAAAACCTTCACTGCCCCAAGCTCGACAGCGGCCTCAGCGCGCTGCTGGAAGACATGGACCAGCGCGGCCTGTTGAAAGACACCCTCGTCATCGCCATCGGGGAATTTGGCCGCTCGCCGCGCCTGGGCGTGAGCACCAGCGGCAACGGCAACGCGCCCGACGGCCGCGACCACTGGCCCTATTGCTACACCTCGCTCGTGGCCGGCGCGGGCGTGCGGCGCGGCGCGCTTTACGGCAAGAGCGACGCCACCGCCAGCTCCCCCGCCGAAGACCCGGTGCATCCCATTCAACTGCTGGCCACGACCTATCATGCGCTGGGCATTGACCCGCACACGATGGTGATGAACCACCTCAACCAACCCCGCGAACTCGTCCAGGCTGATCCGGTGACAGGACTCTTCGGTTGAGCTACACTCCCCGCATGGCCACCGCCCTCGCAATCGCCCGTCCGGTTCAAAACCTCCTGACTTCCGAGGATTTCCTCGACTGGCTGGAGCCGGGCGTGCGCGCCGACCTCATCGGCGGGGAAATTATTATGCACTCACCCGTAAACCTGCGGCACGCCCGCCTGCTCAACTTCGTGGACCACCTGCTCCGATCCTACATCGAGCATGAAGACCTGGGCGAACTCCACCGCGAAGCCGTGGCCGTGCGCCTGAGCGTGCGCGAGACCTTCCTGCCCGACCTGGCGTTCTTCACCAAGGGGCAGGCGGCCCGGCTCGCGCCGACGCACGCCCCCTTCGCCCCGACGTTCGTGCTGGAGGCGCTCTCCCCGACCACGGCGCACAACGACACCGGCCGCAAGTTCGCCGCGTATGAACTGCACGGCGTGCAGGAGTATTGGATACTCGACCCGCAGAAGCTCGCGCACCGCTTTCACCGGCGCGCGGGCGACATGTTCGTGGAATTCGCGGCGGGCGCGGAGCGCATTGACTCCGCGAGCATCCCCGGTTTCTGGGTGAAGCGCGCCTGGCTGAACCCGGAGCAGCCGCCCGCCGTGAGCGCCTGCCTGGCGGAAATCCTCAAGCAACGCAAGCCGCGCGGGCGGGGTGGAAAATAGACCGGCTAACTCCCGTGAAAACTGAACAACTCAACCAGCCCCGCAAACTCGTGCAGGCCGATCCGGTGACGGGGTTGTTTGGGTAAATCCTAGATTCGCCGATCCTGCCGTCGCCATGAGCAAGCACATCTCCAGTGAATTCGATCCATTCCGCGTTGTTACCAGTTTCGCTTCGGAAGCGAACATCGCTGACTTGTTCATCGATACTTTCATCGGAGCTGGTCTTGCATTCGATGTGAGTCTCGATGGCAATGATAACTATTCCCATGCAAACCGCATTCGCGCCTTACGTCCACGACTGCTTGCGGCATACGACGGTTTGTCACCAGAGGCTAAGTTGGCCGCCGCGAATGCTTCTACGGGGAGATTCATATCTCGCGTCCAACGGTTGCAGCATTTATCGGATTTGCATGGTTTTTCCGAGCGGATGTTAGGGGCGCTTCAGAAGATCGGGTGGGGATTTCAAGAGGACCGACTCGTCGCGTTGGATCCAGAGATTAGAGAGATGTTTTTCCCAAAAAATTCGCAGTGGGACGCTTTTGTAGCGATCCGTAAAGTGATCGCCAATGCAAAGAGTCAGTTGATGATTGTTGACCCTTACTGTGACCATGCGTTTTTCGCCCTTCTTGAATCGTCTGGCGCACGCGCGATGGCTGTCCGCTTGCTTTGTCGAAATAACCCAGGCAGCCTCAAAGCAGAGGCCAAGGCGTTTAGTGATCAGCATCATCAGGTAAGCATTGAATTGCGGACGTCCGCTGACTTTCACGACCGATTTCTGGTCGTGGACCAAGCCGAGTGCGTCCATCTTGGCGCCTCGATCAACCATGCCGGATCGAGGGCATTCATGATCAGTGCCGTTGAAGATTCGCGTAATCGGGACGCGCTTATCAAAGCAGTGAATCAGGCATGGAGCAATGGAATTCCGGTATGAGAATTGAACGCTATCACGCCCCGTATCTCCCGTCACTCACCTCTCTTTTGCGCTCCATCCGTTTCACGATTCGGAAAAGTGGTTGCGGCTCAACTTTGGACCGTTAATGAAAACACAAGGAATTGTTACTCAGGAACAGTTTGCTCAAGCAGTAAGGAGTTTTCCGGGGATGCGCGCCGATCTTGCTGATGGATTTTGTAATTATTATGAGCGCGCATCCATCGCGGCGGTAAGAGCCTTGCCTCGGGTCCGAGAACTTGGTTTCTTCTCTGGCACACACGAAAGAATTGAAACCTTCATGGAGGTCTGTCGGTACTTGGATGTTTGCGTCGGAGAAAAAGTTATCGAAAAGGACGAAGCACTGGTTGCCTTGTTTATTTTGATGTTTTCAAGTAACAATTTCAAGAAAGCCATTAAGGCTTTTACAAACTTTGCTCATGGCAAGAACCTTGATCCAAGACACCTTGATTCGTTCACAGCTTGCCTGTATGCACAAACTTGTTGAACTAAAAAAGTGTCATTTGATACCAGTGCCAAGCCAGCCCGCATTTCGCCCGAACCGTTCCGCACCTTCACTGGACGGCGCGGCACCTTGCCCAAGCCATTTGGCACCTCGCCCGCGCGGTTCAGCACCGGTGCCGGACGGTTTAGGAGAGGTGCCGTGCCGTTCGGGCGGGGTGCGGAACGGTTTGGCGGAGGTTCTAAACCGTTCCGCACCTCTCCCAAACGGCTCCGCACCGCCTCCCGGCGGGGCCGGAATAAGGCTCTTTCTCATCGTAAACCCCTGTCTCCAAGCGTATTTCGCCCGTTGTGCCGGGCGATTGTCCGAAACATCCAATTAACCTCAACCACTGACCTGAAAGGAATCAAACATCATGCCCAACCAACCGTTATTCCCCAAGAATGAAGCCGCCCAAATCGCCTGGTGCAACAATTATGCCGCCAAAATCGTCACGCACGGGCCGGCGTGCGGTGAGTCGCCGGGGGCCATCGCCCAAGCGGTGGCGGACATGACGTTTTACGTCTGGCTGCTCGGGACGTGGATGCCGGCCATAAAGGGGGACGCGGAGGAGGCCACCGCTTACAAGACACTCATGGCCAAAGGCGGCGTGCCCGGCGTCAGCCCGGTGCCGCCGCCCGTCGCCACCACTTTTCCCAGCCCGCCCGCGCCACCGGCTGTCGCCCCCGGCATCCTCACGCGGTTGTTGGACCAGATCGCGCGCATGAAGGCCAGCGTGGGCTACAAGGCCAATCCCAATGTCATCGGGCAGGACCTGGACATCATCGGCCACGCGGACACCACGGAGCATCTGTTCCCGGAGTTCAAGCTCACGGTGCAGGATGGCGCGGGCTGCCAGTGTGTGCGGATTGATTTCACGAAGTTCGGCCACAAGGGCGTGTGGATCGAGGGCCGGCGCAACGGCGGCGCGTGGGAGTTCATCGCGGTGGATTCGACGAAGCCTTACAACGATGAGCGCCCGCTGCTCTCGCCGACGGCGGCGGAAACACGCGAATACCGGCTGCGTTTCTGGGACGACGGCCCCAACGGGGATTGGAGCCCGGTGCAGAAGGTCACGGTCGGGCCGTAGCGCGATGAGGATTCGAGCCACGATATTTCTTCTCACGGTGCCGCTGGCGCTTCTCGCGCAACCCGCGCCGAAGCTCGCGTCGGTTTCGCCGGAATGGATTCAGCGGGGCACCGCCATTGAAATCATCTTCACCGGTGAAAATCTTGGCGCGGTCACGGAGTTCATCTTCAACGGCGCGTCCGGTTTGTCCGCTACGAATATCGCGCCGCTCGCGCCGCTCAAACCCGCCGTGACCATCGAGGCGAGCCTGGGCGGCATTGCGCGCGTCGAACCCGCTCCGCCCAAAGACGACAAGCGGCTCGTCGCCCGCGTCACCGCCACGGCGGACGCCCCGCTCGGCCCGCGCGAGGTGCGCGTGGTGACGCCCGCCGGAGTGTCCAATCCGCTCCCGCTCAACGTCGGCCAGTGGCCGGAGGTCGGCGAGAAGGAGCCGAACAATCTGCCGGAACAGGCGCAGGCGATCACGCTGCCCGCCGTCATTTCCGGAGTCGTCAGCGCGGCGTCGCAGGCGGACCATTACCGCTTCAAGGCGACGAAGGGCCAGGAGTTGATCTTCGCCGTGGACGCCGCCCGGCGCGGTTCGGCGCTGGATTCATCGCTGGCGCTGCTCAACGCCGCCGGCAAGGAACTCGCGCGCAATGAGGACGCGGACGGGCTGGATTCGCTGCTGGTTTTCACGGTGCCGGAGGACGGCGACTACATCGTAGCGCTGCGCGATTACCGTTTTCAAGGGGGCGGCAATTTCAATTATCGCCTGACCGCCGGCGCGCTGCCTTACGTGGAAACGATTTTTCCGTTCGGCGGCCAGCGCGGGAAGGCGGTGGAAGTGGCGCTCACGGGCCGCAATCTCGCCGGCACTTCCAAGATGACCTTGGCCCTCGCCGACACCGCCCCGCGTGGACGTCAGGACATCCGCGCCAGCACGCCGAACGGGCTGTCCAATCCGGTGGGCTTCGAGGTTTCCGAGTTGCCCGACTTCTTCGAGACCGAGCCGAACGACGCGGCGGACAAGGCGAACGCCATCACGGTTCCCGTCGTCGTGAACGGGCGCATCGGCGTGGCGAAGGACGGCGATTGCTTCAAGTTCAAATCGGACAAGGATCAGCGGCTGGTCTGCGAAGTGGCGGCGAGCAAGTTCGGTTCGCCGCTCGACGCAATGCTCGTGCTGACGGACAGCACCGGCGCGTTGCTCCAGCAAAACGACGACACGGGCGGCGCGGATGCGCGCATTGAGTTCGACGCGAAGAAGGATGCGGAATACACCGTGACGTTGCGCGACCTGACCGAGCGCGGCGGCGACAAGTTCGGCTATCGCCTGGCGATCCGCGCGCCTTCCGCCGCGGCGGGGGCGGATTTCACGGCGCGTTTCCTGCCGGATACGCTGCGTGTCAGCCGGCAGGGACAAAGCAAACTGCGCTGCGAAGTGACGCGCAGCGGCGGTTTCGACGGGCCGGTAAGGTTTGCGTTCCAGGATTTGCCGGCGGGCGTGTACGCCGAACCGCTCGTGCTCTCCAGCGCGCCGGCCAGCGGCATCATGCTGTTGTCCGCATTGAAGGACGCGCCGTTGGGCAGTTTCCCCGTCAAGCTCGCCGCCACCGCGACCATCGGCGGCAAGAGCGTCACGCGCATTGCCGAGCCGCTCTCCGGCGACAAAGCGGTGCCGCAGGCTTATCTCACCGTGCTGGACACCGCGCCGTTCACGCTGGAACTGGCGACCCTCAGCGCCACCGCCGAGCAGAGCCAGCCGGCGACCGTGGAAGTGCTGGTGCAACGCCGCGAAGGCTTCGCCGGCGACATCAAGCTGACCGCCGAAGGGTTCGCCGCCGGACGTGAGAGTATTTCGAGAAATTTTGATGGAGGCGAAATCACGGTGAAAAGCGCGGAGACACTGGGTAAAATCAATCTGAACCCGAAGCTGGATTCAGAGGTCGGCACCCGCACCATCATCGTGCGCGGCGACGCGACCGTGGATGGCCAGCCCGTCACACAATACAGCCGCCCGATGCCCGTGACCGTGACGCAGATTCCTTTTCTGCTGTCGAGCACGCTGGCGCGACTCTCCATCACCGCGCTGCCAACGAATTCCCAATCCTCCGCGAACGAAACCGCGACCACGATAAAAGTGGAGCGCCGGGCCGGATTTGCGGGTGAAGTTTTGCTTACCCTGGAAGGTTTGCCTGCCGGCATCAACGTGACGCTCGACAAAATCCCGGCCAGCGCGGGTGAGACGACCTTGAAACTCGTCGCCACGGACAAAGCCCCGGCGGGCACCAACACGCTCACCATCGCCGGCGCGGGCCTGCACCACGACCGGAACTACAAGCGCAAAACCGGCACCATCGAACTCATTGTGGGTGCCCCCGATCCAATCGAGTTGGCCACCAACGCACCGCCCACTGCCGTCACCGGTGCCAAGTAGTTCAGACCGAGTCGGGAGTGAGTTCGGTCAGGTTGCGAGGCTTGAACCGATTGTTCGCCGGGGTGGCGAGGCGCAACAGGATGCGGAATTCGTCGAGCGCCTTATGGCCCAGGAGCAAATACTGCTCGGCGAGGGAATGACCGCTGCGGCGCGTGGAACGTGATTTCGTGGTTTTGGTGGTTTTCATTGTGATGAGCTGGTTGAGTTTTTCGGGAAAGCAATAGACCGGAGAAAAGAAACGCAGCCGTGAGGCACGCCTGGCGGAAGCGGACGGCGGCGGCACCCTGTTCGCGCGGCGTCGGGATCAGCAGCGAGGCGCTGCCGACCAGGGCCAGAACGAGAAGGAGGGTGCCAAAGAATCGTTTCATGGCCGGGCCACAGGTTTTGGTTGTTCCGCAGTGTTCATCGTCAATGATGCTCTAGCAGCCGTCAGGCCAAGGCGGCGCAAACGGTGAAAGCACCGCGTTTATTGGGGAGATCACAGGCAGGGTGCCCGCGATGAACGGGGAAAGGCGCGAATTTCACGCCCGGCCTGTGTGAGAATGGGACAGACAGTGGCAGCGGAGTGGACAGTCGCCGGTAACGGGGCGGGCACGGGTTCGATACTGGACGGAACAGTTTGCGTCCGCGCCCCGCACTCGCAACCCACTCAGTCGTATCCCCGAATGATCCCGCGTCAGACGAGCTTTTTGTATTCCTTGCTCGCCGCCAGTTTGGAGACGAGTTCCTTGATCTTTTGCGCCTGGCTCTTGTGCGCAACCATCGTGGCGTCGTCCGTTTGAACGATGATTGAGTCGCGCAACCCAACGATGGCGATGGGCGTACGGTGCTTCACCCGTGCGTCATAAATAATATTCCGTGCGGCGTCCACATGGATGAAGTCGCCCACGGCGCAGTTGCCCTCGGCGTCCGCTTTAAGGTGGCGAGCGAGCGCAGTCCACGAACCCAAGTCGTCCCACGCGAAGGAACCGTCCGCGACGACGACGTTTTGTGCGTGCTCCATGAGCGCAAAGTCGATGGAGACTTTCTTAATGTCGGGATATTCCTTCGCCAGCACCTTGTCCAGTTTGGCGGTGCCGGCAGCCTTGAACCACCGCTGGCAGGCTGCCGCCATCTCCGGCTGATGCTTCTCCAACCCTTGTGTGATCGTCACGAATGACCAGATGAACATCCCCGCGTTCCAGCGATACTGGCCGCTGGACAGGTATTCGAGCGCGCGCTCGTAGTGGGGTTTCTCGACGAACTGCTCGGCTTTGAAGAATGTGGTCTTGTAGGGTTTGAGACCTTGCGGCGGCGGCAGGGTGACGCCCGTGCGGATGTAGCCGTAGCCTGTCGCCGGCTCCGTCGGCTTGATCCCGATGGTGACGATGACCTGCCCGCGGCTGGCCAAATCCAATGCGTCGCCAAGCACCTGTTGAAATTTCTTTGCATCGGGGATGACGTGGTCCGCCGGCAACACCGCCATCACGGCGTTGGTGGAACGCTGGCCGACGATGGCCGCGCCCAGCGTGACCGCAGCACAGGTGTCGCGCCCGCAGGGTTCGGCGACGACGTTTTGCTTCGGCAACTTCGGCAACTGCCGGCGCACCTCCGGCGCCTGGGCGGCGTTGGTGATGATGAGAATGTTCTTCAACGGCACGAGCGGCAACACCCGATCCACGGCCTCCTGAAGAAAGGAGCGGTCGCCCAGCAGCTTGATGAGTTGCTTGGGCGTCTTCTCGCGGCTCACCGGCCAGAAACGTTCGCCGCGCCCGCCGGCCATGATGATGACGTAGCAGTCCTGGGTGTTGGGTTTGGCTTTCATGGTTTCCTGATTGCGTTGATCATCGGCTCCACAAAGCTGACGACGTTCTTGACCAAATCGTGCGATTGTCCGTGCCGGGCAATTTGATTGACGATGGCGCTGCCCACGACGATGGCCTCCGCGCTCGCAGCCACCGCACGCGCTTGATCGGGATTGGAAATACCGAACCCAACCGCAACGGGCAGCGACGTGTGCGCGCGAATCTTCGCCGTCATCGTGGAGATGGTTTCGGAAACTTTTACCTGCATCCCCGTCACGCCCTCGCGCGAGACGTAGTAGATGAAGCCGGTGCCGCGCTTCACGATAAGTTCGATGCGTTCATCCGGCGTGGTCGGGGCCACGAGGAAAATCACGCACAGGCCCGCCTGGTGCATCACCAATTCGTAGTTCGCTGATTCCTCCGGCGGCAAGTCCAGCACGAGAAGGCCGTCCACGCCGGCGCGAGCACTGTCCTGGACGAAGTTCTCCAAACCGCGGTGGTGAATCAGGTTGTAGTAGATGTAGAGGACGATGGGGATTTGCGAATCGCGCCGGATGGCGGCGACTGTCTCCAGGACTTTTGGCGGCGTGGTGCCGGACTCCAACCCCCGCTGGGCCGCGAGTTGATTCACCAACCCGTCGGCCAGCGGGTCGCTGAACGGCACGCCAAGCTCAAGCACATCCACACCAATCTTGTCGAATGCGACGGCCAGTTGGCGCGTGGCTTCCAAGTTCGGATCGCCCGCGCCAATGTAAACGATGAACCCTTTGCGCTGCTCCTGCCGCAGCCGCGCGAAGCGTTCGTTGATGCGATTCATTGGCGCGGATGGTTGGGGTCGGAACGGCAAGATTCAAGGCGAAACGTGGTTTGTGAAAACCAAAATTGGCCGCGAATGAACTCGCCCCTCACGCTTCAATTCCCACCTCTCGCCACGCCGCCATCAGTCCCCCCCGCCCGCTGGATAAATACATCCACCTGCTGACCGACATAGAGCGGCATGACGGTACGGTCGAGTTCAAAAATGACCTGCAAAACCCTTGTGTCCACCCGCTCGGTGCTGTCGCCAGTGAGCGAACGCTTGGGAATGACGTATGGCTCAATACGCACGAACCGCAGCGGCAGTGGGTTCCGCGTGCTGCCCTTCAGAAAGGCCACCGCCGGCTGGTTCGGCTGCACCAGCGAAGCGTTCTGCTCGTCCACGTCCGCACGAACCTGAAGCTTGTCCACTTCCCCCAGGATTAGCAGCGGCTCGGTGGGCGTGGTGCCGGCGAACTCACCTGCCCGCACATTGACTTGCAGGATGGTGCCGTCGCGCGGAGACCGAATGGTGAGGATCTCCAGTTCAATCTGGGACTGTTGCACCTGTGCTTCGGCAGTCTTGATGTCTGCTTCGAGCTTGGCGGCGCGCGCCTCCGAGTTCTGAAGTTGAAATCCCTTGCGCGTACGCTCGTCCTGGGATGCAACGTTTTCCTTCTCCAGCTTCTGCACGCGCTGAAACTGGTCCGCCGCGTCTGCAACCATCACATTCTGTGCGTGGAGTTCGGCGCGCAACGCATCCAGTTGCGCCATCATGCTGGCCAGCCGGGCACGGCCTTCGCGGTCGTCGAGTTGGATGATAGGGTCGCCCGACTTCACTCGGGAGCCGACCTGCACAAAGATTTTCTGGATGATGCCGCCCTTGGGAGAACCGAGCTTCACGTTCTCTTGCGCCGCTTCGATCAAACCCGTGGCGGCCACGGAATTGGTGTATGGGGAGCGGGCGGGCTCCACTGGCGGCGGCGGCGGCGGCGGGCGATCCCGCAGTCGTTTGACCATCAGCACGACACCGACAATGCCGGCGATGGCGAGGTAGAACGTCAATCGTTTGAAAATCATCATAAAAGTCAGAAGCGGTGAATGGCGGCTTGCGTGCCCAGAATGAACGCGCCGACTGCACATGCGAACATGGCTCGTCCGCGTTTCGCATAGCCGGCCCAAAGTCCCCAGCCTTCGGTGTCCGTAGAAAACTGAATGGCCGGCCATGTCCGCAGCGTGCCGTAGAGCGTGTTGCCCAACATGCCCAGTACGAGGGTCAGTCGCGTCAGCAAAAGCAGCGTTGCTGACGTCGAGGCGGGTGGCCGTAAGAACAGCAGTCCAACGCTCGTGAGCAACAGCATCAGCAATCCGGTGTAAAGCCAGGGCGCGATACGTTTGCCCTGCATGGCCAGAAACTCCAGCGGGAAACCACGCTGGCCAAGGGTTTCTCTCGCCGCTGGCCAGACCACAAACACGTTCATGAACACGCCGCCGGTGACAAAGGCGTTGGCCAGCAGGTTCATCGTCAGTAGGAAATCATCCACCTTCATCTGTGCCTCCAGTGTTCTTCAATGGTCACCTGCCTGCTCGTAATGCGCTGGCAACTCATGCACGCGCTGGACGCGGCCGTCCTCCATCTCCGTCATGCGATCGGCGTAGTGGAAAATGCGGCTGTCGTGCGTTACGACCACCACGCAGCGGTCGGGCTTGCGGGCGACAGTGCGGAGCAACTCCATGATGTGGGCGCCGGTGTCCTTGTCGAGGGCCGACGTCGGCTCGTCGCAAATCACCAACTGCGGTTCATGCACCAGCGCGCGGGCGATGGCGACGCGCTGCTGCTGGCCGCCCGAAAGATTGGTCGGCGCCTCGCGTCCCCTGCCCTGCAAGCCGAGTGAGTCGAGCAGCGTTTGGGCTTTCCGTTCCGCCACGCGGCGCGATTCGCCGTTGAGCAGGAGCGGAACGCTGACGTTCTCGATGAGGTTCAGCGTCGGAATCAGGTTGAACTGTTGAAAAATAAAGCCGACGTGACGCTTGCGAAACGCCGTCACCTCGCGCGGACGCAGCCGGTGCAGCGACGCGCCGAAGACTTCAATCTCGCCCGCGTCGAACTCCAGCGTGCCGGCGATGACGCTCAACAGCGTGGTCTTGCCGGAGCCAGACGGCCCGACGATCATGAGCAACTCGCCCAGGCGCGCGTCGAAGTCCACACCGTCGAGCGCGCGGATTTGCGTGTCGCCGCGGCCGTAAGTCTTGGACACGGCGCGGACGTGGACGGCCAGGGAGTTGGAGTTGCCTTCAGCCACGGAAAACAATCGCGGGTTCGAGTTTGTAAATCTTCAAGATCCCCAGCAGCGCGGCGAAGGTGCAGATGATCATGATCACCACGAACGTCGCCAGCGGCAGTTGATACGGCAGCATGAACGGCGGCTGCCCCTTCTCCAGCACCGCCAGGCCGAACAGCACCGTCAACCCCACGCCCATGCCGTAACCGATCACGCCGACCGTCCACGCTTGCAGCACCAGCATCCGTGCGAGCAGGCCGTTGCCGGCCCCCATCGCCTTCAACGCCCCGAGGTTGCGCTGGTTCTCCAGCACGAATGTGTAAAATGTTTGTCCCGCGATCGCCACGCCCACGATGAAGCCCAGCAAGATCGTCGTGCCAAAGGAAGCCGGGATGCCAGTATTGCGGAAATACCACCAGATGGTGGACCAGAACAACTCGTCCTCGTCGAACGCCTTGAGCCCGGTTTCCTTTTCGATCTGCCGGGCGCTTTGCGCGGGCGTCCAGCCATTGGCCGGCTCGGCTACGACCAGACTGAGCATCTTCCGCACTTTGGGCGCGAACTGAATCGCCTGGTCGAAGGTCGTATACACATACGGGTAGCCGAAGAAGTGGCGGTCCGCCTTACAGATGCCCACGACGCGCGCCTCCTTGTCGTTGATCTCAAAAGTGTCGCCCAGGCCGAGCGGACGCTGGCGCCCGGTACTCAGGCGCTTCACCGCCAGGTCGTCAATGATCACGCTGTTCGGCAATCGGATGTCTTCCAACCGCCCCGCGAGCAACGTCGGCGGACGCCCGACCAGCGTGGTGCCGTCCAGCCCGATGAGCAGCACCGGCTTGAAGTTCCCATCCGTGAGTTTCGAGACTTGAATCGAGCAATACATCGGCACCGCCCACCCCACGCCGGTCACCGAGCGGACGCGGCTCACATCGGTTTCACGCATGGCCTTGAGTTCGTTGACTTGCTCGACCTTCGGATCCACCACCCAGATTTTTGCCGGCATGTTGCGAAGATGGCTGGTCGTCCACATTAGCAGCCCGAAGAACACCGCCGACTGCTGTGTCATGAGCAGCGCGGCGAACGTTAGGCCGCCGATCAACATGGCGTACTTGCCGCGGTCGCCGATGAGCATTTTGAGCGCGATGTGATACATGGAGGAGAGGTGTGACCAAAAAAGCTCAACGACGAGACGGCTTCCTTTCTGTCGCCATCTGTTGAAGGGCTGTGAGCGAAAACCGGGTGATGTGCTCAGCCAGGGATTCGATCTCCGCAGGGCCGAACTTCATTTTCGAAAACAGGCGCAGGATGACGGGCTGGCAATGATGATAGAACAGCACCTGGCTGACGACGCTCATGCTGCACCGCCGGACCATGTCCTCGCTCGCGCCCCGAGCCAGCAAGCCACGCACGATGGCCGTGAGACGGTCGGACAGCGGGCGAATTTCCTCCTCGACGAGTGCATCCAGTGCCCGGGTCGGCTCGACCATCTCGCGTAACATCAGTTTGCCGTGCCACGACTGCGGCCCCTCGTCGAAGATGCGCAAGAGGAAAGACAGGACAAATGCCTTCAACTGCTCCGCCCCGGTGGCGTTGGGCCGCAGTCCCATGTCCGGCGGATGCTTCATCCGGGCGCAGCGCAGGGCGTATTTGAGGACTTCGCCATAAAGACTTTCCTTGTCGCCAAAGTGGTAATTGACCGCCGCCACATTCGCGCCGGCGCGCTCGCAGATTTCACGCACGGATGCGGAACGAAAACCACGCTGCGCAAAAACCTCGGCAGCGGCTTCGACCAGTTCCTGGCGCGTCGCCGGCTGTGCGCCGTCGGCCGGGTTGTCTAGAATTTTCAAGCTCATGCTTCACGTCAGTGTTTCAAACACCTGTTTGAATTGTCAAGCCTGTCGCTCCGCTTGTGTCCCCCGCCCTCCGCCCGTTAGACTGGCGGCGATGTCATCATGTGATCAAAGAAGCCTTCGTCGCGCCGCGCTGACGATACTGGGAGTGCTGTTGCTCGGCTCAGCCTGTTCCGAAGAAGGGTCCCGGCGAGCGCCCGACAAATCTGCTGTTGCCACGCAGTTCAGCCCGCTCCCCGGCGTGCGCCCGACCAGTGTCCGGGCTTCCTCCTCCGAGCCAGGCTGGCAACGGGCGCCGTTCGCGTTGATTCAAACCGAGCTTTCGCCCGCGACGCTCTTCCACTGTGAATTGAAGCACCTCAGCTTCTTCACCGGCCTCGCGGGTCACGGCCTCGGCGCACCGACCTTTGCGGCGTATGGCGCGGACGGCGGCCCCCGCATCGCGACCAACAGTTCCAAGCTGGACACGAGCGCGATGAACGAATGCTGGGTCCTGGTATGGTTCGCCGGGGCGAAGGGCTGGACCAATTGGGACAGTCCCTGGGCCGTTTTCCTCCAGCGCCGACCGTCGGCCATGAGGCTCGACGCCGACGGCCTGCACCTGGATTTTCCCGGTCCCGCTGGGGACGCCGTACTGATGCCGCTTTACGGTGATTACAGGCCACCGCAGCAAGGCCGCGAGGTTCCGGACGCTGGCCCTGCACCGGCGAAAAAAATCAAGACCTGGGAATGGTCGAAATTTCTCCCGCGCGATTTGCTCATGCGCGTGCGCTACTGGGCGGGGGCGACGCGCGAATTCCCGCTCGACTGCGAAGATTCCTTCAGCGCGGATGAAGCGCAGGACACCGTCACGATTCGCCAGCGCATTCACTGGCATTCCATCGCCGACGATTGGCGGACCAAGCACCTCAAATTCGCGCCCGTCTCCCCGCCGCTGGGCCTGGCGACGAGGGACGAAAAATCCCTCATTACGATTTCACGGCCGGCGGTTGATCTCGACTACGCCACCGCTGACGGCCCCTATTTCGGCGTGGAAAACGCGGATGTTTTTGATGTCACGTTCCGGGCGGTGGGATTCACCCATCAAGTCGGAACTGCTGGCACACACCCAACCGCGACCGCCGCACTGGCCAGGATGCGCGACATCGCCCGCCAACACCTTCCGTCTGCCAACCACGAGCGCGACGATTCGAGCACTTTTTGCATGACCCTCCACAACCACCACTGGGCCGCCTTTGCCCAACCCCACTCGGACGGCACCCCGCTTTTGTGGCCCGCTCCGTCGTGGAATAGTTACCAGGCACCCAGCGGCACCGCCTGGAGTTTCGGGCATGTTCGCCCCAGTCGGAAAACCTCCCCCGGCGAAGTAAGAGCCTTTCCCCTCACCGGGAAGGCTCGCGCCCTGATTTACTCGCTGCCCGAAGCCACGAAGTAGGCCAAGTGCGCCGCCGTCGCTGGCAGAGCAGCGTTGGAGCGTGTGAGTATCGTGTTCAAACTTTTCAATCCATCGGACGCTTCTGCTCTTGCGGTTTTGGTCAACCCTTTCACAAAGCGTGTAAGATTCGCTCCGCTGACAACGTATACTCCAATGAAGCGATGCACGCGCCTGGCGTCATGACAATGCGGAGAACCGGCACTTCGGTGGCGGATGCCTCGATGAGGGCGCTTGGGCGCGGATATCCGCGATTGCGTATGCGCGACAAATCGGTAAAGCTAAATCATCCATGAAAACTCGTGAGGTTCCAGCCAACACCCGTTGTTCCCGTTCCGTCGGCAACGCGCCACGCCCCTCAGCAACGGCTGAACCGCGCGGACTATTTCAACTGAAACACGGCCTGTGGACCGCGCTCCTGATCGGCTTCGTCGCGCTGGCCGCCGCTGCGGACGGGGAGTTGGATCCCGGCTTCAATCCTGACGCGAGCTTCGTCGTTCACAGCACGGCGGTGCAGCCGGACGGGAGGATCGTGGTCGGGGGCAACTTCAACATCATGGGCGGCACGGCGCGCAACCGGATCGCGCGGTTGAATGCCGACGGCACACTGGACCCCGGCTTCAATCCCGACGCCAGCAGCACCGTTTACAGCACGGCGGTGCAGGCGGACGGAAAGATCGTGATCGGGGGATCCTTTACCACGGTGGACGGCATCACACGCAATCGGATCGCACGGCTCAATGCCGACGGCACACTCGACCCCGGCTTCAATCCCAATGTGAGTGGCGCCGTCTGGATTGCAGCCGTGCAGGCCGACGGAAAGATCCTGATCGGGGGCGAATTCAACACTGTGGGCGGCGTCACGCGAAACTATGTCGCACGGCTCAACGCCGAGGGAACGCTCGACCCCGGCTTCAATCCCAATGCGATCGCCATCGTCTATAACATGGCGTTGCAGGCGAATGGACAGATCGTGATCGGGGGGTTCTTCACTACAGTGGGCGGCGTCACGCGCAATTATGTCGCACGGCTCAACGCCGACGGAACGCTCGACCCCGGCTTCAATCCCAATGCGAACGGCACTGTGTTGAACCTGGCGCTTCAGGCCGACGGGCAGATCCTGATCGGGGGCAACTTCAACTACTTGGGCGGCGCGGCGCGCAACTATATCGCGCGGCTCCTCAACGGCCCGGCCACGCAAGTCCTCACCGTGCCGAGCGCGATGCGCGTGGAGTGGCTGCGCGGCGGCACCGCGCCGGAGACGACGCAAGTGACCTTCGAGCTTTCGACCAATGGGATGACGTGGACGGCCCTCGGCCCCGGTACGCGCATCAGCGGCGGCTGGGAACGGACCGGCCTGAGCCTGCCCACCAACGGCACGATCCGCGCCCGCGCCCGCACCACGGGCGGCTATTTTCACGGCAGCTCCGGCTTGGTGGAGCAGCAGACTGCGTTCGGCCTGCTCCCCGAAATCGCCGTCGAACAACCCGCTGGCACGGACCTCGTGGACGGAACGGCGAGCATCGGCTTCGGCAACCAGAACGTCACCACCACCAGCGCGGCGGTGACCTTCACCATCACGAACAGCGGCACCGCCAATCTCACCGGCCTGGCCATCACCAAGGACGGGGCGAACCCCGGCGACTTCACCGTGAGCGCGCCTGGCTCGACGACGGTGGCGCCCGGAGCCAGCATCACCTTCACCGTCACGTTCACGCCCGCCGCCACCGGGGCGCGCAGCGCGGCCATTCACATCGCGAACAATGACAGCGACGAGAACCCGTTCGACATCTCGCTCCTCGGCCAGGGAGCGGTCTCGGGCGACCTGGACACCGGCTTCAATCCCGACGCGAACGGCTTCGTTCTCAGCACGGCGGAGCAGGCGGACGGGAAGATCGTGATCGGGGGCTTCTTCACCACCGTGGGCGGCACGACGCGCAACTACGTCGCGCGGCTCAATGCCGACGGTACGCTGGACCCCGGCTTCAATCCCGACGCGAACAACACCGTTATCTGCTCGGCGGTGCAGGCGGACGGGAAGATCGTGATCGGGGGCAGCTTCACCACCGTGGGCGGCTCTGCGCTCAACTTCGTCGCGCGGCTCACTGCCGACGGTACGCTGGATCCCGGCTTCAATCCCGACGCGAACAACACCGTTATCAGCACGGCGGAGCAGGCGGAC
>JANNEF010000071.1:0-15449 GCA_031378375.1 Verrucomicrobiota bacterium | reverse complement strand
GGGCTCCAGGCGGTTCCGTGTTCAGGCGGCGGGTGACGAGGTCAGCCTCACCGCAACGGTCTAGTTTTGCTCGGGGTCTGGCCATGCCCAAAGGCTATCCCCGCCGCTTAACTTCTACCAGACAATTAACGTAGTTGGTATAACGCACCGCGCGCTCGGCCGGTTCCCACGTCAACTGCGCGTGCTTCGGCGACAGCAACGCCACCCGCACGCCCGTCATCCTTCCATTTCTGCCGCGGCCCGTAGTTCCTTGGTCGTCCAAGGCAAAGCTTTCTAACAGGCTCTGAGAGGAAAACATCTCCATCTGCACTGGAACGATTTTTCCCAACGAGCACATGATGGGGCACAATTCTCCATAACCAGACCGCCGAGCACACGATTTTCCGCGTATTTGTGCCTTGTTGCCGTTTGTCTGCCCATTTCTGCCCAGTGGCATACACCGTGCTAATTCAACTTTGAACGGTGTAACGAATAAACAAAATTATGAAATGTGCAGAATCAAGCGTAGCAGAACAAAGCGAACTAACGGAAACAAACAAAGGCGTCATTCACCTGCCGATGGGCTTGTTGGGCTTCGAGGAAGTGAAACAATACGTCTTGCTCGGCAGCGCTGAGGAAACCCCTTTTCTCTGGTTGCAAATGGTGGACAACTCCAACTTGGCCTTCTTGGTCATTTCCCCTGCCGTGGTGTTGGGCTCCTACCAACCTGACATTTCCGACGAGGAAGTAGCCTTTCTCGGTTTGCAAAATCCGGTCGACGCGTTGGTATTCAATATTGTCACAGTCCACCCAAACGGCCCTGCGACCGTCAATCTCAAAGGCCCCATCGTCGTCAATCGACACACACTCATCGGCAAGCAGATTGTGCCACAGAATGTCGCTGATTATTCGCTGCGACATCCCCTCCCTTCCGTCGCCGTCGCGGCCTAGCAACTACCTTAGTCAACTCGCTGCTTATGTTGGTTCTTGCCCGGAAACTCAACGAAAACATCATCATAGATGGCCGCATCACCGTGAAGATCGTGCGCTTGGACAAAGATGTGGTCAAACTCGGGATTGACGCCCCACCTTCCGTGCCAGTGCATCGGCAGGAAGTCTTCGACGAAATTCAAAGAAGTAACAAGGCAGCGCTCGCCAATGGTCGCTGCAAAGTCCCCATACTACCCGAACATCACTGATCACTCACAGACTGACTGGGTGCCGGCTTGACCGTTCACACCTGGACAACGAACCAATCATAACTAACCAACAACAGTAAACATATGGTCATAAATACCAACCTCCAGGCGCTCGCAGCCTCGACTAACTTGCAGAACAGCCAGGACATGCTCGCCAAATCGCTTGGCCGCCTGAGTTCAGGCTCCAAAATCGTGAACCCATCCGACGACGCCGGCGGTCTCGCGGTCGCCTCACGCCTCGATAGCCAGATCAAGCGCACCGAAGCCGCCAAGACAAACGTCATCAACGCCATCTCCTTCACCCAAACGCAGGACGGTTACTTGAAGAAAGTCGCCAAGGCGTTGGACCGGATGAGCGAACTGACGCTCCTTGCCCAAGACGTCACCAAGGGTGATTCCGACCGGGCCCTCTACAACACGGAGTTTCAGCAATTGAGCGCCTACGTTCTCAATACGGCGACGAAAGACTTCAACGGCGTAAGTCTCTTCTCTGTCAACACGCTGAATGTAACTCTTGATTCCGAGGGCAACTCATTCGGCATGTCCGGAGTCAATCTCGGTGCCACCGCCTATGCGGACGCAATCGGTGCCAGCATCTCCACCACCACGGCTGCTATCGCCGCTTTGGACGACGTGAAGACAGCCATCTCGCAACTCGCCTCGGATCGAGCGACCATCGGCGCGTTTCAAGCGCGGCTCAACTTCACTTCCGATCAGTTGGTCATCAGCAAGGAAAACCTGTCGGCTGCCAGTTCACGCATTCAGGACGTCAATGTTGCGGAGGAAGCCACTCAGTTTGCCCGCTACCAGATTCTGGTCCAGTCCGGCACTGCGATGCTGGCCCAGGCAAATCAATTGCCCCAAAGCGTGCTCCGCTTGCTGCAATAATCACGGCCTCGATGCGTTCCGTCGCCAAATCCGGCGGGACGCGTCACTCACAAGAGGCATCTTTGTGACCGCACGACAAGAACTGGGCTTCCCAACACTGTGGTGATGAGTAATCCGCCACTCTTCACATTGGCACACTCTCGCAGTGGGACACGCCCAACGCTTGTTTCTAGTGCCCGCCTGGCACATCGAGGAACCGGTCGCCACAAGATTGAATCCTCCCCACAACTTACGGGTGACATGGTTCACATTCTCGACCGAACCGAAGGCATCTGGGAACGATTGCGGGGCAAGGCAGTATTTCTAACCGGCGCCACCGGCTTTTTCGGACGTTGCCTACTGGAAGCATTTGCAGCGGCGAACCGGAGATACCATCTGCAGGCACAGGCCGTGGTGCTGTCGCGCCAACCGGAGATCGTACAAGAACAAGCTCCACGCCTGTTCCGTGACCCGGCGGTTCGTCTTGTTCGGGGTGATGTGCGCACACTGAAGGCAACGGATGTGAACGCGCAGTTGAATCAGACAGCACCATCCGAGTACGGTTTCGTGATCCATGCAGCTTCGGAAACCACCGAATCTGCCAACCATGAGCGCCCGTTGCTGTTACTGGAAACCGCGTTTTCTGGAACGCAACGGGCTCTGGACTTTGCCGTGGAAATGCACGCCCAAAGTTTCCTCCTCACAAGCTCCGGCGCGGTGTATGGCGAGCAATCCGGCCACGTCACCCACTTATCCGAGACACATTTGGGAGGGCCAGACGTGTCGGCCCCCTGCTCTGCTTACGGCGAGGGCAAACGCCTGGCCGAGATGCTCTGCCACATCTACAAACGTGAATACGGACTGGCCTGCAAGATCGCGCGCTGCTTTGCGTTCGTCGGTCCCCATCTGAAGCTCGACGCGCACTACGCCATCGGTAACTTCCTACGCGACGCCCTGTCCGGCGGCCCCATCCGCGTAAACGGCGACGGCACGCCGTTGCGCTCATACCTCTACACCGCCGACCTCGCGGTTTGGCTCTGGACAATCCTGCTGCACCAAGACGCTACCGGCACCTACAACGTTGGCTCTGACACGGCATACTCCATTCGCGAGATCGCTGATTGCGTTGCACGTAACAGCCCCCACCGTCCTCAGGTGGAGGTCGCACAGATCCCCGATCCGACACGCCATGCCCGTCGTTACGTGCCAGACATTAGCCGCGCCCGTAAAGCACTCGGCTTGGATGTCTGGACTCCTCTGGAGGAGGCCGTCCAAAAAACCCTCAGTTTCCTGGAACTCAGAAAGAACCCTTTGCCATGAACTCTTCCCTTTCAAAACCCCTCTTCATTCTCGAGATGGCCAACAACCACATGGGGAATCTTAAACACGGATTACGGCTGATTCGGGAGTTCGCGGCAGTGGTCAAAGATTTTCCCTTTGAATTCGCCTTCAAACTGCAATATCGGGATCTCGACACGTTCATCCACCCCGCTTTCCGAGAGCGATCCGATATCAAGCTGGTGAAACGATTTCAGGAAACACGCCTGACCGACTCCGAATTCCGAATCCTCAAATCCGAAATCAGCGAGTGCGGTTTCAAAGCCATGTGTACGCCGTTCGATGAGAAATCCGTGGATCTCATCGTCGAGCACAACTACGACTTTCTGAAAATCGGGAGTTGCTCCTTCACGGACTGGCCGCTGCTGGAAAAGATCGTCACGGTGGACAAGCCCGTCATTGCCTCCACAGCGGGCGCGTCCTTCGCGGAGATGGACCGCGTGGTCAGCTTCTTCGAGCACCGGTCGAAAAACTTTTCATTGATGCACTGCGTCGCGCAGTACCCGACGGAAACCAAGGACCTTCAGTTGAACCAGCTCAAGCTCCTGCACCGGCGTTACCCGAATCTTAGAATCGGCTTTTCGACGCATGAAGACCCAAATGACGCGGAAGTTGTGATGGTCGCTTTAGGAGCGGGCGCGACAATCTTCGAGCGGCACGTAGCGGTGCCTACGGAGAAATACAAGTCCAACGCATACAGCTCGTCGCCGGATCAACTGCGCCGTTGGTTACAGGCGGCCCGCAAAGCGTATGAACTATGTGGTGCGACTGAAGAGCGCATCACCGGTACGCCGGGCGAATCAACCCAATTATTTGCCCTGCGACGCGGCGTCTTCGCGCGACGTCGGCTCAACGTCGGCGAGCGACTCAACCGTGAGGACTTCTTTCTGGCCATGCCGGCGGTGGCAGGTCAGTTAGTCGCCAACCAACTCTCCAAATTCAGCGTCTTCACCGCCACGACCGCAATAGAACCAGACGCGCCACTGATGTTGTCGGACCTCGATCACACAGATCATCAGGCCCACGTCCACACGATTCTCCAAGACGTGAAAAGGGCTTTGAAGAAGGGCCGCATCACGCTGCCGTCGGCGCGCAGCGACCTGGAAATTTCGCACCATTACGGACTGGAAAAGTTCTTCGAGAACGGCGCGGTGTTGCTGAACTTTATCAACCGCGAATACTGCAAGAAGGTCATCGTGATGCTCCCCGGCCAAGGTCATCCAGAACATTTCCACAAGCAGAAGGAGGAAACATTCTACGTCGTGCATGGTGAGATGGACATCGTCCTCGACGGCGTCGAGAAGACCTGCAAGGCCGGAGACATGCTGCTGGTGAAGCGCGGAGTCAAACACTCCTTCAGCACAAAACACGGCGTCATCTTCGAGGAAATCTCCTCCACGCACTACAAGGCGGATTCGTTTTACACGGATCCCGTCGTGATGCTGAACCAGAACCGCAAAACACTCCTGACCTACTGGATGAACTGACATCGCTGATCACGGATGACTGCCAAACAGACCATCGTATGGGATCTCGACGACGTGTTGAACACGCTCACCGAATCGTGGCTCGACTCGGCCTGGCATGTGGAACATCCCGAAGCGAAGATTTCCTACGTCGAACTCCGCTCCAATCCTCCGGTGCAGGAATTACAAGCCACTCGCGAGGAATACCTGAAATCGCTGGACGCCTTCCGCCTGTCGCCCGCGGCGCAGAACATGCGCCCGAATCCGCTCGTGCTCGCCTGGTTCGAACGCGCGGGCGATCAATTCCACCACCACGTACTCACTGCGCGCCCGCTGCACTGCGTGCCCGGCGCCGCCGCGTGGGTGTTCACCCACTTTGGCCGCTGGGTGCGACACTTCCACTTCGTGCCCAGTCCGCGCGCCGGCACGGCGCTGCCGGCGTATGACACGACCAAGGCCGCGCTGCTCGACCGGATTGTTCCGGCGGATATTTTCGTTGATGACCTGACCGAGAACATATCCGCCGCCGCTGCGCGCGGCATTCGCACGTTCCTGTTTCCTCAGCCTTGGAACCGCTCCGTGCTGGCGGTGGATCATATCCTCGCCGAGCTTTCCCGCAGCGCAGCCGCTGAATTTCCCCATCCCCACATCTCTTCACTTCCCGACTCGCCGGGAGAGAACATTACCCCGCTGTTTGGCGCGTCCTGCCAGTCGGAGACTTCCAACCCAGTGCCGCCAGCGACGAGTCATTCGACCGAATCCATCGCTCGGAAACACTTTCCATGAAACTTTCGGACTACGTCTTCAAAATCGTCGCCGCCGCTGGCGTCAAACACGTCTTCATGCTGCCCGGCGGCGGCGCGATGCACCTGTGCGATTCGCTGGGGCGGAATGCCGGCCTCACTTTCGTCTGCAACTTGCACGAACAAGCTTGCGCCATTGCCGCCGATGCCTACGCCCAATACACCAATAACCTCGGCGTCGCCCTCGTCACCACCGGTCCCGGCGGCACGAACACGCTCACCGGCCTCGCCTCCGCGTGGCTCGATTCGACTCCCTGCCTGTACATCTCGGGCCAGGTGAAGCGCGCCGACCTCAAGGGCAGCCGTAAGGTCCGTCAGATGGGCTTCCAGGAAATCGACATCGTTCGCATGGTCGAACCGATCACCAAATACGCCGTCACTGTCACCGATCCCGCGACGATTCGCTTCCACCTTGAAAAGGCGCTCCACCTCGCCCGGCACGGACGCCCCGGCCCCGTGTGGGTGGACATTCCGCTCGACGTTCAAGCCGTGGACGTGGATGAAAGCTCTCTCAAAGGTTTTGAACTGGTCGAAGTCGAGGTGACCGCCACTTCGCCGACGCTGATGCTCGCCGCGAAACAGGCGGTGGAGTTGCTCAAATCCGCGCAGCGTCCGGTGGTGCTCGTCGGCAACGGCGTCCGCCTCGATGGCGCACTCGAATCATTTCACGCGCTGCTCGAAGTATTGAAGGTGCCCGTGCTCACCACCTGGAAGGCGATTGATTTCCTGCCGGACGATCACCCGCTCTACGCCGGACGGCCCGGCGCCATCGGCCAGCGCGGCGCGAACTTCACCCAACAAAACGCCGATTGCCTGCTCATCATCGGCGCGCGGCTAGACTTCGGCCAGACCGGTTACGTCCATCGCAACTTTGCCCGTGCGGCGCGGAAAATCATCGTGGACATTGACCCCGCCGAGATCACGAAGCTCGACATGAAGGTCACAGTTCCCGTGGCCGCCGGGGCAAAGGCGTTTCTCGACGCCCTCCGCACCGAACTGAGCCGCGTGTCGCCACTGCCGGATTTCTCCGGCTGGCTCGCGCGCTGCCGCGAATGGGCGCGCACGTACCCGGTCGTTCAGCCGGAGCACTGGGGGATGGAACATGGCGTCAGCAACTACGCCCTCATTGACGCGCTCTCCGACGCGATGGGCGCGGACGCGCTGCTGGTGCCCGGCAGTTCCGGCGCGTG
Organism: Verrucomicrobiota bacterium; assembly: GCA_031378375.1. Taxonomy (GTDB): domain Bacteria; phylum Verrucomicrobiota; class Verrucomicrobiia; order Limisphaerales; family JANNEF01; genus JANNEF01. Next base: position 8,607 of record JANNEF010000071.1, on the reverse strand, counting down.
CAGCGAAACGACGATGCAGGCGTTTCGCGTCAAGCGCGGCCAGCGCGTCTTCAACTCGGAGGGCCTCGGCCCGATGGGCTTCGGCATCCCGGCGGCCATTGGCGGCTGCCTCGCCAGCGGCGGGCGCACGACCGTCTGCATAGATGGTGATGGCGGCTTCGTCATGAACATCCAGGAACTGGAAGTCGTGCGTCGCTTGAACTTGCCAATCAAATTCTTCGTCCTCGATAACAACGGCTACGCCTCGATCCGGCAGTCGCAGAACGCCTACTTCCAGGGCCGACTCATGGCGAGCGACCCGGCCAGCGGCCTGACGCTGCCAAACTTTCAGCAGGTCGCCGCCGCGTTCGGCGTCGAAACGTGCGTCATCACCGGGGCTGGCGAATTGCGTCCGGTGGTGAACGAAGTTCTCAGTCACGCACGCCCCGTGGTGTGCGTCGTGCGGATTTCGCCGCAACAAACCACTTCGCCCCGCATGTCCTCCGGCCAGCGCGCGGACGGCTCCATGTACTCCAAGCCCCTCGAAGACCTCTGGCCTTTCCTCGACCGGCAGGAATTTCTGGCGAACATGATCGTCCCGCCAGTGGAAGAGGAGGCGGCGACGAAATGATTTCACACCACGAACGGCAGCTCGAATGGTTGCTGGCGGAAGACCGGGCATCGGTCCTCGCACGGGAAGCCACCGCGTTTGATCATGCCACCGGCCCGTTCGCCCAGGCCCTGGTGTTGTTCGGTGCCGGCGGGCTGGGCCGCAAAACCCTCAAAGGACTGCGCGCTGCTGGCATCGAGCCGCTCGCATTTGCGGACAACAACCCCGCGCTCTGGCATCACGAGGTGGATGGAATCAAGGTGCTGCCCCCGGAGGAAGCCGCGCGGCACTATGGCCGGCAAGCCGCCTTTGTGGTCACGATCTGGCGCGCCGGAGGCGGGCACCGCTTTGAACGGACGCATGCTCAACTCCAAAAACGCGGCTGCCAGACCGTCGTTCCCGCCGGGCTGCTCTTTTGGAAGTATCCCCAACTCTTCCTCGACCACTACTGCCTGGGCCTGCCGCACACGGTTTGCGACGAGAGCGACGCGGTGCGTGAAGTGTTCGGCTGCCTTGGCGATGAGCTTTCCCGGCAAGTCTATGTCGCGCAAGTCCGCTGGCGTCTGCATCTGGATTTCGCCGGACTGCCGCCAGCAGACAATGCCGCGCACTACTTCCCACCCGGCCTGTTCGCTCTCGCGCCAGACGAGGTGTTCGTGGACTGCGGGGCGTTCGACGGCGACACCATCGGCGCGTTCGTGGAGCGGCGCGGAGGAGATTTTCAAAGGCTCATCGCGGTGGAACCGGACCCCGGCAATTTCCAGAAGATGCGCGAGCGCGTCGCTCACTACGCGCCCGCCATTCAAAAAAAGATTCAACTCCATCAGGCTGGCGTGGCGGAAACGTCCGGCACGCTGCGTTTCAGCGCCGACGGGTCGCTGTCCTCGGCGGTGAATCCCGACGGTCAGTTGCAGATTGAATGCGTAGCGCTCGACGAACTCCTGCACGACACCAAGCCCAGCTACATCAAGATGGACATCGAAAGCGCAGAGCCGGGCGCTTTGCGAGGCGCGCGGCAAGTTATTCATGACTGCGCTCCGATTCTTGCCATCAGCGCCTATCACGCGCCGAATCATCTGTGGCAGATTCTCCGGCTCATCAAATCGCTGCGCGCCGACTACCGCCTGTTCCTCCGCCAGCACAACGAGGAGTGCTGGGATACCGTTTGCTATGCGGTTCCCGCGCACCGACTTGACCACAACTAACCCGATTCGAACATGAAGACCACCGACATCGAGCATCAATTTGATCATCGCACCTGCGAAGTCTGCCGAACCACTCAACCCCGCGCGCTCTACCGCCAACGATTCGCGCAGATGTCCGAGGGCAGCCTGCTCGGCGGTTACAACGTCGTCACTTGCGAGAGTTGCGGTTTCTGCTTTGCGGATCGTCTCCCCGATCAGCACTCGTTCGATTGCTACTACCGCGACATGTCGAAATACGAACAACCCGCAGGCCCAGTGGAACCGTCCAGCTACGACCTGGAACGCTTCCGCAGCACGGTGAAGAAGGTTCAATCATTCTCACCACGAACCGATGTGCGCATCCTGGAAATCGGCTGCGCCACGGGATTGTTGCTTTCACTCCTGAAGGACGCCGGTTACTCCAACGTGGCAGGTGTTGATCCGTCGCCCGTATGCGCCGAGGTGGCCCGCCGGCAGTACCGGGTACCCGTACAATGCGCATCGTTGTCGGATGATCTCGCGGCATCCGCCTCGGTGGATCTGCTGCTGCTTGTCGGCGTGCTTGAACACATTCGCGACCTGCGGGCGGCGCTGGTGAAACTGTCCGCGATGCTCGCCCCGGGTGGTCGCGTCTTTATTACCGTGCCCGACGCCAGCCGTTACGCCTCCGGCGAAGACGCGCCGTTCCAGGAATTCAGCGTCGAGCACATAAACTTTTTTGGCCCCGCCTCATTGGCGAACCTGATGGCGGTGCATGGTTTTCGCCCGGTTTTCTGCGAGCAGGCGCAGCAGCGCCAAAACGTCCGCACCGTCACACCGGTCGTTCACGCCGCGTTTGAGTTGCTTCCACCCGATGGCCCGCGTCCACAATGGACGGCTGACCTGGAAGCTGCGGAGGGTTTGAAAAAATATATCGCGCAGTCGCGTCACGACAATGACGCCATCCAGCCTGCGTTGAACAAGCTCGTTGCAAGCCAGCAACCGGTCATCATCTGGGGCGCGGGCGCACATACGCTACGACTGCTGGCCACAAGCCGTTTGGCGCAAGCGAATCTTGTGGCCATCGTGGACTCCAACCCGCGCTACCAAGGCAAGTCCGTGAACGGCGTGCCCATTCTCCCGCCGGATGCCATTCGCCAGACACCGGGAACAATCCTGATCTCCTCGCGCCCGTTTCAACAAAACATTCAACGCCAGATTCAAGAATCAATGCGACTGAGCAACGAAGTGCTCGCACTTTACTAGTGAACTACTGAGGACGCGCATCACCACTCATCATATGGATTCACCACCGCCCGGCACCATCGTCATCTACGGCCCGTTCTTTGCCCGCACGGGCTTCGGGCTGCTCGCGCGCGGTTGGGCGCTGGCGTTGCATCAGTCGGGTGCAAAGGTGCGCATCGTGCCGATTGACTGCAACGATCCACAGGCCTCGGGCGATCTCGACGACTGCGATCTTTACCTGCTGCACTCACTGCAATACACGCCGCTCGTCGCGCCGGTCACCGCCATCTTCGCCTACGTGCCGACATACGTCTGGCCCAAGCTGACGTTGCCGGAGCCAAACGTGCGCATCATGCTGACGACCTTCGACAGCAGCGCCCAGGCGGCCACACCTCCGACGCGGCTGATTCAAATTTGCAACCAAATGGATCAAGTGTGGGTGGCAAACCGAACTGAAGAAGAGGCATGGATTCGCGGCGGACTGTCATCAGATCGTGTTCACTCTTTCAACTGGCCGCACGAGTGGATTGACAATGCGAAGCTTGGACAACCAGTGCCACGAGTGCGCAAACCCGGCGACCCATTCCGGTTTCTGCACATCTCCCTGTTCCTCCCACGCCGACGGCTGGACGTCTTGCTTCGCGCGTTTTTCGAGGAATTCCCCAACGCCAGCGACGCCGAGCTTTGCTTGAAAATGAGCTATCCCTCCTGGCATCCCGTCAACGGCAAGCCAAAGAAGGATTTGCACGAATTGATTGAGCGAGTGCGTCGGGAAACCGGAGCGAAGGCCAGTGTCATCGTGGACGAAAGTCTCGGCACACGGATGGCACTCGCCCGGTTGATTGACGACTGCGACGCGTATGTGTCCACGGACACCACGCACACCGCGCCGGTTACCGAGGCGATTATCCGCCACCGGCCGGCCATCATCACCGACGGCTGGGGCGTGGACCTGCCGCCGCAAGCGCTGGTAATTCCGAACAACACCGAGCGGATGCCGCTCACGCCGGAAATGGCGGAATACATGCCGCACCAGCGCGGCACCAGTTATCCTACTCTGAACGTCGGACTGGTGCGCGAAGCGTTGCGACGGTTGTTCGGCATGAGCAGCGATGAGCGGGAACGACTGGCGAAAGACGGTGCCCTGTATCTGCGCGAGCGATATTCTTACGCAGCCACGGCGCCAGCGGCGCTGGCGGCGATTCGCCGCGGCTGGGATGAAAAGGCACGCCGGGATACGAATGACATCCGACCTGAGCCGGCGGCAGTAACCCAAGTGGAGTCCGGGGTGAGGATCGAGAAAAACTCTGGACTTACGAGCCAGGCTTCACGGTCAAGCATCAGCCCACTGAACATCCGTTGGAGTGGGTTGCAATTGTTCCACGGCAAAGTTCCAACCGCGAACCGCGAAATCTGTCTTGAACTGATGCGCCGCGGTCACCAACTGACTCTGATTCCCGGCAACGGCCCGTTCCACATTGAGGAGCTTGAGTTGAACGATTCGTCGAAATTTCGCGAACTGATGCAACGCTTCTATCATCCTCTGCCGCGCCCGGCTGATGTCAGCGTCTCCTCGCGGTGGCATCCAGTCTTCAACGAGCAGCCGGCGCCGTTGCAGATTATCGCGAACACTTGGTGGTCAGGGGCAATCCCGGTGGATTGGGTAAGGCCGATTGCCGAATCCACGCACGAAATCTGGGTGCCCAGCGAGTTGGTGCGTGGCAACTTCATCGCTGGAGGGATCTCGGCGAGCCAGATTCAAATCATTCCGCCCGGTGTGGACCCTGCGGTGTTCAGGCCAGACGCGCCGCGCCTTGCGCTCAAAACAGAAAAGCGCTTCAAATTCCTGTTTGTCGGCGAGACTTCTAAGCGCAAGGGACTGGATTTGTTGCTCACCACCTATGTCAGGACTTTCACACGGCGTGACGACGTGTGTCTTGTGATCAAGGACATTAATTGCGAAGACTACTATGCGCGTCACTCAGCCAGTGAACTCATCCGCAAGTGCCAGGCAGACGCACGCGCACCGGAAATAGAGTACGTGGACGACATGCTCGGCGAAGAAAGCCTGGCCGGTCTGTACGCGGCCTGTGACTGCTTCGTAATGCCGCATCGCGTTTCCAGTTTTGGCCTGGCGGTGCTGGAAGCCATGGCTTGCGGACTGCCAGTGATCACCACGAATTTTGGTGGCGTGCTGGATTTCTGCGACGACCGCTCTGCCTTCCTGCTGCCTGCCAGCGAAGTCCGACAACGTCCCGTGCGCGTCGGTCACTGGAAGGTGAGCGGCGAACAAATCCATGCCGAACCGGACACCCGCGCGTTGCAGGAACGAATGGACCAGGTCTATCGCAATCCTGCGTCAGCGTCCGGAGTAGCGCGCACAGGGTGCGAACGGGTTCACGCCGAATTCACTTGGGCTCGGACGGTGGATCAAATCGAACAACGTTTCGCCGCCCTATCAGCGCTTCCCGCCGGCGTTGGACAAACAAAAGTCATGAACACTGCTTCAGTCGTGTGTTCCGACCTCGCCGGGTCGCTCGCCCCGGCCGCTCCACTCGCCAGTGGTCCAACGGTCGTCATCTTCGCGCCGTTCTACAATCGCAGCGGCTACGGCGTCGCCGGTCGTGCCCTCGCGACGGCGCTGCACAACCACGGAACGCGTGTGCGAATCATGCCGGTGGACGACGTGGAGTCCGGCATAGACGATTGCGACCTTGCCGAGCTGAAGTCGTTGGAGAAGACACCGATCACCGGACCGGTCATTGCGGTCTTCTTTCACGTTCCCGGCCCCGGATGGCTGAGTGTGAAGCTGCCGCCACAGAGCGTACGCGTCATGTTTACAACGTACGACAGTAGCGCGCAGGGTAACCGGCCGCCACAGGAGTGGGTCGCCGTCTGCAATCAGATGGACCAAGTGTGGCTCCAGACACCAAAAGAAGCGGCGACCTTTACTGCCGCTGGTGTGCCTTCAGAAAAAATCCACGTCGTCAGTTGTCCGCACCCGTGGATACACAATCCGCTGCTCCCAGCGGCTGGGGCCCGTGCGGAATCCGGCGCACGCTTCCGCTTTCTGTCCATCGCGATGTTCCAACCGCGCCGACGTTGGGACATCTTGCTCGAATCGTTCCTTGCCGAGTTCAAAGACACGCCGGGCGCCGAGCTATGTCTGAAGGTTAACTACCCGTCGTGGCATCCGACGCCAGGTCAGCCGCAGAAGGAATTGCGCCAACTTATCGAATCGCTTCGCACCAAAACCGGCTCTAGCGCGACGATCATCCTGGACGAATCGCTCGACACGCGCGCGGGCATCTGCCGACTAATTGACAGTTGCGACGCCTACGTATCCACCGACACATCCGTCACGGCGCCGGTAGGGGAGGCGTTCGTGCGGCGCAAGATCGCGCTCATCCCCGATGGCTTCGGCGCGGCGCTGCCCTATTGCGAGGGTGCGCTGATCATTCCGGTGGACCCGCAGCACACGAGACTCATCACAGAGGATGAGTTGCAGTATCAGCCGCACCACCGCGGCAAGACGATGCCGCTGCTGCATGTGGTGGACGTGAGACGCGTGCTCCGCTCGGCGTTCGAACTACCAGCCGCGCAACGCGAATCAATGGGCCGTCTGGCGGCGCTCGTCATGGAGTGCTCTTACGGGCCCGCCGTCGTAGTGCCGGGTTTCATCAAAGCAATGCAAGCCGGTCTCGACGCCAAATTTGGCTGCGCTGGGACAGGCACTTTACCAACTGATCCCGTGAAGGAGAATAGTGCCGTGCATGTCACCTGGGACGGTTCGTTTCTCGATCTGGGCAGCTTGTCGTTGGTGAACCGTGAGCTAACGCGCCGTCTCGAATCGCTGCCAGGAATTCACCTTGCGCGCCTTGGCAAAAACGCGCTGCCGCACGAAATGACTGAACTGCCGGGCTTTAAGGAACTCGCACGCAGTCTGCGTCCAGAGCCGCCCAAGCAACTTGGAGTGACGGTGCGCCACAGTTGGCCGCCAAATTGGAAAGCACCGGAACGCGGCGCGTGGGTGACGATTCAACCGTGGGAGTTCGGGGCACTGCCGGCCGAGTGGGTGGATCGATTACGCAAGGTGGACGAAGCCTGGGTGCCGTCGGAACACTGCCGTCGCGTGTATGTCGAGTCGGGCGTTGACGCGGCGAAAGTGTTCGTGGTGCCGAATGGCATAAACCCGGATCAATTTCATCCGCGCGTGAAGCCGATGAAGCTTGCGACCAACAAAGCATACAAATTTCTGTTTGTCGGCGGCACAATTCAGCGCAAGGGTCCGGACGTTTTGCTGGCCGCGTACCTGGCTGCATTCACGGCGGCGGATGATGTTTGCCTGGTGATCAAAGACTTTGGTGGCAAGGATGTTTATGCCGGTCAGACCCTCGTGGCGCAAATCAAAGCCGCGCAAGCCCGGCCTGACGCACCGGAGATTTTGTATCTGACGGAGGACATTTCGCCGACGGAAATTGCCGGACTTTACACCGCCTGTGACTGCCTGGCACATCCGTACCGCGGCGAAGGCTTTGGCCTGCCGGTGCTCGAAGCAATGGCGTGCGGACTGCCGGTCGTGGTCACAGCGGGCGGCGCGACGGATGATTTCGCCACGGATGATTTCGCGTATCGCATCCCCGCGCAGCGAGCGACCATAACGGGTGCGGTGGGGGGCATGGAGCTGGTGCGGCCGGGTTGGTGGTTGGAGCCGGATCGCGCGTCGCTCATCGAACGAATGCGCTGGATCGCCGGGCATCGCGAGGAGGCTCGCGAAAAGGGTCGAGCCGCGAGCGAATACGCGCGCCGGGAATGGACCTGGGAACGAGCAGCCGCCATCGCCGCGCGTCGTCTGCGCCTCCTCACAGTTCGCAAACAAGCCGAAACCGAAGTGCTCCGCGCACGACGCGCACGCAAAGCCCTCCCCATTGAACTGCCGTCCGTGGCGCGATTGGGACATCTGGCCGAAGCGCGGCATTTGCTGCGAGCGAAGAAATTTATTCCGGCGTGGGAAGCCACAGAATCTGCACTGAGAGTGAGGCCATTTCATCCCGAAGCTCACCTGTTGCTTGCGGAAATTGGCCAGGCAGCAGGGGATTTCCAACGTGCGCGCCAGTGCGCCGAACGTGCGCGCCAGTGCGCCCCGAAGTGGAAGCCGGCGCAGCAATTTCTAAAGTCGCTGCCGTCCCGCTCAAGTTCGCCGACAGTTCAACTGCACGACACGATAAACGGTTCAAACGCCACGCCTCACAAGCCCCGGCTCAGCGTCTGTCTCATCACCAAGAATGAGGAAAAGTTTCTTGGCCAGTGCCTGGCTTCCGTGCAGGGCATCGCGGATCAGATCGTAGTGATGGACACCGGTTCGACGGATTGGACGATGGACATAGCCCGACGGTTTGGCGCGGAGGTTTACACAGTCGAATGGCGGGATGATTTCAGCACGGCCCGCAACGCGGCCCTGGAGCACGCGACGGGCGACTGGGTGTTGATTCTCGACGCGGATGAAGAGTTGCAACCAGACAGCATGGACGAACTTCGACGGGCGATGCTGGTCGCCAACGTGATCGCCTTCCGCCTGCCAATGGTGGACGCGGGGCGCGAAGCGGAGGG
>JANNEF010000067.1:0-3669 GCA_031378375.1 Verrucomicrobiota bacterium | reverse complement strand
GGGCTCCAGGCGGTTCCGTGTTCAGGCGGCGGGTGACGAGGTCAGCCTCACCGCAACGGTCTAGTTTTGCTCGGGGTCTGGCCATGCCCAAAGGCTATCCCCGCCGCTTAACTTCTACCAGACAATTAACGTAGTTGGTATTACTTCTTTGCGGCTCTTTGATTTCACTGCGGCCATTCCGCAGGCCACCGCTTTTGCTCCGCTCCAACAGCGTCTTCAACTTCTGCACGATGTCCGGATGCTTGAAGTAGAGGTTGTTCGTTTCGCCGGGGTCGGTGTCGAGATTGTAGAGCTGGCCGGGCGCGGTGGGCGCGGCTTCGGGCAGCGCGAAGGGCTGCATCTCTCCTTTGTCGTAGCCGTTGCCGCCGGAGCCGCGATGGTCGAGATACTTCCACGGACCCTGACGAATCGCGAGGGCGAGGCTGATGGTCTGGTGCAAAGTGAATTCACGAACGGGCTTGCCGCCGTCCTGGCCGAGCAGCACGGGGAGAATGTTCACGCTGTCCTCGGCGGCCTTGTCCGGGAGCGTCGCACCGGTCACGGCGGCGCAGGTGGCCATGATGTCGGTGAGGGAAATGGTCTGGCTGGTGGTGCGGCCGGGCGCGACCTTGCCCGGCCAGCGGGCGATGAACGGCACGCGGTGACCGCCTTCCCACTGGTCGCGTTTCACGCCGCGCCACGGGCGCGCGCCGTCGTGGCCATAGTCGGCGCGCATGTGAACCGCACTCGTCGTCTCCGGCCCGTTGTCGCTGGTGAAGATCACCAGCGTGTTGTCCGCCACGCCGAGTTTCTCCAGCGTCTGCATGAGTTCGCCGACGATGTGGTCGAGCTGATGAATGAAATCACCATGCGGTCCGGCCTTCGTGCGGCCTTTGAATTGCGGCGCGGGAAACGACGGCAGATGCGCGGCCTGCATTGAGTGGAGGAGGAAGAAGGGTTTCGTCGGCGAGCGTTTCACATGTCCTTCCAGAAACTCACGGCTCTTGCGCAGGAAGACCATGTCCACTTCTTCGAGGTCGAAGTCCGGCGCAATCATCCCGACGCGGTTGTCGTTCGCGTAGGGATGCTTGGGCAGCTTCGACTTGTCGAGCACCCCGGTCGGCGGCACGGGCACGCGGTCGCCCTCAATGAACGCGTAAAGAAAATCCGTGGTCGGACAGCAGACGGTACCGAAGAAGCGGTCGAAGCCGCGATGCACCGGCGCGTCGGGAATCGCGCGCGCGTAGTCAATGAGCTTCACGCCCTCAATGCCGCCCTTCGTGATGCGCTGCCCTTCCTTGTCGAGAAAGCTCATGCCGACGTGCCACTTGCCCATCAAGGCCGTCGCGTAACCGCGCTCGCGCAGCATCTGCGGCAGCGTCAATTGATTCTCCTTGATGAGGCACGGCCCGCCGACGCCCGCGAACACGCCGCGGTAATTGATGCGAAAGGCCATCTGCCCGGTGAGCAAACTGTAGCGCGTGGGCGTACAAACCGTGGATGGCGAATGCGCGTCCGTGAATCGCATCCCCGCGCGCGCCAGCTTGTCGAGATGCGGTGTGGGCACTTTCGATTCCGGATTGTAGCACCCGACATCGCCGTAGCCGAGGTCATCGGCGAGGATGACAAGGATGTTGGGCTGCTTGGCGAGCCCGGCGGCCGCGTGGAGCGCGACCATCGGGGCCAGCAGTAGAGCAAGAATCGCGACGATAGCCTTCACAGGATTGGTCTCAACGGCCGTGTTGAAAGGCGGCGTGCTTGGCGTTGCCTTCGGCGAGCAGATATGCGAGCAGGTCGAGGATCTGTTCCTTGTCGAGCGAGTTGACCAGGCCGGCGGGCATGAGCGAGAGCGCGGACGGGCGGCGCGACTTGATCGCGCTCTTCGCGACCTTCTGCACCTGCGCCGCAGTCGGGCCGGTTTGAATCGTCACGGTGTCCTTGTCTTCCGCGAGGATGAGGCCGCTGGGTGAGCTTTCATCTCCGGTCTCCAGCGTCACGTTGCGGAATTTTTCCTCGATGCTCTTGGAGGGTTCGAGGATTTCCTGCAACACAACTTTGGCATCGCCTTTGTATTTCTTCACGACGTCGCTGAGGCTCGGGCCGAAGGCGGCTCCGTCCTTGCCCAACTGATGGCACTGGGCGCATGCGAGGCTGGTGAACACTTGCTGGCCGCGCGCGAAATTCCGGTGCTGGCCCACGCGCTTCAGGTCTTCGGTGAAGTCAGCGAGTTTCCATTCGGTGAACTTGGTCACCGGCTCGGGATTGTTGGCGAGGAACTCCTTGAGGTTGTCCGTGACGATGAGCGTGCCGCGCATGATCAGATGGTGACCAGGGAAGGAGCAGATGTAGGGATACGCCCCAGGCGCGGTCGGCGCGGTGAACTCGATGACTTGCTCCTTGCCGTGGTCAATGAGCTTGCTGGCCCAGAGGATGTCCGGGCTTTCTGGGACGTAATTGACCTCGAAGCCTTTCGCGCCGAGCGCCATCGCCTTCTCGCCGATCTCGTCCGCCTTGCCGGGCTTCACGAGCAGGATGTTGTGCGGCATGAAGTCCGGGTTGGCGAAGGTGAGCTTGATCTTCTTGCCGGGTTTCACGACGAGTTGCGTCACGTCATACATCATGCGCTCGGGCACAGTGCCAATGCGGATGGTGGTGAGCGCGGGCGTGTCGGAGAGGATGCCCGACTTCTGCGCGGCCACTTCCTGCAAGCCCGCGATGACGCCGCCGCGCGTGGAGGCCTCCACGTTGAACCACAGGTGCTTCACCGTGTTCGCGGCGATGCGCGCGTGCGGCTCGGGGGACTTGAGCACCTGGTCCAGCAACGCGGTGTTTTGCACGTTGTGCTGCTGGTGGAGCCACAGGGCTTCGAGCAAGTGATGCCCGTGCTCGGCCTTGGTCGGGTCGAACTGCTTCACCCAGCTCTGCGCCGCAGCGATGACTTCCTTCGTGTCGCGCGCGCTCAACTCGACGCGCGTGCGGTGGCGCACGCCGTCGGCTGCGTGCTTAAGGTTTTCGAGCAGCGCGGGAATCGGCGCGCCGGCGATGGCCACGGGCTTTTGCAGCGGACGACCCTTCGCGGTCACGCGGTAGATGCGGCCGTGTTTGTGGTCGCGGTTCGGGTCGCGGACGTTGTGCTGCATGTGGCCGATGATGACGTTGTGCCAGTCGGCGACGTAGAGCGCGCCGTCCGCGCCGAAAATGGCATCGGAGGGACGGAAGTTTTTGTCGCCGCTCATGAGCAGGCCGCGCGACTTGTCCTCGGTCTTCGTGCCGTCGGGGTTTTCCTTCGTCACGGTCAACTCGTCGCCGGCCGGCTCGCCCCAGACCGCGCCGGTCTCGGGATTGCGCTCGAGGCTGTAGTGCTTGATGCCGAGGAAGCCGATGACGTTCATGATGAGGAAGTCGCCCTGCATGGACTCGGGGAAGTGTGTGCTGGAAACGATTTCGCTCGCGGCGACGGGGCGAACTTCCTTCTTCAGCAGCGGGAACATCTTGAAGCCCTTCGCGTCGGGGCGCACCTGGAAGGCGTTGCCGCCCGTGCCGTCCGTCGCGTAGTGGTAGCCCCAGCGGTCGAAGGCGATGCCGTGCGGGTTCGGCGAATTGCCCGCGTGCATCGCGATGGTGAAGCGGCGCGGGTCGAAGCGATACATCGCGCTCGCGCCGGTCTGGAGCGAGGAACCCCACGGATGC
>JANNEF010000017.1:0-1739 GCA_031378375.1 Verrucomicrobiota bacterium | reverse complement strand
CCACGCAGCGCTGGCCGCGAGTGGTCCGGAGGCAGGTTGGAGCACGCGGAACCTAGAGTGGGAGGTATACCCATACCCTTTGTCACCCGAGCGGCAAGCCCCTGGATTACTGTGGCTATTTGGCGAACCGGGGGTCAGCCGAATCCACATCAGCCACGGACCGTCGGACAAAGACGTGGCCCACTTGAAGTCGCTGTTTCCCGAAGCGGCCATCCTCGATTTTCGGAATCAGTGGTTTGCGTCGGCTTAGGCGGGCACGATCTCACTTTCAGAGCATGGCCCCTGACCCCAGGGCGATTGCGCGATTTTAAGCAATCTGGCATAACTGGGACGGGGCGAGTCGATATGGCACGAGGAGGTCTTGTGCGGGCGACTTGCCGTTGCCGAGAGGTGTGCCATGCCGAAGAGCGTTGGTGTGCAGGTTCGCGATCACTTTGACGATTTGACCGACCCGCGTCTCCGCCCAGTGACGTATCCGCTGATCAATATTGTCACGATGGCGGTTTGCGCCGTGATCTGCGGAGCGGATGATTTTGTGGCCATCGCCCGGTGGGCGCGGACGAAGCAGGAGTGGCTGGCGAAGATTCTCGATCTGCGTGAGGGCATTCCGTCGCACGATCGCTTCAACGCGATTTTGGGTGCGCTCAAGCCGGCGGAGTTCGAGAAGTGCTTGCTGAGTTGGATCACCGCGATGCATGAAATCACCGCCGGACAAATTGTGGCTATCGACGGCAAGACGCTGCGTCGCAGTTTCGACGCGGCCAGCAGCAAGGCGGCGATTCACATGGTCAGCGCTTGGGCCACTGCGAATCATATCACGCTCGGACAAGTTGTGGTTGACGCCAAGAGCAACGAAATCACGGCGATTCCAAAACTGTTGGAAATCATCGAGCTTTCCGGGTGTTTGGTCACAATCGATGCGATGGGATGTCAGACCGAGATCGCCCAAGCGGTCGTCGACGCCAGCGCCGACTACGTGTTGGCGGTAAAAGGCAACCAGCCGACACTGCACGAGGGAATTCAAGACCATTTTCTGGACCACCTGGAAGATGATTTCGCACGGACGAAGGTGAGCCGCCATCACACCGAAGAGCGCGGCCACGGCCGCGACGAGACTCGGGACTATTATGTGTGTCAGGTTCCCGACAATCTGCCCGATCGCCAGCGATGGCCAGGACTCAAGGCAATCGGAGTGGCGATCAACGAAACGCTGCGTGACGAGAAGCACCACTCGGAAGTGCGTTTTTATATCCTTAGCCGCAAACTCTCGGGGCGACGTTTCGCCGCGGCGGTCCGTGGACATTGGGGCATTGAGAACCAACTGCACTGGCAACTCGACGTGACGTTCCGAGAAGACGAGTGCCGAATTCGCAAAGGCCACGCCGACGCCAATTTCAGTATCCTCCGCCGCACGGCGCTGAGCCTGTTGAAAAACAATCACACGCTCAAGGTCGGCATTAAAAATAAACGCCTCAACGCCGGCTGGGACGACCACTATCTGCAAGAAATACTACTTGGACAATAACTTATGGTGCAATCGCCCTGTTTGAAACTGTTGGAAGAATGGGAAGCCAAAATCGAAGATATGTTAGATGATGGCGGCCAGATGGAAATCATGCGTGACTGGGGAGCGAAACTCGCCGGTGCTACGGTTAGGCTGGCCGCCGTTTTGCATTGCGTGGAGCGTAGTCCGACAGAGTGCATTGGCGGGACTACCATCGAGTCGGCAGTCGAAATTG
>JANNEF010000186.1:0-7640 GCA_031378375.1 Verrucomicrobiota bacterium | reverse complement strand
CGGATTCGCGCGCACGTCGCCGTGGGTTTGCACGAAACCTCAACAGTGCCTGACGGTGGAGTCAACCTGCGGTTCAGTCTCCCCAATTCGCCCCAGCGCGGCGTATGGCCGCCGTTCATTGCCAACTACGTGGTGACCGTTGCGGACACGCTGGCGCTCGAACTGATCGTCACCAACACATCGGTGGACCAGCCGTTCAATTTTGAAAACTGTTTGCACACGTATTTCACGGTGGGGGACATCACGGCGGTGAGCATTGCCGGACTTCAAGACTTGAGCTATCTCGACAAGCTGGAAAACTTCGCGTCCAAAACCGAGCGCACCAACGCACTGACCATCGCTTCGGAAGTGGACCGCGTGTATCTCGACGCCATCGGTTCGGTGGAAATCCTTGATTCCAGCCTCGGCCGAAAAATCCGCGTCGAAAAAAGCGGCTCGGCGTCCACCGTCGTCTGGAATCCGTGGATCGCCAAGGCGCAACAAATGCCCGACTTCGGCAACGAGGAATACCGCCAGATGGTCTGCGTGGAATCAGGCAATGTCGCGAAGAACCGAGTAAGCCTGGCACCGGGAAAAACCGCCGTCCTGCGGGTGAAGTTGAGCAGCGCCCCGCTCTGAGCGGGGGCTTGATGGGGAGATCGCCTCCCTTTGGACAACGGGCCAGTGCCTGGGGCCATCGCGCCGAAAAGGCGCTAGACCCGGTACTGCGTGTCAGGTTGGGCAGGACACCACCGCGGTAGCTTTCGTAACCGTTAGTGGCGGACTGCTGCTGACGGTGCCTATCTCCCGCCCGTCGTTTCCACAGGACGTGCCGGCACTGGCCGCGTAAATCCAAAGAGCGCTGCAAACTGAACCGTTAGTATCCTCTATTACTCCGGATCAAAAATCCGGGCAGTAACTGCCGCGCTTACCCGTAAAACCACGATAGCCCCTCACCGCAAATCCCGGATCGCAACGGCGGTTGTCCATCCGAAGCGCGACAGAATTTCGTACAAAGCCCGTATGAGACACGCGCGCGGCGAATGTCTGAAAGGCCAAACGCGTTGAATACTTGCCCGCCGAACCAGTCAGAATTCATGTGCTTGCCCGCAGCCGACGCATGGGGCGCGGAGCCGCTGTCGAAGTTGATGAAGTCATATCCTGCCAACTCTGGTTCACGTCGGATCCGTTCCGGCGAAACGCGGTCGCCCGCATTCACGCTGATCGAACTGCTTGTCGTCATCGCCATCATCGCGATTCTGGCTGCGATGCTTCTGCCCGCTGTTGCTCGCGCCAAGGAATTCGGTCGGCGCGCCGCCTGTATGAACAACATCCGTCAGTTGAACCTGTCGTTGACGATGTATTCCCAAGAGAATGAAGACGCTTTGCCGACGCGTGCTTCATCCACGCATTGGTGGCCCACGCTCCTTTACGACGGCTACCAAAACCTCAGGCTGCTCGTCTGTCCCAGCGATGTCCCCAACCCGCCTTCCAACGGCAGCGGGCGTTCGGCACCTGACGATGCCCCGCGCAGTTATATCATGAATGGGTGGAACGATTATTTCGGTTCCATGCGCCCCACCAACCGGATCACGGAAAACGACATCCACGAACCGACCGATACGATCACCTTCGGCGAAAAAGAGCCGTCCTCCGGTCACTTCTGGATGGATTTTCTGGAAGGCCAGGGGAACGACATCACCGAACTGGATCAGAGTCGCCACGCTGCCAACGGCAAACCCAACTCCGGCGGCGGCGGTTCGATGTACGCTTTTGCCGACGGCAGCACGCGCTTCCTTCGTTTCGGCGCGGCCATCAAGCCGATCAACATGTGGGCGATCACCCCGTATTGGCGGACCAACTCCCCTTGAACGGCCCGCGCGCCGGGGTAACCCGCGTCCGCCGGTTCGCGCGGGCAATCTGCGTGAGCTTTTCTCCCGCGTCCGGTCTAGTTCAGCAACGTCGCACAGACTGACCTATGAAAATTCGCACGGCGCTGAACATCCTCGGAATCCTGCTGGCCGCCATCGTCGCGGTTTATTGTTTCAAACAACGCCGGGTCGCGCCTCCGCCCGTGCCCAACGAAGCAGCCTGGCCGGCTGCCGGGGAAACTCCCACCTCCCCGCGGCAGTTCACCCGCCTGCTGGCGAACGCGCCCGCCGGCGGCAACGTCGCGGACACGGAGGCGTCGTCCGTGCCCTTCACCAACATTCTCCAGCGCATTTTTGATGGCGATGAAACGCTCTCCCGCGTCTCCAGCGAGCAACTTGGCGCATGGCTTGCGCAGAACAAGACGAACGCCGAAAGCCTCCTCGCCGCGTGGCAGGCCAGCGGTGACACGGGATTTCTGAGGACCGCACTCACCAACTTCCCGCATGACGCGAACGTGTTGTTGAACGTGATCACCCGGGATCTGTTCCCGGAGGCGCAGCGCCAGTTGCTCGACCAGTTCCAGACCGCCGCGCCTGACAATGCTCTCGCCGACTACCTCTCGGCGCGCAACCACTTGAAGAATGGGCAACCGCAACTGGCCGTCCAGGATCTGCTCGTGGCGACGCAAAAACCGGGCTTCGATGAATACACCGTTGAGAAGATCCAATCGCTCGAAGAACTTTGCCTTTCCACCGGCAAGCCGCCGGCTGAAGCCAAGGCGCTCGCCATGTCCGGCACCCACCTGCCGCAACTGGCGCCGTTGAAAAACCTGGCCCAGGAAATGGCGACGCTACAGAAACAGTATCTGGCCGCCGGCGACGGAGCCTCCGCCGAATCTCTGGCGTACATGGGGATCACGCTCGCGGAGCGCGTCGGCACGCAAGCAGGCGGCCGGGGATTGCTGAATCAACTCGTCGGCCTGGCGATGGAGCGAATCGTCCTCTCCCCACTCGACCAGGAAAAGAATTACGAGTTCCTCCAAAGCACCGTGCCGCAGCGGATGGCCAGTCTCGACACGCAGAGAAAAGACATCCGCGAGTCCGTCCAGGTCTTCAAACGCTGGCTGCCCGCCGCCAGCGAAGCCGAGGTGATCATCTACTTCGACCGGCTGAAACTCTACGGCGAAGCCGCCGCCTTGAAGTGGTTGGACAGCCGACAGTCTGCACAGTAGGCAACGGGCGCTCTCACGCGAACATCACTTTCGTTGTCGGCGCTTCGGCGTCCCAGCCGCGCGTGGGCGTGCTGGTGATGGAGGAGATTTCCTTGATGGACACCTGCCGCCCGCGCGTCTTGGCCCCCTTCACTTCCACTTCAGCGGGGTTGCAGGTTTGCTGGTTGATCTTCTGATACGGCGCAGGCTTGTAGCGGATGAACAATTCCTTCGGCGTGTTCGATTCGAAGAACAGGATGCGCGACTTGGGCGCGATGCAGTGGTAGTCCTTGTTCAGGATCGCGCCGCCGAAGGTGAACCGCTTGAGGTAGGTGGCGTCGCGGTTGGTGTAGGCCAGCGTGAACACCCGGTCACGCTCGGGCAGGCCGCAAAAATACAAGTCGGGGCCGACAAAGAGCTTCTCGGGCAGTTCAGTCACTTTGTAGTGACCGTCCTTGAACACGAGGAGGAGCTTGTCGAACTTCGTGCAGTCCACTTTGAATTCGTCGCCACTGACCTTGTAGCCGACGTAACCGGTCTCGCGATCATAGGCAACCTTGAAGGCTTTGAAGGCAACTTCCTTCGCGTCCACCTCGTCGTAACGGCTGCTCCGGGTGAGGCGCGGATAGAGCGGGCCGTATTTTTCCAGCAATCGTTCGAGGTGGCCGATGACGTACTTGGTGAGGGACTTAAGGTGCTTGCGCGTCTCCTCCAGGTCCGCCTTCACCTGGTCCATTTCCTCGCGGTGCTTGTTGATATCGAACAGCGAGATGCGGCGGATGCGCACTTCGAGCAGCATCTGCACGTCGGCGTCGGCGAGGTCGCGGTACATCTGGCGGCGGAACGGCTTGAAGCCTTCATGCACAGCGGCGAAGACCGCTTCGTTGGTCTTGCACGCTTCAATCTTCTTGTAGATGCGTTCCTCGATGAAGATGCGCACGAGCGTCTTGAAGTGGAGTTCCTGCTCCAGCTTCTTTTCCCGCAACTCCAGTTCACGCTTGAGCAATGCGACGAGTTGCGCGGTGTTCGCGTGCAAAACCTCACTCACGGTCAGCTCGACGGGCCGGCTGTCGCGGATGACGATGATGCGGCTGGAGATGGTGATCTCGCAATCGGTGAAAGCGTAGAGCGCGTCCACGAGTTGATCAGCGCTCACGCCGTTGGGCGCCTTGATCTCGATCTCCACATCCTCGGCGGTGAAGTCGTTGATGCTTTTGATTTTGATCTTGCCCTTGCGCGAGGCGTCCTCGATGGAGGCAATGAGCGAATCGGTCGTGGTGCTGGGCGGGACTTCCCTGATGACCACGGTGCTCTCGTCCTTGGTCTTGATTTTTGCGCGGACTTTGATGCTGCCGGCCCCGTCCTTGTAATCGCGCGCGTCCATGAGGCCGCCGGTGGGAAAGTCCGGCAGACACTTGAAGGGCTGCTTCTTCAGGATGGCAATCTGCGCCGCGAGCAGTTCGGGGAAATTGTGCGGCAGAATTTTCGAGGAAAGTCCGACGGCGATGCCCTCGGTGCCGAGCATGAGCGTGAGCGGCAGGCGGCTGGGCAGGGCGACCGGCTCCTGGTTGCGCCCGTCGTAGCTGGGGACGAACTCGGTCAGCTCGTCATTGAAGATTTCGTTGCGCGCCAGTTCGGTGAGACGGCACTCGATGTAACGCGGCGCGGCGGGCGGGTCGCCCGTGAAGATGTTGCCGAAATTACCCTGCCCCTCGATGAGATAACGCTTGTTCGCCAGCACCACAAGCGCGTCGCCGATGGAGGCGTCGCCGTGCGGATGATATTGCATGGCGTGGCCGACCACGTTGGCCACTTTGATGAAGCGCCCGTCGTCCTTCTCGCGCAACGCCCACAGGATGCGCCGCTGCACCGGTTTGAGACCGTCGGTGAGATTCGGGATGGCGCGGTCGCGGATGACGTAGGAGGCGTATTGGAGGAAACTCGTGTCCACGCGCCGGTGGAACGGCAACTCGATGGTCAGGGGTTTGCCGTTGCGCGGCGCGGTGGGCGCGGCGTCAGTTTCGGCGATGATGTGGTCTTTTTTTCGTTCGCTCATTTTAGTCGGTCAGCAGGGTCCGCTGGCTTTGAACATGCCCCGGTAACGTGGTGCGGTCAGCCTGCGTAGAGAATTTTTCACGGGACGATTGACAAAGGCGGCTGCATTTACAATCTTCTCCGCCTCTTGGTTGCCTCGGTAGCTCAGTTGGTAGAGCAGTTGACTCTTAATCAATTGGTCCTAGGTTCGAGTCCTAGCCGGGGCACCACTTCTCGTTCGCCAGTGCGGTCGTTCGCTCCGAAAGAAGGCCGCCGCCCCCTACGAATTCACTCGTGGCTCACGCTCGGAAAAAATTCAGTGCGCGCAGCCGCAGCCTGACCCGCACGAGCCGGAATCAAAATCCTCCGCGGCGGGCACCCGGCCCAATTCAAACGTCTTGGCGACGTATTGGTTCACCGATTCCTGCAAACGATGCATTTCCTGTTGGGCGTCGAGGAAGCTCCGCGCCACCGGATTGTTGACGAGTTGCTCGCGTTGATTCTCGAACTCCGCCACTTCCTCGTTCGACAGCGGCACGGCCATCTGCTGTTTGTGCTGAAGCTGTTCCCCCCGCTCGACGACCAGTTGGTATTGCGCCTTGGCAGCTTCATCGGCAAGAAAGGCGTCAATATGACGGCGGATGTTTTGAAACTCCGGTTGGACCAGGATGGTTTCGCAAAGCTCGCGGGTCTTCACGATGATGACAGAATCTTCAGTGGTCGTTGGCATATGTTTGATTTTCAGTTTGAGTCGTCCGGTGCTGGTGTCGGCCAGCCTGTCCACAGTGACAGCGAGTTCATTACAACACACCTCCGCCGGACTGGCAATTAAATGGTGCCCGTCTGAAACGCCA
Source organism: Verrucomicrobiota bacterium (assembly GCA_031378375.1). Classification (GTDB taxonomy): domain Bacteria; phylum Verrucomicrobiota; class Verrucomicrobiia; order Limisphaerales; family JANNEF01; genus JANNEF01. The sequence continues at coordinate 1,691 of JANNEF010000186.1, read as the reverse complement.
CCTGAAATGACGCTGGCCAGAGCAGGCGAACTTTGCTACAAGCGCACCATGAATACCAAGCCATTCTCCGGGCCGTGCGACTGCGGCGACGCTGCTGTCACCCGTCGCCACTTCCTCAAGACAACGATGGGCGGCGCGGCTTTGGCCGCTGCCGGTATCCCGCTGCTGTCGTCCGCCGCGGCGGGCAAGCAGGCGAAATCCGAGACGCTGGTGGCGACGCTTTACCAGAGTTTGACCGACACGCAACGCAATGCGGTGTGTTTCGCGTTCGATCATCCGTTGCGTTCGAAGGTGGACAACAACTGGCACATCACAGACAAGAAGATTTCCGAGTTCTTCAACCGGGATCAGCAAGCGATGATTCGTGAGATTTTCCTCGGTCTGCACAGCCCACAGTATGCCCAGACGGTGCTCAAGCAGGTCGAACACGACAGCGGCAAGGAAGGCTTCGGCGGCAGTTCCATCGCACTGTTCGGCACGCCGGGCACGGGCAAGTTTGAATTCGTGCTTACGGGCCGGCATTGCACGCGGCGCTGCGACGGGGATTCCGTGGAAGGCGCCGCGTTCGGTGGTCCAATTTTCTACGGTCACGCCGCGAAAAGTTTTAATGAAAAGGCGGACCACGCGGGCAATGTTTACTGGTTCCAGGCCCTGCGGGCGAACGAGGTTTTCAAGATGCTCAACGGCAAGCAGCGCGAATTGGCGCTGCTGGGCGAGGGGCGCGAAGAAAAGGGCACCGAAACGGTCAAGCTCACCGGCAGGAACTCCGGTTTGCCCGGCATCCCGATGACGGAACTGACCCGCGATCAAAAGGCGCACGTCCGCAAGGTGATGGCTGATTTGCTGGCACCGTTCCGCCAACCCGACGCCGACGAGGCGATGAAGTTGATCGAGGCCAACGGGTTCGACCATCTTCACATGGCGTTTTACAAGAATCAGGACATCGGGAACGACGGCGTGTGGGATGTCTGGCAAATCGAAGGGCCGGCGATGCTCTGGTACTTCCGGGGCGAGCCGCACGTGCATACGTGGGTGAATGTGCGAAAAAACGCGGAGGCGGGGGCGTGACTCGTCAATGTGCTTTCCGGATTACGCCTCAAGTCAGCATTTCAACGAGCGCCGCCCGCGCACCTGCCAGTCCATTGTAGCGCGTCACGTCCTCCGGCTTGGTTTGCAACGCGCGCGACAGGCCCCGGGCGGCGACGCGGTCGTGCGCAACATCCGCCAACGCGTGAACGCTCACGCGGATTCCGAACAACACGCTGCGCGCCTTCGGCAAAGCGACGAAGGACTGATGCTCCACCCGCAGCCACACGTCCGTCAGTGTGAGTGGCAGCGACAACCCCACTTTTTCTCGCAGCGCCCACGATGACGGGAGGCAAATCGCGCCGCCCAATAGGCGAAACGTGCCGTTCACATCCGGACGGAGCAGCAAGAAATCCGGTTCCAAGCGTCCGGCGAAATGGCGGAGTTTGCGCAGGTGTGCTGCCGGCGTGACACCATCGCCTCCCGCCGGTTCGCCCGGTGAAATAGTTTTCCACGCGCCGGCCAGTCCGATGGTTTCGTCCAGCAGGGCGCTCCCCTCCGGTTCCAGGCAGGCGTATTCCTCCGGTGACTCGGCGATTCAGGGGTGCGTTCCGCGAGGATGTCCTTTGCTCCGTGTGGTCGGGGCGTAAAATTTCGCCGTGTCG
>JANNEF010000180.1:0-3618 GCA_031378375.1 Verrucomicrobiota bacterium | reverse complement strand
TCTCGCCGTCGGCGCGGTGCTGACCGTGGACACCGGCTCCGGCAGCTTGAACCTCGCGGGCAACATCACGAACACCGGCGGGTTGACCAAGAACGGCAACAACACCCTCACGCTCTCCGGCACGAACAGCTACACCGGCGTGACCTCCGTCCGGGTCGGTGTGCTGGCTTGTGCGCGACCCGATGCCTTGGGCGGCGGCGCGCTGAACATCAGCAATGGCGCGACGCTCCACTTGAGTTTCGTCGGCCCTCGGCAGGTGGCTTCGCTGAACCTTGGCGGCACGAACATGCCCAACGGCTCCTACGGCTCTGCCAGTTCTCCGGCGACCACGAGGGACAATCACTTCACCGGCACTGGCACGGTCACGGTGGGACCGCTGCCGGGCATCATCAACTCCGCCGCCACCGGCATCACCAGCACTGCGGCGGCGCTCCGTGCCACGATCGAGGGTAACGGTGCCATCTTCGACGTCGTCGCCTATTGGAACACGGTGAACGCCGGAACCAACGCCGCGCTCTGGACCAACTCCGCTTACCTCGGCGCGTGGACGAACGTGGCCGCGACGAATCTCAGTTTTACCGCGACGGGTTTAACTCCAACCAGGGCCTACTACTTCACCTTCCGCGCCACCAACGAGACGAGCAGCCTGTGGGCGGACAACGTGCAGAGTTTCACTACGCTCCCGCCGCCCGTGCCGCCCACGCCGGTTCTGCCGGGCAGCGCGATAACTTTCTCCGGTGGCATTCCGGGTTTCACGTTCGCCACGGAGGCTGGCTTCAAGTATCGCGTCGTCTTCAAGACCACGCTGTCGGATGCTTCGTGGATGCCGGTCATCGCGCCGCCGAATTTCCAGTCGCCTGATGGCTGGAGCGCGACCTCGACCGGGGCGACCTTGTCCTTCAGTGACGCTGGCGCCGCCGGCCAACCCCAGCGCTTCTACCGCATCGAAGCGGCGAATCCGTAGCCAATGAAATCATCAATCCCCTTCGCTGACATACTCCGGCTCGCAGTCATCACCGCGCTCGCGCGCGCGCTGAATGCTTCGGCGCAGTCCACCTGGACGAACTCGGCGGGCGGCAACTGGTCGGTGGCGGCAAATTGGACGGGTGGCGTTCCCGTGTCGGGCGCCACGACGATTCTGAATTTCACGGCGGCGGGCGCCTACGGCGTCACCAACGACCTGCCGGGCGTGTTCCAGCTCAATCAGCTTAACTTCGCCGGACCCACGTTGAGTCTTCGCGGGAACAACCTTCAGTTGACCGGCAGCAATCCGCAGATGAATCAGAACGGCGCGGGGCCGGTGACGAATTATACGAGCATCGAGCTGGCCACGAACGTCACGCTCGGCGGAGCGGGTGGCGGCACGATGACGTTCGCGGGCGTGCTCACCGGCTCCGGCAGCTTGACCAAGACCAACGGCGGCACGCTGACGATTCCAGTCGCGCACAGCCACAGCGGCGGGACGGTTGTCCTCAACGGCACGCTCAATCCGCATGGCAACGGCTCCGGCGCCTCGCTGAATTATTTCGGCACGGGCACGCTGATGCTGACCAATGGCGTTACGCTCCGGCCGACGGATGCCTCGGGTCAGCCGGTGAGATTTGCCAACGCCGTCACTCTGGGCGGCGGCACGGTGAACGTGCCCATTCCGTTCGGCGGCGGCACGGACCTGCGGCTCGACGGCGTGGTGTCGGGGTCGGGCGGATTCTCCATCAGCGGCGGCACGCGCGGGCTGTCGCTCTTTGGCAGCAACACCTTCAGCGGCGGCGTGACGCTGAACGACGGCAACCGCGTGCAGATTATCACGGTGAACGGGCTGGGCACGGGGCCGCTGCGACTGGGCAACTCCTCCGGCGGCTCGTTGAATCCGAGCGCGAATCTTTCCGCCGGCCTCGTGACCAACAGCATCAATCTCGCCGCCGGCGGAACGCTCTCGGTGGACACGGGCGGCGGCAGCGTGAACCTCGCCGGCAGCATCACGAACACCGGTGCGCTGACCAAGAACGGGGCCAACACGCTGACCCTTTCCGGCGTGAACACGCACAGCGGCAACACTACCGTCAACGTGGGTTCACTCACGTTGAGCAACAGCCTGGCGTTGCAGAACAGCACGTTCGTTTTCGGCGCCAACGGAACGCTGGCCTTCGGCGGCAGTCTTTCGCCGTTCAGCCTCGGCGGAATTTCCGGCGTCGTGACCGTGCCCCTGGTCAACGCGGCTGGAGCGCCCGTCGTGTTGACCGTCGGCAACAACAACGCGAGCACGACGTTCAGCGGCGCGTTTAGCGGCGCGGGCGGGTTGACCAAGAGCGGCGCCGGCACGCTGACCCTCGCGGGCACGAATATGTTCAGCGGAGTCACCACCGTGGCGGGCGGCGTCCTGCGATTGACCAACAGCGCCGTCGCGCTCAGCGCGAACACCGACGTGGTGCTGAACAGCGGCAGCGGCGCGCTGAATCTCGGGTTCACCGGCACCAATGTGGTGAATGCGCTCTTTATCAACGGGACGAAACAGCCGGTCGGCGACTACGGCGCGAACGGTTCCACCCTTACCGGCAGCGGCTTCCTGCGCGTGGCGACGGCGGCGCTGAGTTCGCGGAAGGACATTCTCGCGTTGACCTTCCCGACGTTTGGCGCGGCGACGCTTGCCGGCACGAACATCACGCTCATCGTGCCCTACAACACTCCGGTGACGAGCCTCGCGCCGACGTTCACGCTTTCTCTGCTGGCGACGGCGAGCCCGGTTTCGGGCACTGCGCGGGACTTTACGACGCCGAAGATTTACACCGTCACCGCCGAGGACGGCTCGACGCGGGATTTTCGCGTGACGGTCATCGTCACTCCGGCGAGCGCGGCGAAAGATTTTCTCACGTTCACCTTTCCGTCGTACGGCGCGGCGACGATTGCCGGAACGAACATCCTCATGACCGTCCCATACGGCACCGCGGTGACGAACCTTGCGCCGACCTTCACGGTTTCGCCCGCCGCCACGGCAAGTCCGGTTTCGGGGACGGCGCGGGACTTCACCACGCCGCAGATTTACACGGTCACGGCGGAGAATGGCTCCACCAGGGATTTCCGCGTCACGGTCAACATCACGCCCATCAGCTCGGCGAAGGATATTCTCACGTTCGACTTTGGCGCGCTGGGACCGGCGACGATTGCCGGGACGAACATCACCATCACGGTGGGGTTGAACGTGGGGCTGACGAACCTCGCGCCGACTTTCACGGTGTCGCCGTTCGCCAGCGGCAATCCGGCGTCGGGAGCCACGAACGACTTCACCACGCCGCAGACTTACAAGGTGACCGCGCAGGATGGTTCGACGAAGAGTTACCTCGTCACGGTGCAGACCTATCTCGCGTGGCAGTATTCGGGCTCGTTCCACATCATCACCACACCGGAGGGCGCGAACCTGCCCGGCTCGGCTTCGGAAACAAATTTCCCGCTGCTGGTGCGGTTGAATGCGAGCTTCTTCAACTTCAACCAGGCGAAGGCCGGCGGCGCGGACATCCGGTTCACCACCAGCGCGGGCGCGACGCTCGCCTACCAGATTGAGGAATGGGACGCCGCGAATGGAACGGCGAGCATCTGGGTGCGCGTGCCGGAGATTCGCGGCAA
>JANNEF010000411.1:0-9676 GCA_031378375.1 Verrucomicrobiota bacterium | reverse complement strand
TCCGGGAGGTTCGGTGTGGAGGCGGCGGGTGACGAGGTCCGCCTCACCGCAACGATCTAATTTTGCTCGGGGTCTGGCCATGCCCAAAGGCTATCCCCGCCGCTTAACTTCTACCAGCCAATTAACGTAGTTGGTATAATTCGAGGCATCACACCGGTAAATTCACCCGCGGCGACGTTCAATCGCTCCATCGGTCGTGTCAGTTGCGGCGGCGAGCGTGTCACTTCTCTCAGAAAACTAGCCACTTGCGCGATTTGCCGACGCCAGGCCCCGCCCGCCGTTGAACTTCGGCCGCACTTTTTGCATTTCCGGCACCGCCCCGGCCCCGTTTTTGCTGAACACTGTGGTATGAATGATCGCGAGACCAGACGTTACGACGCCTTCGGGCGAACCCAAACCTTCTGCATCACCCACGCGGCTGACTTTGCCGACGGCAGCAAATGCAAAGTCTGCCTGACCAACCTCGGCCAAATCATCGCCGACCTCGACCTCGCCAAGGCCGTCCAGGCCAGCGGCAGCCCGACCGCCCGGGAAGTCCTCCTCGACGCCCTGCGGCTGGACCTCCAGAACCTCACGCGCACCGCCGCCGCCATCGCCCAGGACGAACCCGGCTTCGCCGACCAGTTTCGCCCGCCCGATGGCCCCGGCCAGACTGCGGTGCTGACCACCACCGACGCCTTCCTCGTCCGGCTCAAGGCGCAACCCGGTGACGACGCCGCGACGTCGGCGGCGAAAGCCGCGCTGGTCGCCCGGTTCGTCGCGCACGAACTGCCGGCGACGTTCGTGCAAGACCTCGCCGATGACCGCGCCGCCATCACCGCCGCGCAAGACGCCGAGGAAAGTGCCGACAATGAAGGCGTGGAAAGCACCGCCGCCATCGGACGCCTGATCCGCGCCGGGATGAAGGAAGTGACCACCCTCAACGCGATCATGCACAATAAATACGCGCGCAACCCGGACAAGCTGCGCGCGTGGCAAAGCGCCAGCCACGTCGAGCGCGCCCCGCAACGTGAAAAGAAACCGGCCCCCGCGGACGCGAAATCACAAGCTGCGGGCACCGCATCCACGCCCGCCGCACCTGCCGCCCCCGACGCCAAGGCCGCCTGAATCGCGGTTCTTCTGGCCATCGCATCGAGCCGCCGTTTTCCAACGGCGGCTCTTTTTGCGTACCACGGTTGAACCACGGATTGCGGATGGGCACGGATGGGAAATCGAAGCCATCCGAGATGGTGTCCGATTTTGATTGTAGCGGCGCTCTGTGAGCGCCGTTTTCGGCGGTCACAGACCGCCGCTACATTCAAACCGCTCCAACAATCCGGAAATGTTTTGGATTGACGCAGCCCGCCGCGCCTGCTTGACTCCACTCAAGCCAAAAGAAAATTCCCATGACGCCACTCGGCACTTCCTGGTTGTTTAGAAAAGCCAGCCGCACGTTCGCGCTGATTTTCCTCGCGGTGATGCTTTGCACCTTCGCACCGCCAACGTCGGCGCAGCCGCAACGGCTCGGCGACTTGGACGCCGACAATCTCGCCACCGTCTCCGACGTCGTCCGCCTCATCAACCACATCCGCGATAGTGGGGTAGGCGTCCCGCCTGCCGGTTCATCGGGCATCCTGCCCGTCGGCCTTCGCGGCTACGCCGACGTCAACGGCGACGGCTACCTCAACCAGGCCGATGTGGACATGCTCGCCGCCGCCATCCTCGGAACTCCAATCTCCACCCGGCCCAAGCCCCTGCTCGCCGAGCCGGGCAGCGGTGCCAGCGAAGTGGGCGTCACCGTGCGCCCGCGCGTCTATTTCCCGAAACCGATTATCCCCGCCACGCTCAACTCGAACAATTTCTACGCCTCCTTCGCTGGAAGGAAACTCCCCGCCCGCATCGTCACGGCCAATGACGGCACCTTCGCCTGGCTGTTCTTCGTGACGAACATGCCCAACGCCTCGCAAGTGCAAGTCACCGTCGATGGCTCGACCATTTCCGTGATCAGCGGCGAAATCCTTGATGCCGACGCCGACTTGGCGCCTGGCGGCTTGTTCAAGTTCAACTTCAGCACCGTCAGCGTCGTTGGCATTCCCAACACCGTTCTCACCAGCCGCATCGTCGATCCGGGCCCGGACCTGATTCCGCGCACGGCGGACGACGTGACGCTCGGCAACGGCTTCAACTACCTCCTGCCCATCGCGGGCGTGAAAGTCTATGTGCTCGGTTTGGAAAGCAACTTCACCTACACCGACGCCAGCGGACGTTTCACCCTCACCAACATGCCCGTGGGCGACGTGAAAGTGGTGCTCGACGGGCGCACCGCCACGAACTCGCCCGCCGGCTATTACTTCCCCGAGATGGTCATGGACACTACCTTCGAGCCGGGCATCACCAACGGCGTGATGAACATTGTGAACACCAACGGCGTGGTGGTGCGCGATGCCAACGGCGTTCCCATCCGCGCCCTGGCCATGTATCTGCCTCGCGTCGCCTCGAACGTGCTGCAAACCGTGAGCGCCAACGTCACCAACATGGTGACGCTGCAAAGCAACGCCGCCTACAATATCTCGCCGACGCAGCAACAATATCTCACCATTGAAATCATGCCGAACAGCCTCATCGGCATGGACGGCCAGCCGCTGGCCACGGGACAAGTGGGCGTGAGCGTGGTGCCGCCGGAACTCGTGCGCGACATGCTCCCGCCCGGCCTGCTGCAACACACCTTCGACATCACCGTGCAAGCGCCGGGCATCGCCACCTTCGCCACGCCCGCGCCGATGACCTTCCCGAACGTCTTCAACGCGCCACCGGGCACCAAGCTGAACTTCCTGAGCTTCGACCACACCACGGGCCGGCTGGTCATCGAAGGCACGGTCACGGTGAGCGAAGACGGCCTGTTCGTGCGCACCGATCCCGGCACCGGCATCACGCATCCGGGGTGGCATGGAATGGCACCTCCGGGTTCGAACGCCCGCGGTGGCGGCGCTGGGCCAAACATGCCTTCCGACACCGACCGAGACGGGATGCCCGACTATCAAGACCATGACGATGATGATGACGGGTGGCCTGACGAAGGCGACGACGATGACAACGGAAACGGCATCCCGGATTTGCTGGAAGATAGCGACATGGACGGAATGCCCGATTGGCTCGACCCCGACGACGACAACGACGAGATTCCCGATGTCATTGATGATGACGACGATGGTGACGGGACCAAAGATGTTGACGAAGACAATGACCACGATGGAGTGCCGGACAAGAATGATTTTGATGACGACAACGACGGATGGCCGGACATTGGCGACCCCGACGACGACAACGATGGAATTGGAGACAACGGGTGGCCGATAGACCCAAATCCGGCTCCTGAACCAAATCCCATCCCCGACAACAATCCTCCAGACTCTTCGCCAGACCCGACTCCGGACACTAATCAGAATGACCCTCCGGTTTTGGCGAGCATCGCTAACAAGAGCGTCAAAGAAGGCACTCTCTTGTCTTTCCAAATGCCGGCATTCGACCCGGATGGCGACATTTTGGTTTACGAACTGGTCAACGGGCCTCCGGGAGCCTTCCTGTTGGCCCGGCAAGGCGTGTTCGTCTGGCTGCCCGAAGAACAGCACGGCCCCGGCACTTACTCCGCAACGGTGCAAGTCAAAGATTTCGGCGAAGGGCAACTGAGTGACACAAAGTCGTTCCAGATTAGCGTGTCCGAGGTCAATCGGCCTCCTCAATTGCGTGTGATTGGGAATCAATCAGTATTCTTCCGCCATGAGATTCAATTCCGAGTCTCTGCCGTTGATGAAGACGTGCCTGCGAATGCCCTGACATATACTTTTGATGAGGCTCCCGGAGGCGCATTCTTGGACCGCACCGGCCTGTTCCGTTGGACACCTCAAACCCCAGGTCGTTACCGAGTCACCATCCGTGTCACGGACGACGGGGGAGTAATGGCCGGGGACAGGCTTCTCGACTCTGAAACGTTCTTCATCACGGTTGTGGACAATTGCGACGGTATCGACATTGCACTGCGGCTGGCATCACTGGCCAGTGCTGCGACAGACCTCATCGCCAAATTTGTTCCGATCAGCCGGGGGGCGAGGTGCCTCCTTGATGTCAACGGAGAAATCGTCGGTCTTGTCCGGCAGATTCATGACATCCAGGCCGGGGCCAGCGCCGCCTGTCAAACGGTTGTGGCGTTGAGAGCCACCCTTTTCCACAACGCTGACCATCGTCCTGAAGTGCGCTCCCGATGCCATTGATGTCGCGAGTGACCTTAAAAATTTCCTCGACCGCGCACAGGCAGTCCTGGATTTGGTTGGCGAAGGTGGCACGCTGAGTGAGTGCTTTGGGATTAACACTCCAACCTGGCTGAACGACCTCCGTTTCTATTTCTCGCAAGCGAACGCCCTGTTACAGCGGTTTCAAGGACTCGCCAATCCCAAAGAACAATTACGGGAGAAAGCGATTGAACTGCTGCTGATTCTGGATCAAATCGCCTGCCAGCCGTCTCCTCAAGGCGCCCCCAATCTGGCACTGAACGGCCAGATCGTGTTGGATCCGGCGACGCAGGCTCTGCTCGCCGAGGTGGGCGCGCTCTTGGAGCAGGAATCGCAGGCGATTGGGTTGCTTTCAACCAATGATCTGGAAGCTGCCGAGTCGGCCGCGATTACTGCCCTTCAATCCACTGGCCAGACAGGTTCTCGGTTTGTTCAGGCGTCGTTCGCCGCGTCCGGTTCCTCGAATACTGTCGCGCCGTTCAATACTGTCGCTCCGTTCTTCAGGTTGACTGACCTGGACTCGGATTTCGTTCAACGGGGCCGCCTCGGTCCGGCTGGAACTTTCGACAGCGTGTTCCTGGCTCCCGGCGTCCTTTATCGAATCGGCTACGTTCACCCGATCACTTTTCAAACTGCGAGCGTGCTCTTCAGAAGCGGCGCCAGCGGGCAGGCAACGACGATTCCGCCAGCGGCATTTACGCGGCCACTGGTCCGAGATTTGGATGGGGATGGAATCAGCGACAGCCATGATGATGATCACGACGGCATTTCGAACGACGCCGAGGATATCCTCGGCACAAACCTTTACGACTCCGACTCCGACCACGACGGCATCAGCGACCTCGCCGAAATCCAGCAAGGCACCGATCCGCTTTCCGGGCGGGCATTCCCCACCGGCGTCATCGCCAGCCTGCCGCTGCCCGGTCAGGCCAGGGAAGTCGTGCTCGAAGGCTCCATCCTCGACAGCCAGCAACAGACCGCTTACCTCGCGCTCGGCTCGCGCGGGTTGGGCATCGTCAATGCCTCGCAATTCCAAGAGCCTATAATCCTCGGCCAGCTTGACCTGCCCGGCGATGCCTCTGATATCGCGGTGGATTCCAACCTCCGCATCGCCGCCGTCGCCGCCAACGCGGGCGGATTGTACCTCGTCAACGTGGCCGACCCCATGCAGCCCGTGCTCCTGCAAACCATCAACCTCAATGCCCGGCAGGTCGAGGTCATCGGCGGCGTGGCCTATGTGGCGGCGGGCGGCGACCTCTGGTCGTTCGACCTGGCGACACGCGCGCTCTTGCAACAATTGCCGCTCGGCGGCGCCCCGCTCACCGGCCTGGCGGGCGAAGGGCTGTTCCTCTACACCATGGACAGCAGCCGCGTGCTCCGCGCCATTGACTTGCGCGACGGCGCGATGACCTTGCGCGGCTCGCTCACGATGTCAGCGGGCGGCGGGAAAGTTTTCGTGGGGAACGGCATTGCCTACGTGGCGGCGGGCAATGGCAACACGGGCGGCTTTGCCACGGCGAACGTGTCCAACCCGGACAGCTTGACACTCCTGAGCGGCGTGGATGCCAACAATGTGGAAGGACAAGCCGTGGTCGCGAATGGTTCCGGACTGGCCGTAAGCGTCGGCACGCTCGGCTTCGGCGGGGGCGGCGCGGCCCTTGATGTCCTGAACATTTCCGATCCCGCCAACACCGGCGTTTTCCTCACCCGCTTCCCGATGCCCGCCGGCCCCTTCAGCGTGGCCATTGGCGCGGGCATCGCCTTCGTGGCCGACGGCACGGCCGGCTTGCAGGTGGTGAACTACCGCAGCTTCGACAACCAGGGCGTGCCGCCCGCCATCGCGCTCTCGAACAGCTTCGCGATGGTCACTCCCACCAACGGCGTCGTCGAGGAGGGGAAACTGGTGCTCCTGTCTGCGCGCACCACCGATGACGTGCAGGTGCGCAATGTCGAGTTTTACGTGGATGGAGCAAGCGGGGTCAACGATGCGAGTTTCCCCTTCGAGCATCGCTTCGTGACGCCGCTCCTCGCCACCAACAAGACCAACTTCACCGTTCGCGCCAAGGCCACGGACACCGGCGGAAATTTTACCTGGAGCGACGAAATCACCGTCACGCTCACGCCCGATGCCACGCCGCCGCGCGTGGTGCGCACGCTGCCGGCCAGTCAAACCGTCATCACTCAGGCGACGGACACGGTGATTGCCTATTTCAACGAACCGATTGACACAACCACGTTGAGCGCCGCGTCGTTCCAGGTGTTCGCCGCCGGTCCCGACAGCCGGCCCGGCACGGCGGACGACCTGCCAGTGGCCAACGGCGCGGTTTCGTGGCGCGACACCCTGAACGCCGCCGTCGTCACCTTCCCCGCTCCGCTGCCGTTTGGCATATATCGCGCGGCGCTGAGTTCCTCCATCACCGACGCGGCGGGCAACCACCTGACCAACGAATTCAGTTGGACCTTCGCCTACTTCAGCAGCGGCCCGGACGGCGACGACGACAACGACGACGCGACCAATGCCGAAGAAATTGCGCGCGGACTGAACCCCTTCGTCGCGGACACGGACGGCGACGGCTGGGGGGACGGCGATGAAATTGCCGACGGCAAAGATCCGTTGAATCCCGCTTCGCGACCGCAACTTATTGTTATTGCCGGCCCCCCCATTGAGATAGTTCAACCCGGTGAAGTTGTGGCGCTTGGTGTGGTCGTGGCCGCGCCGCCCGTTGAAGTAGTTTTGCCCAGTCAGGACGGAGGACTGCTGGGAGTGATCATCGCCCAGCCGCCTGTTGAGATACTGCTCCCGGCCCTGGACATTGGCACACTTGGCGTCATCATCGCCCGGCCGCCGGTCGAAGTAGTTTTGCCCAGTCTGGACGGAGGACTGCTGGGAGTGATCGTCGCCCAGCCGCCCATTGAAGTGGTGCTTCCAGGCCAAGACATTGGCGCACTCGGTGTCATCATTGCCCGGCCGCCTGTCGAAGTGATCGTTCCCGGCGAGGGCGGTGGTGCGCTTGGCGTGATCGTGGCCCAGCCGCCCGTGATCGTGACAAATACCAACGCGCCAGCCGGTTTCCTGAATCAACAATCCCCAATGAAAGAATCCAAACTCCGGGAGTCCTCCCGGCAAAGGTGAAATTATGAAAGCCAAATCCATCCATCTGTTACTCCTGTCCGCCGTCTTGTCGCTTGGCACCCTCGGCAACGCCCAAACGTTCCAGTCCGGCAGCGACGGCTCTTACGGGCCGATGAACATCACCACAAACACGACGCTGGACATGCCTCCCGACGGCATTTTCCACTGTACGACAATCACTGTGGCGTCGGTGGCGACCCTCAAGTTCCGCCGTAATGCGCTCAACACGCCAGTTTACTTGTTGGCCACGGGTGACGTGACCATCAATGGCAGCATTGATGTGACCGGCACTACGGGTGGGCAGGGGCGCGGAGGCGAAAGCGGCCCCGGAGGGTTTGACGGAGGACAACCCGCAAGCACCGGTGGCAATCCTCCGGGTGATGGGCACGGACCAGGCCGTGGTAAAGGATCGCCGATTGGCGGTGGCAGTCCAGGCGGCGGTTCCTACGCAACGAAACCAATATTCACTCAGGCGGGCGACGGCGCGGTATATGGTAACGCATTCTTGGTTCCCATTGTCGGCGGGTCAGGCGGGGGCGGCTTTGCCGGCAACCCCGGGTGGGGTGGCAGCGGCGGTGGCGGAGCAATTCTCATCGCATCGAGCACACGCATTGTTGTTGGAAATGTTGGTGCGCTGAGATCAACGTCAATCCCTGGAAATGGCACAAGTTCCTACGGAGGTGGCAGTGGCGGTGCGATCCGACTGGTCGCACCCATTGTAAGCGGAACCGGTAGTTTCATTGTAACCGGGAGCGACAATTATGGGGGATCCGGGAGGATTCGGATTGATACCCAGGATCGCTCAGGATGGAATTTCACCTTCACCGGGCCTATGACTTACGGTGCCAGAATGTTCGTGTTTCCTCTCGTCACAAATCGTTTGGACATCGTGCAAGTCGCCGACCAGGTCATCCCGGAAGGCACGCAAAGCGGCGTGAGCATCGAAATGGCGGCAGGCGCGTCCACCAATCAAACCGTGACGGTGCAAGCGCGCGGCTTCACCAACAACGTGCCCATCTCCATCGTGGTGACGCCAGACAACGGCTCATCCTCCAACTACCTCGCCGAAATCGTGATGACCAACAACCCGTCGCAGATCACCGTGCCCGTGGTCATCCCCGCCGGCCAAGCCAGCCGCATCCACGCCTGGACGCGATGAGTTTGAACAGCAATGGCCCGTCACCGCCCTGAATTTCACATGCCCCGCCCCCGGCCCCAATTGAACCGCCTGCCGTTCGCGCCCATCCGGTTGGGGTTCCGGCTGGCTCCAAATTGTCTTTTGCGCCCGGCTGGAAATGGGTAAACATCGGGTATGGGAAAAGTAGTCATCAAAATCAAAGTGGCGAACTGGTCGGACATCGAGTTGCTGGCACACGGCCAGACGACCCGGCCGCCCCGGTTCACCGAGGCGGAGGCGTTGGTGGATACGGGGGCGACCGGCCTTTACCTCAAATCGTCGGTGATTGGCCGGCTCGGCCTGCGTCAGATCGGAGAACGGACGGCGTTGACCATGTCGAACCGGCGCGAGACGCGCCGGCTGTTCGCGCCGGTGGATTTGGAGATTCAGGGTCGCAACACCCAGTATCAGGTGACGGAACTGCCGGATGAATTGCCGAACATCGTCGGGCAAATTCCGCTGGAGAGCATGGATTGGGTCATCGACATGGTCGGGCACAAACTCATCGGGAATCCCGAACACGGCGGAGAGTTCCTGCACGAGGAATTTTAGGAACGCGCATGAAAACAATCTTTTCTTTCGTGCTGGTGGCGTTCGCGGTGTCCGCGTCTGCCGTGTCGTTGCGCGTGGGCGTGGTGCGCGGGTTTCCGGGGAACACGGTGGAGGTGCCCGTGTCGCTGGCCTATGGCTCGAATGAATTGCGCAACGTGGTGGCCTTGCAGGCGGACGTGGGGTTCGACGCGAGCGGCGTGGCGGACGCGACGCCGGGCGGCGGGCCGGTATTGAGCCGGCATCTGCTGGCCTCGAGCGCGCCGGTGGCGGGCGCGCGGCGGCTGTTGGTTTATTCGCCGGAGAACGCGGCGCTCACCAACGGGGTGGTGGCGCGCATCCCGTTCACGGTCGGGCCACGGGAGTATCGCAACTTCCCGCTCACGCTGGCGAACGTGATCCTGGTGCGGGCGGATGGGTCGCGGGTGTCCGCGACGAACGTGAACGGTTTCATCGGGGTAAGCCAGGTGTTCGTCGCGCCGGATGGCCACGCGGACGGGTTTCTCAACGTGGCGTCAAACGAGGTCGAAACGTGTTATACAAACTACGTTA
>JANNEF010000369.1:0-7468 GCA_031378375.1 Verrucomicrobiota bacterium | reverse complement strand
CCTGGTCCTCGGCGGCAAGGTCGTCGCCGGTCTCAATAAACATCAGGACGCCCTCGGCGTGACCCGCCACCGCGACGTGGCGGTGCTCGGCTCCATCACCGCCCTGACCACCGCCGCCGACAATTTCCGGCTGGCGCGGCTGGGCAAGTCGGCGGCCTTCGCCGCGCAGGCGAAGGCGTTCGCCCTGGGCGGGGTGTTCATCGGCCAGGCCGTGGATGTGCTCATTCCCCATCTGGGCCGCAACTGGGGCGCGCCCTGGCGGGAGGCGGGGTTCCCGGACTCCCTGGCCGTGCCGTCCTCGCTGGCGGAACGACTGGAAACGTTGCGCAGCCTGGAGGTCTATTTCAAAAAACATCCCACGCACGGCAACGAGGAGAAGCAGGTCACGCGGGCGTTTGCGGATCAGTTTCATGGCGCGCTCTCGGCGGCCATCAACGGGGTCACGGCGTGCAAGTCCGACACGAAGGGGAAGCTGCAGGCGCGGGAGGCGGCGAAGAAGGCTCTGCGCAAGCGGCTGCGCGGAGTGATCAATGAGTTGAACGATTTGATCGCGGAGGATGACGCACGCTGGGCGGCGCTGGGCTTCAATCTGCCGGGGGATTCGGAGACGCCGGAGGCGGTCGAGGATCTCGACGTGGAACCGGGCGGGCCGGGGCTGTTGCGCGTGGACTTCGAGGGGAGCGCGCGGGCGCAGCGGTATCAGATCGAGGTGCTGGTGGTGGGCACGGATCAGGAGTTCCGGCGCGTGGCCACGGTGCAGGACAGCCGCGCCGAGGTGGCCGGGCTGCCACCGGGCGCAACGGTGAAGGTGCGCGTGGTAGCGGCGAACGACGCCGGCGAAAGTGTGCCGAGCGAAGTCGCGGAAGCGGTGGCGCAGGCGGCCTGACGCAGCACGTTCAAGGTTTCGCGTTTCAGGCTGGTTCAGGCGGGGCAGGCATCAGGCCTGCCTCGTTGTTTTTCAGGCGGGCGCGGGTGCCACCGGAGAACCGGAGCCCGCCCGCCGACAGCGTCATTCCACTCCGCCCATCCACTTCTTGATCGGCCTGGCCAGGATGACGAGGCCGATGCCGGCGAGCACGGGCATGATGAGGATGCGCAGGTATTGGCCGGGCATTTCCCCGACGGCGTCGGCTTTCAATTCGCCGGCGATCTGGCCGGCGATGAGGTTGCCCAGCGCCGCGCCCAGAAACCAGGTGCCCATCATCTGCCCGACGAGGCGGCGCGGGGCGAGTTTGGTGACGGAACTCAGGCCCACGGGGCTGAGGCACAGTTCGCCGAAGGTGTGAAGCAGGTAGGTCGTGATGAGCCAGGTGGGCCAGACTTTATGGCCCGCCGCCACGAGTTTCGCCGCGCCGGCCATCACCACGAAGCCCGCGCCGAGCAGCAGCAGGCCGAGGCCGAACTTCACGGGCAGGGAGGGGTTCAGGTTGCGCCGCGCCAGCGCGACCCACAGCGCCGCCGCCACGGGCGCGAAGGTGATGATAAAGACGGGGCCGAGTGATTGGAACCAGCCGGTGGGAATTTCGAAATCAAGCCAGGCGATGCGCCGCAGCGTGTAGCGCTCGGCGAACAGGTTGAAGGATGAGCCGACCAGTTCGAAGCCCGCCCAGAACAGCGCCGCGCCGATGAACAGGATGACGATGACGCCCACTCGCTTCCGCTCCGTCCGGTCCAAATCACAAAACAAAAGCACATAGGCGAAATAGATCACCGCGATAGCGACGATGAAGGTGGTGGTGCCGCGCGCCAGCGCGACGGGATTGATCCGGATGGCGCCCGCGAGGGTCAGTCCCGCGACGGCGACGATGACGAGGAGGCCGGCGGCCAGGCCGAGGCGTTCCGGGCGGTTGAGTCCGTGTTCGTGGCCGGGACGCAGGCCGGCTTCGCCAAGATTCTTTTTGGTGAGATGAAATTGGATCAATCCGAGCACCATGCCGACGCCCGCCGCGCCGAAGCCATAATGCCAGTTCACTTTTTCACCGAGCGTGCTGCAGATCAATGGGCCAATGGCGGCGCCGAGGTTGATGCCCATGTAGAAGATCGTGAAGCCCGCGTCCCGCCGCGCGCCACCTTCGGGGTAGAGTTCGCCGACGATGGCGCTGATGTTCGGCTTCAACAATCCCGTGCCCGCCACGACGAGCATCAGGCCGATGAAAAAGGTTTCCATGCGCGGAATCGCCAGGACGAAGTGCCCCGCCGCGATGATGATGCCGCCGTACCACACGGATCGCTGCGCGCCCAAGAGCCGGTCGGCCAGCCAGCCGCCGGGCAGGCACGCCAGATAAACCCCCGCCGTGTAGAGACCGTAAATGGCCGTGGCGGTTTTGTCGGTGAGGCCCATGCCGCCTCGCTGCGTGGTGTCCACCATGAAGAGGACCAGCAGCGCCCTCATGCCGTAGTAGCTGAAGCGTTCCCACATCTCGGTGAAGAACAATGTGGCGAGTCCGCGCGGATGCGTCCGGGCGGGCGGGGATGGGGAGGCGTTTTGGTTTTGCATGATTTCAGTCCAGTCGGATCGCCCGCTGAATGCGCACGGACGGCGTGAGTTTCTGGCCGTCGGCGGGGGCGTTGTGAATTTTGCGCACGACCTCCATGCCTTTGACCACCTGACCGAAGGCGGCGAAACCCTGGCCGTCCGGGTTGCGCCCGCCGCCGAAATCGAGCGCCGGCTGGTCGCCGATGCAGATGAAGAATTGATCCTGCGCGCTGTCCGGCTCCGCACGCGCCATGGAAATCGTCCCATCGCGGTGCCGCAGGCCGGTTTCGCGCGTGCGTTCGATGGCGATGGGCGGGAAGAGGTCGTTCGTTTTCGCCGGATTCGCCGACGCTTGGATGACCTCAATCTTGATCGTGTTCGACGGCTGGTTGGCGGGCGTAACCGTTCGGTGAAACTCGCCATCGCTGAACTGCCCTTCATGCACGTAGCGAAGAAAGTTTGTCACGGTCGCGGGCGCACGGCTGGAGTCGAGTTCCAGCTCGATGTCGCCAAGGGCCGTCTGCACAAGCACACGCGGCTTGTCGGAGATGGGCACGGGTCGCCACTTGAAGCGCGGCGCCTTCGTGGCGTCGTAGCCGGCGAGATGTGCGCGATCCGCCGGAGCGCGCTCGGCGGGCTTGCGATAGCGCCATGCGATTTCGCCGAAGACTTCGGCGCAAAGTGCGGCGAGGGCCGGATCGTAATCCTTCAACTCCGCGCGGGTGTTCACATGGTTGTGCAGCGCGTCGTTCTCGCGGTTGTTGTCGAACCAGCTCTGCACGCCCTCGGCCCAATACTCCGAGGGATTCGTTGAGGCGTAGGTGCCCTTCCAGCGGCCGTCGTCCTTCGCGCGTTGAAAGGCGGCGCGCAGACGCTTGTCGAACGTCGGGTCCACGCTGCTCAGGCCCATCTCGTGAATCGCGTGGGCGAATTCGTGGACGCAGATGTTCTCGGTCGAATACGGGTCGCCGGGGAAGCACAGCAGATTCTCCTCGGCGCAACTCACGGCGGGCCGCCGCCGCGTCGCGCCGAGGCCGCGGGCGCGGCGGTCCCAATAGACCTTCGACTCCAGGTCGCTGTGTTCGGGCACATCGGTGGTGAACTCGTTCCACGCCATCACGGCGAGACGGACGTTGTTGCTGGCCATTGCGCGCAGAAGGTCGGCGCGGTTGGTCAGCATCTGCCGTGCGATCCACGCCGCCTCGCGCAGCGCAAAATCGGAGACGTTAGTCGAGCCAACCACCGGCAATCCGCCCGCGTTCAGGTGCTTTTGATAGAACGGCGCGAGCTTGAACTCGCGCCGGACAGCCTCGGGAACGGGAACGACCAGCCCCCCGTCCGGCGCCGCGCCCAGCGAGGCGGTGAAAAAAGCCAGCAGCACCGGGAGGCAGGTGTTGAGTGATTTCATTTGTCCGGCGAAGTATCCCAAAAGTTTTGCCGTTGGAAAGTCTGACCGCGTCGGGCTCAAGCCGCGCTGATTCCCTGGCACGGCAGCGGGAGCGTTGGTTGCGCCGGCCACACAGCGCGTGCATATTCGTCTCGTTCATGTTTTCCCGATACAACGCCTCGTTTTTAGATCGTCCAGTCCGTGCGTGCGCGTGGCTGGCTGCCTTGCTTGTTGGTCTGGGAGGCGTGTTGACTCCTCTTCACGCTGCGGCACCCGCGCGTGGGTTGAGCCTGCTGCGGCCGGGTCCGCTGAGCGTCGGTTACTTGAACGCGATTCGTAACGGGGTCGGAACGACCGCGCAGAATATCGCCGCGCTGAATTACGAAGCCCTCGATATCATCGCGCTCGCCTTCACGCTGCTCAATACCAACGGTTCCCTCAACTTCACTTACAGCAACGCCGACGTATTTCGGCCCCACCTGATTACCAATGCCCACGCGCGCGGTTGCTCGGTGCTGATGAGCGTGGTCGGCGACTTCGAGACCGTCACCGCCAGCGCCGCGCTGCGGCAGACCGCCGCGACCAACATCGCCGACGCGCTCGCCACCTACGGTTTCGACGGCGTGGACTTCGACTGGGAATGGCCGAACACCGCCGCCGAGCGCGACAACTTCACCGCGTTCATGCAGGCGGTTTACGCGACGGTCAAGGCACGCAGCCCGGAATACATCGTGATGTTTGTGCAAGGCCCCGGCTTCTGGCTGGCCGGCACCGACTGGGCCGCCGTGCGTGACTACAGCGATCTGTGTTTCCTCATCGTCTATGATTGGAAGAACCCGGCGAACGGCCCGATCCGCAAGCCGGGCAGCGTGCAATTCCTCGGCCTCAGTGGCGGCAGCATCGAAGCCGCAGGGAAGGGCGCGGTGGATTACGTCATCGCGCATGGATACCCGGAGTCGAAGATCGTCGTCGGCCTGCCTTTCTACTCGTCGGACAATCGCCCGTGGTTCAACGGCTCGCCCACCTGGTCCACCAACCGTCTCGGCTATCTGAACAGCACCGACCCCGACGCGCGCGAAGTCAACTTCGACGGCGCGTGGTGGACCACGCCCGACAACGTGAAGCAGAAGATGAACGCGCTGCTCGACCCGCGCACGACGGTGCTCGCCGGCGGGCGGGTCGCGCGCGGCGTCGGCTTCTGGGAAATCGGCCACGAGGATTTGGCGAACCCCGAACTCTCCGACGCCATCAAAGCCTGGCGCGCGGGCGACCGTTCGCTCGGCGGCATCGCGTTGCCCGCGCCCAGCAACACCGTCGTGCTCGTGGATGCCGGCACCGCGTGGCGTTACCTCGACACCGGCACCTACCCCGGTGCCACATGGACCTCGCGCACGTTCAACGACAGCGCATGGCCGCGTGGCCTAGCCCAATTCGGCTACGGCGACGGCGACGAAGCCACCGTTGTCCGCTACGGCACCAATTCGGCGAACAAACACATCACCACCTATTTCCGCCACACCTTCATCCTCGGCAGTACGTCCTCGGTTCGGGCGCTGACCTTGCGCCTGCTCCGCGACGACGGCGCGGTCGTGCATTTGAATGGCGCGGAAGTTTTTCACAGCAACATGCCCACCGGCACCGTCACGCAGACCACGCTCGCGTTGAGCGCCGTTCCCGCGCCCGACGAAAGCGCGTTCTACCACACCGCCGCGATTGATCCGGCGCGGCTCGTGATCGGCACCAACGTGCTGGCCGTCGAGGTGCATCAAAGCGCCACGAACAGCAGCGACCTCAGCTTTGATTTGCAGTTGCTGGCGGAAACGGAACCCGCCCGCGTCGTACTCGTGCCGGCGCGCAGTCGGTGGCGTTACGTGGACAGCGGCACAAATCCGGGCGCAAGTTGGACCGCCAGTTCGTTCAACGACAACGCCTGGTTCGAGGGACAAGGCCGGCTCGGCTACGGGCTGGACGGCGAGTGGACCACGCTACTGTTCGGCACCAACGCCTCCTCGAAGCCTATCACCTCTTATTTCCGCCACGCTTTTCCCGTGGCCGACCCCGCGCTCTTTGGGCCAATCCAAATTAACGCGCAACTCGACGACGGTGCGGTGCTGTATTTGAACGGCGTCGAAGTTTTCCGCAGCAACCTGCCCGGCGGCGCGATCAGCGCGACGACCCTCGCGCTCGCCGCCATCGGCGGCGCGGATGAAACCACCTGGCTGCGCACGAACCTCCCCGGCCCGCTGCTGATGGCGGGCACGAACATCGTCGCCGTGGAAGTGCATCAATCCGCCACGAACAGCAGCGACCTCGGCTTCGACCTGGAACTCAGCGCCGCGCTGCAACCGGCGCTCACGATCACCCGCACGACCACGAACTATGTGCTGCGCTGGCCCGGCGCCGCGCCGGGCTTTCGCGTGCAATCCACCAACGTGCTCAATGGTGCCACCAACTGGCCACTGCTTACGGCGACCGGTCGCGTGGCGGGCGCCTTCTACGAACTACCCGTCACGCTGCCCCCGCCGCGATTCTTCCGTCTGACGGCTCCCTGATTCCTTGTCGTAGCAGCCGACGTGAGGAGGCTCTGATCTCTCCGGCGGGTTGAACGGTTCCAAAGTGATGTCAGAGCCTCGTGACCTCGGCTGCTACGGACGGGAAGGACGGACGATCTTTCCGGCGTCGCGATGCTTCGCGCTCCCGTAGAGCTTCCACAACTTCGGCCAGAAACCGTCTTGAAGTGGATGCAACGTGGGGTAACCCGGAACGACGGCCCCATTGAAGGGCCACTCGCGGGGATGTTTCACCAGTTCGGCCCGCAGCGGGTTTTCGAGGACGTAATTGCAGACGCGGGCGAACGCATTCCGTCGGCGCACCTCTTCCTTGAGCACATGGTCGTGCGCCTGATGCTGGAACTTCTGTGGCGCGAGTTTGAGTTCGAGATGCGTCCGCAGGAAAGCCATGCCATTGAGTTGATCGGAATCCAAGCGCAGCCCCATCCAGACCAGATGCAGGTGATCTGTCATCAAGCAATACGTGGGGCAGAACAGCCCCTCGCGCGCGGCGGTGTGCAGCAGCAGTTCACGGAACGCGGCGTGAAATCGTTCGTCCAGCCAGCCCTGTCGCCGGTGCGAAACGGGAAGCGTCCAGTGAACCACCGCGTCTCCCTGATAATACTCGCGCGGCAGGCGTGGAAGGTAGAAAGCGCGGTCGAAGTTTGGCTCATTCATGGCAACGGCGAAATGGTAGCAACCGACGTCAGGAGGCTCCAATTGAAAACGAGGGAGTGATGTGAGCCTCGTCACCTCGTCTGCTACGAAGACGTGAATGCCTCCGCCCCGTAGCAGCCGACGTCAGGAGGCTCTGATCATTTGGTTTCGAGTCACACGTTGATGGGAGAGGAGGGAGTTGTTTGAGCCTCCTGACGTCGGCTGCTACGGGGTTAAGGCTGCCCCTCGCTGTCCGGAGGGTGTGAGACAAAATTCTTCATTCATGCTGCCAGCCGCAGCGCATCGTTGCGGGCAGCCTGTTGATTGAGCCTGTATTTCCAAAAGTCCTCCAGGCGACGGCTGCTGTGAAGGCAGCGCAGGGCCAGGATGTTTTCGGCT
>JANNEF010000298.1:0-7766 GCA_031378375.1 Verrucomicrobiota bacterium | reverse complement strand
ATTTCAAATCCTAAAGTGGTAAATGACTTCAAACTCTGTTCCGCTCCCGCCCCGCGTAGGGTTCTGTAACCCCCGATTGTTTTTCACGGAACTTTGCTGGCTCGTCTGCAGTGTGAGTAATGATGCTGACGGAGCTGCTTTCGCCCGCTACTTTTGGGGATTGCAGCGCGCTGAAATTAATCATTACGCCACCCTCGGGCTTGACCACCAATGCACCGCCGAGCAGGTTCGCACGGTTTACCGGCTGCTGGCCAAGCGACATCATCCGGACCTGAATCAGGATTCACCCGAGGCCGGAGCTCGTACTCAGGCGCTCAACGCCGCGCATGAAACCCTCAGCGACCCCGTTCGACGGCTCGCCTATGACCGCCAGCTTGCCGCCGCCAATCAATCCGCGCGCCCGGTTCGCGGTGCGAAGTTGGAGCTTAACATCTCCCATGAGGCGCACCTGTGTATTAATGAGTTCCTCCGGGGCACGACGATCGAGGTGCGCGTGAACGACCCGGGCAATCCGCTCGGTCCAGAAACTTACCATCTGGACATTTCCCCGGGAACGGCACCGGGCACACGTTACCGGCTGCCGCGTGGTAATCCATTCGAGGGTGGTTTTGTCGTGATTCGGGTGCGTGTCCGTCCAGATTTCCGCTTCAAACCGCGTGGCTCGGATTTGCGCTGCGACTTGAAGATTAAACTCGAACGCGCCGCCCAAGGCGGAACGGAAATGATTTCGGGAGTCAATGGCGCGTCAATCCGGGTGCCAATTCCGCGTCGCGTTGGACGTGGTGAAATCGTCCGTATTCCCGGCGAAGGTCTGCCCAAGCCGCGCGGGGGGCGCGGCGATCTGCTCGTGCGTATCCTCTATCGTCCCGAAGTTCGCGTCTCTCGCCGGCCCGCCCGGTGACTCGCCGCAGTGACGCTGCCCTCGTGCTTTTCCTGATTGAGTGTCACTGGTTCCATCGCGCATTCATGCGCCGGGCGCCCACGCCGAGTTGTCGAGTAATTGGATGCCCGGATTTTGAAAGCGAATGCGCCGGGCTTTGTAGAGTTTGCCCAGCGCTTGCTTGAAAGCCTTCTTGCTGACGCCGAACTTCTTGCGGATCGCTTCCGGTGAGCTGTCGTCGTCAAAAGCCAATTGGCCAGCGTTGCTTTCGAGCGCCTGGATGATTTGATTCGTCAGCGGAGCAACGCGTTTGTAACCGGCGGCATCAAGGCTCAGGTCGATCTGCCCGTTGGGGCGGATGTTGCGGACGAACCCCTGGAGCCGCTGCCCAATCTGAAGCGGCGTTGTGACGTTGTCCCGATAAAGGAGTCCGCTGTGGGCGTTCTCCACGATTGCCTGGTAACCGAGCGGAGTGGCTCCCGTGATGAGAAGATTTACCGGCTGGCTGTTGCGATAAAGCGGCCGCTCCTGGCTCAGATGCCGGTGCAGTCGTGTGCTCGCCACGATGCGTTCACTTGTTGGATCGAGATAAACGACTACCACCACGCGCTGCCCCACGCGGACCGACCGTTCCTGCTCACGAAACGGCAGCAACAAATCCTTTGCCAACCCCCAATCAAGGAAGGCCCCAACGCGATCGTTCATACTGACAACTTTCAAACACGCAAACTCACCAACCGTGGCGAACGGAATCTCGGTGGTGGCCACGAGCCGATCCTCGGAATCACGATAGATAAACACATCCAGCTTGTCTTTCGGTTTGAGGTCCGCCGGGATGTAACGACCGGGCAGCAAAATCTCGCCCAACTCCCCGCCGTCGAGATACAAGCCGGGGCTGGACGCCCTCACGATGGAGAGCAGGTTGCGTTTGCCGAGAATTGCCATGCGATTGCAGCGTAAACTCGCAGCGCGTCAACCGGGAGAAAAATCGTGTGGTTCTGACACGCACCAGATGCCGCAGCACCAGGCGACATGTTGCTGGCAGATGATTTTTCCAACCTGAGTCCGTCCCACCTGCGGCACGGTCATCTGGCGTTGAAGGGAACGCCGCCACGATCTGCTCCCCAAGTGCGCGGTTGAGTTCCGGCAACAAATCGGACTACGCTTTTTGCGATGAGCAAACCTGCCTGCCCGATGTGCGAAATGACCGAAGTGTTGGATCACGTTGAGCGCTGGGAATGCGTTACCTGTGGACACGAGTGGGAACGTTTACCCGAACCCGAGGCACCCGCCGGTCCGCGTCTGGTCAGGGATGCCCATGGTCGGGCGCTTGCGGACGGCGATGTGGTCATGTTGATCAAAGACTTGCCGTTGAAGGGATCCTCGCAGTTACTCAAAGTGGGAACAAAGTCGAAGCCCATCCGCTTAGTGGAGGGTGATCACGAGATCGACTGCAAAATGGATGGCGTATCCATCGGCTTGAAGGCGTGTTTTGTGAGAAAGGTATGACGTGCGCGCTGCCGCAGGCCGGTTCGACGATGAATTCGTTTCTCCAATCAGATTCGTTTCTCATTGCGGCTCAGATCGTGATTGGGGCTGTCTGGGTTTTCCATGGGCTTTACAGCAAGATTCTCAACGGAATTCCCCGGCACCGTTTGATTGTCGGAAAAATCCTCGGGACTGCGAACGCAGGAATTGCCACCAAGGCGATTGGCCTGCTCGAAATGATGTTGGGCCTTTGGGCTTTCACCGGATGGCAGCCAGTGGGATGTGCCGTGGTGCAAACGGCGGCAATCGTTGCGATGAATACGCTGGAGATTTTTATGGCGGGCGAGCTTCTGATCTCCGCCGTCGGAATGGTGATCTTGAACCTCGGCTTTCTATCGCTGGTCTGGCATTGGGCGTTCTTCGCGCCGAAGCTCTGAAGCTGAAGCGAATCGTTCAGCGAAGCCAGCCCGCCTGCCACGCACCGCAGGCGGCAAACAGTGCAGCCAACGAAGTCCAGACGATCGTGAACCAAACATGCACGATGGTTTCCATCCGCTTGCCGCGCCAAAGTTCCCTTGGATAGACAAACCATTGAAAGAAAAGTCGGGTCGTCCAGAACGCGGAAAACGACCACGCCATCCAGGCGCCGGCGCGGGAATTTTCCAGAAATACCGAAGGTTCCAACAGGCACGGCAGGCCCATCATCACGAGCACGAGGCAAATGAAGAACGTGTGGACGTGGAAGATGGAGGTGTTCGCCGGACTCAATCGCGCTGCTTCCTCGCGCCATTTGAGGTGACGACCGATCGGCACGTGCAACACAGCGAGCAGGATGAGTCCCGCCCCGGCGACCCGTAGCAACAGGGTGAGTGTTTCCGTCATGACGCGCTCAAGACAAAAATCCGGACAAACGGGGTGACGCGAAATTCATCGATGGATCGGAAGCCCGCACGCTGCCAGCACCGACGCCAACTTGCCGGTGAATGAAAATGCAAAAACCCCGGACCGAATGCGAGCAGGTTTGCCACGTCGCGCACATGCTCGACGAGCACCACACGCCCGCCTTGGCGCAGGCAGCGCTTCGACTCCGCAAACCAGGCGCTCCGTTGCGTTTCACTTCTCAGTTCATGAATAGCCAGCAAGGCAATCACCACATCGGCTGATTCCGCGGCCACCGGCCATGCGTCGTAAGCCGATGCCAACGTGCCTGGGGTCGGCGGGAACTTCGCTCGCGCCCGGCGAATGGAGGCCTCGGTCATCTGTCTCTCGTCAAAGTGATCGAGAATCTGCCACTGCACGTCGGCCAATCGTTCGCGCAGTTCCGTCGAGGTTTCATCGAATCCCGCATGACAGAAAATCGCCTGGCGCAGGTTCGCACCCCGTAGCGCACGGTCGAGCCAGCCCCAGCGATAGAGATCCGAGCGGTCGTAGATGAAATGAGAAACGCCCAAGGAACCGAACAAGAAATAGGCGCTGCCTGCAAAGACCAGGCCGGAGACGACTTTCAAGGCGAGTCGCGGAAGTAGAAACCATCCAGCGAGCGAAGCAGTTAAGACCGCGACCACCGCGACGTAAAATGGCCAGTTGAATCGCGCGATGGTCATCATCCCCTGCCATGGGCCGCGCTCCCTCACGCGCTCCCTCCCGGTCGGACGATTCGGCCTCGCTTCCACCGATAGGAAACCCCTTCCACTGCGAAGGCGTTGGCGAGAATTGGCTTGGTTCCACGCAGGGGCGATTCGTCGAATAGACTGACGTGCCAGTTCTTCACGCGGACCGGTCGCGGCACCCAGTCCTGACGACTGCCTCGATCACCACGAAACGTCCGTCATCCTCGGCGCTGAACGTGAATGGCATCGGCCCGGCGAAAAGTCTGGCGGTGTGCCAATCACCAAACGGAGAACCTTCCGGCAAAGCCATAGGTTCAGATAAAGAGTCGAAGGTCACGTCCAGCGTCGGACTGGCATCGGCCAGCGAGGTCTCGACCCGCGTTTCCTGGCCGGATGTCTGAATCTTCACGTTGACGTGTCGATACCGGTAGCTGGTCAGCAGATTCCCCATCCATACCATGCGGCGCTTATCCGTCTCGCTGCGCAGGATATTGAGTCCGCGCAACCGCCGCCCGGAGTCGTCGCGCAGCCTGGTGAACACACGGTATCCAGCGAGGAAAAAATCCTGCCCCAGAAAAGTCGGGAACCTTGCGGGACGCAGGTTCCGGGTCCACACCATCGCGGCGGTCACGAAACCGAATCCCTCGTAGGTATCAATCTCCAATGCTTCCGGCACCAGCGGTCGAAGAATAGCCTCTGGAAACGCAAACGACACCGCCACCACCCGCTCGAATTGAGCATCGACCGGAAATGGGTGGCGTCGTAGATATTTTAGGAAGGACACCATGGGATTCCCGTGAATGTTTCACGCCTTCGCGTAAACCTCCGCACCCTTTTCCACGAACTCCTTCGACTTCGCTTCCATGCCTAGCGCTTCTTCCTCGGTGATGCCTTGTTCGGCGGCGTATTTGCGGATGCGTGGTTTCAAGAGTTGGCAGGGAGCGCCATGCCGTAAAGACGCTTGAAGAGGCGGCGCTTGCGTTCGGTCTCCGTCAGGCCGGCGGGCAGCGAGACCAGGACCATGCGCCGCGCGGCCTCGAAGATCTGCAGGCCCATGCGGAAGCGTTCCGCGCCGGACAATGCCATCAGGCGGGCCCGGCCCATCTCGGCAATCTCAGGCGGAGTGTCGGTCATGTCTGGCATTCCAGCCACACGTTATGCAGCCTTAATTCTTTCGTCCAGCGTTCGGTGTGGCTGGTGTCGCGGTGAATCGTTCGCGAGGGAGCAGCGGGCGCGGGTGCGGCAACCCCGCCCGCTCCGATGCTGTTGTTTATGCGAGTTGATGTTTGGGGTTATTTTGGCGGCCATTCCACGCCGGCGAGATCCTTGGGCAGTTGCGTCGGGTCGGTCGGGTAGATGAGCGAGAGGTCCATCTGCGACTTCGAGCCTTGCAGAAATTCCAGTTCCTCCGGCGCGCCGATGATGAGCCAGAGCACCTCGGCGTCGGTGTCGTTGAACACCTGGCGCAACTGCTCCGGGCCGACCAGCACGCCGCCGTAGCGCGGCACGGTCAACGTCTCGTCGCCCACGCGCAGGCGGCCCGTGCCTTCCAGCACGAAATAAAATTCCTCGGCGCGGATGTGTTTGTGCAGCGTGTTCGCGCTCCGGGGCGGCAACCGCCAGAGCCGCGCCCCCATGTTCTCGCTCCCGGTGCGCTCCAGAAAATCCGCGTTCGGGATCTTCATCAGATTCGACGGTCGCCAGTGCAGGTCGTCCGGCGTGATGAGACGGTGGCCTTGGAACGTTTTCATAAATTTGTTTGGTAGAGCGCCTCACTCCGTGCGCGCCGCGGCTCGCAGGGGACTGCGAGCCCTGCCAAAATTCACACCTTCAGCACGCCCCGAAATCCCCGCGCCGCGTAATACGACTGCGCGCCGTTGCAACCGATGAAGACGCGACCGTAACTGCGGCCGCCCCAGAGCGCACCGCCCTGCTCGCGAAAATCCGCCGGGGTCGCGATCCAACTCGACGTCTTGGTGTCGAACTCGCCCAACTTTTGCAGCGCGAGGTATTCCTCCTCCGTCACCAGCGCGATGCCCATCTCCGCCGCCAAATCCATCGCCGTGGTTTTGGGTCGAGCCTCCTTCCGCGACAACCAACCTTCGCGGTCGTAACACACGCTGCGCCGGCCGGCCGGACTTTCCGCCGCGCAATCCATGAACACGAACTCGCCCGGCTTCTTGTCGTGACTAACCACATCCGGCTCGCCGCCGGTGCGTTCCATCTCCGCGAGCGACCACAGCTTTTCCGGCTTGGCCTCCAACCGCCCCTGAACGTTGGCCCACTCCAGCCCTTTGTGCCGGCCAAGGTTCTTCTCAAACCGCGTCTTCAGAGCGCTGAGCAGTTCTGTGCTTTGTTTGGGTGACAGCTTCACTTTCATTTCAACGCTTTTCACAGGCCAGTCGTTACGCCTTTGCGTAAACCTCCGCGCCTTTTTCCACGAACTCCTTCGACTTCGTTTCCATCCCTTTCTTCAACGCCTCTTCCTCGGCGATGCCTTGCTTAGCGACGTATTTGCGGACGTCCTCGGTGGGGTTCATGAGGTGGCGGGCAGCGGCATGCCGTAAAGACGCTCGAAGAGACGGCGCTTGCGTTCGGTTTCCGTCAGGCCGGCGGGCAGTGAGGCCAGCACCATGCGCCGCGCGGCGTCGAACATCTCCACGCCCATGCGGAAGCGTTCCGGACCAGTCTTGGCCATCAACCGGGCGCGGACCATCTCGGCGATCTCAGGCGGAGTGTCGGTCATGTCTGGCATTCCAACCACAGGTTATGCAACCCCAGTTCGCGCGTCCAGCGTTCGACGTAACCGGTGTCGCAGCCGGTGCTGGTGAGGTTTTTCTCGTCGCGCAGTTGCTGTTCGGAATGGGAATCCTTCGCCCACCACAGCTTGGAAATGATGAGGTCTTCTTTGCTCGCGATCCAAGTGGAGAAATTTTCGATGACGATGCGCTGGCGGCGCTCGAACTCGGCAAGGCGATACGGTGTGTTCTTGCGGACGATGCAATCCACTTTGATGACGCTCTCCTGATGGATGAGGTTGAAGAGGGATTCGTGTGCGATGGAGCTGCTGACGGCGTCGCGGGAAACGTAGTAGTCGGGCGTGAACAGGCGCACGATCACATCGGTGTCCGGCGGCGTGAGGGCCACGACGAGATCGATGTCGCGCGTCATGCGGGGCTGCGCGTAGTAGTTCATGGCCATGGAGCCGGTGAGCATGTAGGCGAAACCATCACGCTCGAGTCGGGCGGAAACGTCGCGGACGATGTCGAGTTCGTTTTGCAAGGGAAGTTAGGACGGCACGGCAGTGCCGCCCTACCATCGTTCGATTACGCCTTCGCGTAAACCTCCGCGCCCTTTTCCACGAACTCCTTTGACTTTTCTTCCATGCCCTTTTTCAGCGCCTCTTCCTCGGCGATGCCTTGTTCGGCGGCGTATTTGCGGACGTCTTCGGTGATCTTCATCGAACAGAAGTGCGGGCCGCACATGGAGCAGAAGTGCGCGGTCTTTGCGCCTTCCTGCGGCAGCGTTTCGTCGTGGAACTCGCGCGCGGTGACGGGGTCGAGGCTGAGGTTGAATTGATCTTCCCAGCGGAATTCAAAGCGCGCCTTGCTCAGGGCGTTGTCGCGGTATTGCGCGCCGGGATGGCCTTTGGCGAGGTCGGCAGCGTGGGCGGCGATCTTGTAGGCGATGACGCCGTCTTTCACGTCCTTCTTGTTCGGCAGGCCGAGGTGTTCCTTGGGCGTGACGTAGCAGAGCATCGCGCAGCCATACCAGCCGATCATCGCCGC
>JANNEF010000287.1:0-11531 GCA_031378375.1 Verrucomicrobiota bacterium | reverse complement strand
CAACGTGACGGGCACAAATTTCATCAGCACGGGCACCAACCTCGTCATCCTCACCGGCACCGCGCCCGTGCGCGTCCAAACCATCACGGTGAACGGCGTCGCCTACACGCCGGTCTGGACGACGGTGAACGGGTGGCGCTTGCAAGTGCCGGTGGCTTCCGGCACGAACACACTGGTCGTCGCCGGCCTCGACCGCTCCGGCAACGTGTTCAGCAACCGCACCGTGACCGTTCATTACACCGGCGTGGATACATCGCCGGAAGGCAACGTGGTGATCAACGAAATCATGTACAACCCGCTCGTGCCCGAAGCGTCCTACATCGAACTGTTCAACCGCTCGGCGAACTACTCCTTCGACCTCTCTGGCTGGCGGCTCAACGGGATTGATTTCACCTTTCCGCCGGGAACGATCATCAGCAACGGGCAGTTTCTGGTGATGGCCAAGAGCCGCTCCGTGTTCGGCGCGGCGTACGGCTGGCACATCCCGGTGTTCTGCGAATTTGACGGCCAGCTCGACGACGGCGGCGAGACGCTCTCCTTGATCAAGCCCGGCGCCACGCCGGCGCAGGACGTGGTGGTGGACCGCGTCACCTACGACGACGACGCGCCGTGGCCCGTGGCGGCGGACGGCCAGGGGGCCGGACTGCAACTGATTGACGCCGCGCAGGACAACGACCGCGTGAGCAACTGGTCCGACGGTGCGGGTTGGAAATTTTTCAGCTACGCGAACGGTGTCGGAAGTTCGGGGCTGACGCGGCTCTCGTTCTTTTTCGAGAACACGGGCGGGGACGCTTATCTGGACGACATGACCTTAGTCCTCACCACCAACGCGGGAGCCGGCAACGCGCTTTCCAACGGCGGCTTCGAGACACCGCTGACGCCACCGTGGACGGTGACTTCGTTCGCGACCAATTCCGCCATCTCGACGGCCGTGTCACACTCCGGCACCAGCAGCCTGCATCTGGCGTTCGTGCCGGGAAACGCTCAACTCACGATGTTCTTTCAGGATTTCCCTTCGCTGACGACCGGCGCGAACTACACCCTCAGCTTCTGGTATCTGCCGGGTAATAACGGCACGAACCTCAACTTCCGCCTCAACACCCTCTTCAAAGCCGTGGTCAACCCCCGCCCGCTGCGTTTCACTCCGGGCACCAACAACTCCGTGACCGCCGCGCTCACGCCGTTCCCGGCGCTGTGGTTGAGCGAAGTGCAGCCGGAAAACCTCACCGGCCCACTGGACAACGCCAGCGACCGCGAGCCGTGGATCGAGATTTACAACGCCGGCGCAACGCCGTTGAACCTCGACGGCTATTCGCTCGCGGACAATTTCATCAACCTCGCGCAATGGCCCTTCCCGCCCGGCACAATGATTGACCCCGGCCAATATCTGCTCGTGTGGGCGGACAACGAGCCGCTCGAAACCAGCGGCACCAACCTGCACACCAACTTCCGCCTCGCTGCCGGCGACGGGGCGGTGGCGCTGTCGCGCACGATCGGCGGCTCGCCGCAAATTCTGGATTACCTGACCTACACCAATGTCCCCCCGGATCGTTCCTACGGCGCGTTCCCGCCCGGCCAGGCGTCGTACCGGCAGGACTTCCACTTCACCACGCCGCGCGGCGCGAACAACCCCGCCTCGCCGCCAGTCGTGGTCTTCATCAACGAATGGATGGCGGCCAACACCAGCTTCCTGCGCGACACGAACGACAACCAGTTCGACGACTGGTTCGAGCTTTACAACCCCGGCACCGGCACGGTGGACCTGGGCGGTTACACGCTCACGGATGACTTCGGCGATCCGGACAAGCACACCATCCCGGCGGGCGTCACCATCCCGGCGCGCGGCTATCTGCTGGTGTGGGCCGACGAGAACTCCGGCCAGACGACCACCAACGGCGATCTGCACGTGAGCTTCAAGCTCTCCGCCGGCGGCGAGCGCATTGGCCTCTACGCGCCGGACGGCGCGATGGTGGACGCGGTGATCTTCACCCAGCAAACCAACAATCTCAGCCAGGGCCGCTGGCCCGACGGCCACGCCGCGCCGCTCCATTTCATGGCCACGCCGACGCCGCGCGCGTCGAACGTGATCCCGCTGTACGCGCCGGACATCCTCGTGATCAGCGTGACGATGGGTCCGCAAGTGACGCTCACCTGGCGCGCGCAACCCAACCGCGCCTACCGCGTGCAGTACAAGGACGAACTGGACGAAACCGCCTGGCACGACCTGCCCGGCGGCGACGTGACCGCGCTCGCCAACACCGCGACGATTACCGACACCACTGGCGGCGCGCACCGCTTCTATCAGATCAAGGCGTTGCCGTAGGGTCATTAACCCGAATTCCGAAGTAGCCCGTGAGCGGGCCTGATCCGAGGCGCAAGGCGCGCGGCCTTCAGGCCGCCTCGGCGGGCGAAAGAAAAAGTGCCAGCGCTCACCCGCAGACTTGCGTCCGTTGAAGCAGCCTGAAGGCCGCGCGCCACGGTCGGCGTTTCGCCAGCTTCGGAGCAATCGGGCTTAACAGCCTGACCCAGTTGGAGAGGGCGCTTTGACGTCTGGCGAAACGGATCCCCACCGGGACCGGAAGCCGGATCATCTGGGATCATCAGGGGCCGACCTGCACGCGGTAGAAACGATGGGGCAGCGTGGTGAGATCGGTGAAGGTGGCGGAGGGCAGATTGGTGACGAGCAGGTTCGTCCAGGTGATGAAATCCTGCGTTGCCTCCAGGCGATAGGTGCGGTTGTTCTCCCCCTGGTAGCGAAGCTGGAAGGGCAGCGCGGTGGAGAGGACTTCGAGCACGGGCGGCGCCGGCGCCGGACGGGTGAGGAGCGGGAACTCCGTATCGCGCAACACGGCCGGGACGCCGATGGCACCGGAGTAGGCGTTGGTTTCCAGACCGACGGGGCGGACGAAGGAGAGGTGACCGGTGAGATTCGTGCCCGGCGGCAGCGCGTAGGAGGGAATTACCACCGTGTTCGACGCGCCGGTGAGAGCACCGGGAGAGAACGGCGCGGGCGAAGCAAAGAGCACGTTGCTGGCGGGATCCGTGATGATGACCTGGACCAGATCGAGGGCGGCGTTGCCGCTGGCATTGAAACCAAGGGTGAAAGGAGCGGTGTGGTCAATGGCCTGGGCGGCGGGGAAGTTGTTGATCTGTGGCGTGGCGGGATTTCCCACGAGGGCGAGCAGCGAATAATTGAGCGTTACCACCCGGGTGCCATCGTTCACGGTGAAAAGGGTGTTGGTGTAGCGCACCGGTGTAAAAAAGTTACCGGCGGGGTAGGCGGCCTCCAGGGCGGCGGACGTCGGGAACCGTTCCTCGAAACGCCAGGTGGCGAGCGTATTGGCATCGGTCGGAACCAGGGTGCGCAGCAGATTGGTGTTCGACGGCTTGACGGTGGCGTTGGTCACCACGTGATTCGCACTGGCGACGACAAAGGCGTTGAAGGCGAAGCCGTTGGTCGGCCGGGCCACCGGCGCGCCCGTGCTGGTCTGGACGAACTCCTGGGACTTGATGATGCCATAGAAGGCGACATCCGCAGCGGGAGCAGACAGGGCGGCAAATCCCGCCACGAACAGCAAGCGAAGAGCGAGTCGTGTCATAAACAACCCGTGCAGGGTAGCAGAAGTCGTCCGGGGTGAAACGACCTTTGGTAAATACTCAACAACGCCCAAACCGCTACAGCGTCGGCAGGTGCGTGGTGAGCGCGTCAACACGGTGGCTTCCTCACGCGAGAATCTCCTTCACCACCCGGCACGCCTCGACGCCGACAAGGCGTTGGTCGAGGCCGGATTGACGGAAGGCCAGCTTCTCATGGTCAATGCCCAGCAGGTTCAGCAGCGTGGCGTGGAAATCATGCACGCTCACCTTGTCCACCACGGCCTTGTGGCCGATGTCGTCGGTCGCGCCGTAGTGCGTGCCGCCTTTGATGCCCGCGCCCGCCAGCCAGGCGGTGAACGCGTGGGGATTGTGATCGCGTCCGGGCTTCGCGCCCTTTTGCGAAATGGGCAGGCGGCCAAACTCCCCGACGCAAACCACCAGCACGTCCTTCATCAGGCCGCGCTGCGCGAGGTCGGCCAGCAAGGCGGAGAAAGGTTGGTCCACCTCGGCCGCGAAACCGCCATGGTTGCCGACGAGATCGAGATGGCAGTCCCAGGAGAGCTGGTTGTCCATGCCGCCGCTGTAAATCTGCACGAAGCGGACGCCGCGCTCGACCAGACGCCGGGCGGTCAGGCATTGCAGTGCCATGTGGGAGCAATGTTTCTGATCCAGGCCGTAGAGCTTGCGAATGCTCTCGGACTCCTTGTTCACATCGAAGGCCTCGGGCGCGGCGGTCTGCATGCGATAGGCCAGCTCGAAGCTGTTGATGCGCGCGGCCAGTTCGCCATCCGCGGCGGAGCCGGCCATGCTCTCGCGATTCAAGGCCGCCAGGTAGTCGAGCTGCTCGCGCTGGCGCTGATCCGTGATGTCGCCAGGGCGCTTGAGATTCGCGATGGGTTCACCTTTGGGCTTCAACCAGGTGCCTTGATAAACGCCGGGCAGAAAGCCGGCGGTCCAGTTGTTCGCGTTCCCCTTGGGCAGGCCGCGGTCCTTGGGATCGGACATGACCATGAAGCTTGGCAGGTCTTCGCTTTCCGAACCGAGGCCGTAGGTCACCCAGGAGCCGACGCTCGGGTGGCCCATGCGCGTGACGCCCGTGTTCATCATGTAGAGCGCGGGTGAATGATTGTTCGACTCGGTGAAGCACGAGTGGATGAACGCCATGCGGTCCACATGCTGGGAAAGTTTGGGGAACAGGCTGCTGCCCCAGGTGGCGCTCTGGCCGTATTGCTGCCACTCAAACGGCGACTTCATCAACGGCCCGACGGCGTCGGGAAAAAATCCCGTCTTCGCATCGAAGCCCGGCAGGGGCTGGCCGTCGCGCTTCTGTAACTCGGGCTTGTAATCCCAGGTATCCACGTGGCTCGGCCCGCCATTCATGAAGAGCCAGATGATCGACTTGGCCCGGGCCGGAAAGTGCGGCGTCTTGGCCGCGAGCGGGTTGAGGGCGTTGGCCCCGAACCCGGTGCGCGCGAGCATGGACTGCAAGGCCAGCCAGCCAAACCCGGCCCCGGCGCGCTGGAAGAAATGGCGGCGAGAGTGATCTTGCGTGAAATTCATGATTGGATGGGCGGAGTGGCTAGAAACGGATTGAGAACACGCACTCCGCCATAGTCTTGCCTGTGGCTGAGGTCCTCGGAGAATACGGTCGCACAGCCAAGTTTGCCCGCCGCCGCGATGATTTGCGCGTCGAAGTGGGAGATCTGAAACCGCTCCCCGATTTCAACAGCGGACAACACCAAGTTCCCATCAATCGAAGTCATCGGAAAAGCCATCCACGTTTCAACCCAACGTCGCGCCTGGGCTCTTGAGAGCGGCGGGGACTGTTTTGAAGACGTGCTGGCGCGGATGAATTCCGCCGCGACTTGGGCCGACCACGCCCAATCTGCGGTTTGAATCAAGCTGCGGGCCATCGCCGTCTTGCCTGCCTCCTGCGGATTCGTGCTCACGGCGTAGAGCAGGACATTGGTGTCGATGAAGCAATCAGCCACGGGAATTCCGCTCGTCGCGGTTGAGGGGTGTTCCAACGCTGAACGACCAGTCCGGCGAGGCAAAGCGCTCGCTCATAATGGAGCGAGCCTCTCGCAATGACTTCGTTGGACTCGGAATCAAGGTGGCGGCCACGACGCCGCCCTCGATAATGTCCAGCGATTCCCGACGTTCGATGGCCCGGTCCAAAATCTTAGGATCGCGGTGAATTGCATCCAGTGTCGTTATCATCGGCGTAAGCGTAACACCTGACGGGCCCTGCCTCAACGGTGGTTTCTTTTCAGTTCTCATACGCAAATTCGTTCAGCGCCAGCAGCGTCTGGCAGAACTCCGTCAAGGCTTTGTCCCTTCCCTCGGCCAGTCCGTGGCGAATGAAATTCGTGGCGGCGGTTAGTTCTCTGGGACGCGGCTCACGAGCCAGGGCCAGGGCGTAGGCGCGTTGGATGATCGGGGCCAGGTCGTCGGGATTCTCCACCTTGGACTCCTTCTCGATGCGTCGCGCGAAGGCGGCCGCCCAGGTGCGGACCTGCGGGCTGTTCATGAGCAGCAAGGCCTGGGGCGCGACGGTGGTGGTGGGGCGATTGCCCTGGCTGGTCAGCGGCTCGGGGGCGTCGAAGACCAGCATGGAGTTGACGAGCTGGCTGCGCTTGACCGTGAAGTAAACACTGCGGCGCCGGCTGTTCTCGTCCAGCGTGCCCCGGCCATACATCGTCGGATCCAGCAGGCCGGACACGGCAAGAATGCTGTCGCGCACGGCTTCTCCTTCGAGCCGTTGCGGCGTTCGGCGGAGGAAGAACGCGTTGTCCGGATCGGCGGCGACCTTGGCGTTGTCAGCCATGCTGCTCTGGCGATACGCGGCGCTGGTCATCAGCAGGCGATGAATCGGTTTGAGCTTCCAGCCGTTGTTCATGAGCTCGCCCGCGAGGTAATCGAGCAGTTCCGGATGCGACGGCAAAGCGCCGGTGCGGCCGAAGTCATTCGGTGTCGCCACCAGTCCGCGCCCGAAGTGATGCTGCCAAAGACGATTCACCGTGACGCGGGCCATGAGTGTGCCCCCGCCGCGTTCGGGGTCGGTGAGCCAGTTGGCGAAGGTGCGGCGGCGCCCGGAGAATTTGGCCTCGGCGGGCGGTTCCCACTTCCAGCGGGCTGGATCGGAATCGCGGCTGAGCACTTGCAGGAAACCTTGCGTGACGACGGCTTGCTTTTGATTCGGATCCCCGCGACGCAGGAGGTGGGTTTCTTTCAGGAACGGCGCGCCCTGCGAGTGCATGACGATGGGCTTGTGGCCCTCCCCGCAAATCATGACGGTGGTGGTGTTTTTGGGCACCTTCTTCGCGTGCGCAGTCAGACGGTCGTTCCGCTCGCGCCAGCCCGTGTCGCGCTGCTTCCACCAGTCGAAGAGCGTGGTGCTTTCTGCGGCGCTCAAGGTGGCGTGCGTGCGCACTTTTTCTTCCAGTGCCGCGACGGTCACGGGAAGCGTGTCGTCCTTTATTTTTGGTGCGGCGTCGGTGCAAAGGCTCAACCGGGGGCGGGCGATGCAATGGGCGGTGTTGACCTGGAATTCCAATCTTACTGTGAGCGTTGCCCCGCCTTCCGCGTCGAGTGGTTCGGCGAACGTGAATGCCGCCGCCTGATCCTTGCCGATGCCGCCCGAGTCCACGGCCCAGCCCGTCTTCGGATCCTCATCGAGCGACGAGGCGACAGAAAGGCCCGTCTTGTTCTGCTCATGCGTGGCCTCGGCCTTGGCGAGCTTTACTTCGCGCGTGGCACCGCCGCCGAAGGGCGTGGCCGAAACGGTGATCTTGCTGAGCGCAAAGTTGCCATTGCCCGCGCGGCCCGGCCCCTTGGCGGTCAGCGATTCATGGGCGAGCGCTTCGAGCTTTAAGCCCGTAATGCGTCGGGCGGTGGTGGTGGTGCTGAGCGTGTAAGTGTCCTCGGCCGGATTCTTGCCGCTCGCGAGCCATGAGCCATCGCCGAGGTTTTTGAAAGTGGTGCCGCCCTGGGAGATGATGTTCGTGATTTCCAGCAACTGCCAGGTCGAGCGAGGCAACGTGGCTTCTTCCGAGGTGAGCCACTTTTTCAGACGTGGCTTCAACTCGTCGTTTTCATAAGCAGTCAACATGGCCGTCAGTTCCTTCGCCTTCATCTCCTGCTCGGCTTGGTCACGCTTCGCTTTTTCTGGATCAAGGGTGAGTTCCACCTCGCTCCGTACCGTCGTCGTGAACGTCGAGAGCATCTGGTAGTAATCCTTGGTGGGGATGGGGTCGAATTTGTGATCGTGGCAGCGCGCGCAGCCAATGCTCAGACCCAGGAAGGCGCTGCCCGTGGTCGCCAGCATGTCATCAAGCGCATCGTAGCGGGTGCGCTCGACTTCATTGGCAGTGATCTGCGTGGGGAACACGCCGGCACCGAGAAACCCCGTGGCCATCATGGCGAGCGGATTGTCCGGATCGATCTCGTCGCCTGCGATTTGCCAGCGCGCGAACTGATCGAACGGCAGGTCAGAGTTCAGGGCCTTGATGACAAAGTCGCGGTAGTGATAGGCGTTGGGCCGGTCGTAATCGTGCTCGAAGCCGCTGCTCTCGGCGAAGCGTGCCACGTCCAGCCAGTGCCGCGCCCAGCGTTCGCCATAGCGCGGCGAGTCGAGCAGTCGGTTGATGACCTTCTCCCAGGCCTCGGCCGATTTGTCGGCGAGGAAGGCATCCACCTCCCCGGGTGTCGGTGGCAAGCCGGTCAGATCGAGCGTGGCGCGGCGGATGAGCGTGCGCGGGTCTGCCGCCGGGGCGAGCTTTAACTTTTTCTCCGCCCCTTTGGCCGCGAGGAAACCATCCACCGGATTCCCGCGCGCCGACGGTGGGCCTTTCTTCAGCGGCTGAAAGGCCCACCACTTGCGGTCTTCATCGCTGACCACTGATTTGTCACGCGCCCCGGTTTTGCCCGCGATGAGAGGTGCTTCGTAAGGCGCGCCGTGATCAATCCAAGTAGCCACTTTGGTAATGACGTCGTCCGGGAGCTTCGGTTGCTTCGAAGGCATGTGCGGGTCGGCCTCGTGCCGGATCATTTTGAGCAACGGACTTTCGGCCGCCGAGAACGGCTTTACCGCCGGCCCTTCCGCACCACCGAGCAGCAGGCCCTCGCGCGTGACCAGATCAAAATCCCCCTTCGTCTTCTCGCCACCGTGACATTTCACGCAGTGCTCCTTGAGGATGGCCGCCACGTCAGTGCGGAACATCTCCAAGCCCTTGGTCATGCGCTCCTCATGGTCGGGCGGCAGAGGTTGTGCCTTCAGTGCGAGGACGAAGAACAGCGTCAGCATCGCGACGCCGCACCAGACCCGGATGGGAGCAAATCTATGTTGGCCAATCGTCATTTTGGGAAACTCTGCGCGATTGGACACGATTCGTCAGCGGCGAATTCGAGTCTGTTCACTCCACTGGCGACAAATGTTGTTTCCTACCGGCCGAATACCGATGCACCAGGCTTCGCACTTCAGTCAACGCGACCGTGCGCCTTGCGGATGCCCGGGCGTCCGTCGGCAGTCCGCTTCGTTCCCGCTTGTCAGGGTGGGGCCGCCTTTCTAAGCTCCGCAGGAATGCGCCCCGGCAACTCAAACGCCTGAATGGAATCGCCGCCAAGAATGCCAGGCCGTGCCTGGCGAAGGCATTCTCGGCCTCGCGGCATTCGTCGCGCCCAACCTTGGAATTCGCCCTGATGGACACGCTCCTCTCCCTGTTCGCCCGCATGGGCATCGGTGCCATTCAATCGCTGCCACTCGGTATGATAGCGCGCCTGGGCCGGGCGCTGGGCGCGCTGGCCTACCTCGCGGACGCGCGGCATCGCAATCTCGCCAAGAGCAATCTCGCGGCGTGTTTCCCTGAAAAATCCGGCGCGGAAATCACCGCGCTGGCCCGCGAGAACTTCCGCCGCATCGGCGAAGGCTTCGCCTGCGCCATCAAGACCGCGGGCATGGACGACGACGGCGTGCGCGCGGTGCTGGAACTGGACGGCGCGGAACGGTTCCTGCGCGCGGCGGACGGCGGGCCGCCGCCCAGCATGGTCGTCGCCATCGGCCATTTTGGAAATTTTGAAATGCTCGCCCGCGCCGGGCTGTTCCTGCCTGGCTACCAGACGACCACAACCTTTCGCGGCCTGCCCCAGCCTGGCCTGTCCCGCGTGCTCCAGTCCTTGCGCGAGAAATCCGGCTGCCTCTATTTCGAGCGCCGCACGGATGCCGCCGCGCTCAAGGCCGCGATGCAACGGCCCGGTATGTTCCTTGGCCTGCACGCCGACCAGCACGCCGGCAACCGCGGCACGCGCCTGCCGCTCTTCGGCCGCGACTGCTCGACGAGCCTCGCGCCGGGGGTCTTCGCGCTGCGCTACGGCTGTCCGCTCATCACCGCCGCCTGCTACCGGGTGCGGTTGGGCCGGTGGCGGATTGAACTGGGGAAGGAAATCCCCACCCACGCGAATGGCCAGCCGCGGCCGACGGTGGAAATCGCCGCCGATGTGAATCGCGCCTTCGAGGCGATCATCCGCCACGACCCGGCGAACTGGTTCTGGGTTCACAACCGCTGGAAGCTGGGCAAATGGCGCGCCGACAAACCTGCCAACAATCCGGACGCGGGTGAAGATGCGGCGGATTGAGCGCCTACAAGTTGCGGACGCCGACCATGCGCTGCGCCGCGACGTCCCACACCTTGAGCCGCAAGCACCGGAACACCTCCACCGGGTGCAGCGACGTCGTCTTGGGCGACTGCAGTTCAGGCATCGCCCGCATCACCTCGGGCAGGCGGTAGAAGGGGATGCGGGAGTTCAAGTGATGAATGTGGTGATAGCCGATGTTCGCCGTGAACCAACCCATGATCCGGCCCGTGACCATGTAACTGGACGATTCCAGCGCGGCCTTCTCATACGTCCAGCCCTCGTTGTCCGTGAACGACACGCCCGGGAAATTGTGCTGCGCGTAGAACAGATACGACCCGATGGCGCTGGCGATCAGGTGTGGGACGACCTGCGTCAACAACCACGCCGGCCAGCCGCCAAAGTAGAGCAACCCCGCGCCGACGGCGAAATGCACGGCGAACGCGACAAAGCAGTCGAAGTGTTTCCGCGGATGATTGCGAAACGGATTGAGACACATCGAGTAGAGAAACATGAACACGTAGCCGAACAGGATCGTGAGCGGATGACGCACGAACAGGTAGGCGCGGCGCTTGTCCGGCGGCGTCTTCAGGTACTGCTCCTTCGTCATGATCGGATACGAGCCGATGTGCGAACCCCGGAGCTTGGAATTGTGGTTGTGATGATGATTGTGCGAACTCCGCCACACGCTGCTCGGACTCAGCGCCAGGATGCCAATGAGCCGCATCAAACCCTCCGCCACTCCGGACCGGGGCAGGATGGCGTGGTGTTGCTGGTCGTGGTAAATCACAAACAGCCGCAGGATCAACAGTCCGGCCAGGACGCTGCATGCGGCCTGCGCCGCCAGATGTCCATTCCAGAGCGTGCCCGCCTGCGCGGCCAGCAGCAGGCCAAGGGTCGAGAGGATGCACCACCAACTGCGGCGCGGACTATCTTCCGCAAACCGTTTGGTCGCCAGGATTAACTCCTGACCGTCCAAGGCGGAAGGGCCCGGAGCCGACACTTGAACCTGGCCGGCGTCCGGCAATGAAATTTCGTTACAATGCAAACTGATGGAAACGGATAAAAATTTACGTTTTGACGCTCTGCGCTCGCGTCGAATTAATTAGCGAAGACTCTGTCCCTTCACCAGCGGTTGGCAAGCCTTATTATCCTTCAGGCGACCGCTAGTCTGCTGTCCTTGAAGTGTCTGCCATTATTTCTTCGAGTTTAGCGCGTGCGCGGGTGATTTTTTCCAGGATGGCGGCACCTTCGGCACGCCAGACGTAGCGCTGCGGTTGGCGGTTGCGTTCGGCCAGCCAGGC
>JANNEF010000281.1:0-1895 GCA_031378375.1 Verrucomicrobiota bacterium | reverse complement strand
GACACGACCCGCGATCTCGCAGCCAGGCGTGCGCGGGAGTTGCAGCGGCATGGGCAGAGCGCCCTCCTCCAGCCAGAGGTCGAGATGGTTCAGCCCGCACGCCTGGACTTGCACGACGACTTCGCCGGGCGCGGGTTGGGGATCGGGCAGTTCTCGAAGTTCAAATGTTCCGGGGGTGCCGTGGGCGGTCAGTTGGATGGCTTTCATCGTCGCCATTGAACACCTGTGCCCGGAGCGCGAACAAGCGTTTCCTCATCTTTCCCGG
This sequence comes from Verrucomicrobiota bacterium, assembly GCA_031378375.1. Taxonomy (GTDB): domain Bacteria; phylum Verrucomicrobiota; class Verrucomicrobiia; order Limisphaerales; family JANNEF01; genus JANNEF01. The sequence goes on along the minus strand of JANNEF010000281.1, from coordinate 1,630 downwards.
AGAATCGAGTCGCGGTCCGCGGGTCGCCCGGAATCACCGTCCTCCCGTCGATCCGGCTACGCCCGCAATGCCCAGCGCGTCCGTGCAGGCAAGGTTTTCCTTGCCCCGCGCCGCTGCGCCGCGTATTTAGACAGGTCAACCGGCGTCCGCGAGCTTGGCTCTGTGGTGGCGTCCGGTGCAAACAGCCCGCGTGGCGGAATTGGCAGACGCGCTAGATTCAGGTTCTAGTGAGTAACATCGTACAGGTTCAAGTCCTGTCGCGGGCACCATCTTCTACCTCACACGTCCCAGCCTACGGGCACGGTGAGTTTCTTGCCGAATCGATCCTTGTAGTGAAGCTGCCGGTGGCGCGCGCCAAACTCATGCACCAGGCGGGTGATCTTCACGTCGTAACAGCAGTACTCCGCGATGTCCAGCAGCCGGCCCTCGCGAAACCACTGGATCGCCTGCAAACCCTCCGCGGTCTTTTCCACGCCGAGGGTGGCGTTGGCCACGGAGTCCAGGGAGAGGCGGTGCTGGAGCTTCTTTTGCAATTCCACCAGCATGTCCAGCGTGGGCACCTGGGTGAGATCGAACACGGTGTAGTAGTTGAGCACCTCGTAGTCAAAACGCAGGTTGTTGAACCCCACCACGAGGTCGGCCCGTTGCAGGTCGGTCAACAGGTCGTCCACCTGTTTCTCGCCGTAGATTTTGTAGGCGCCGCGCGCGGTGCTGTAGGTGACGCCGACGCTCATGCGCATCTCGCGAATCTTGCCCCACCCGCCCACTTCGTCGGCGGACTTCTGGGTTTCGAGATCGAAGTACAAAATGTTTTTCATGGACGGGTGATCGCCGTTGCATTGCTGCCGTGATGCGCGGAATCTAGCCAGCCTGCGCCGGCTGGCAAAAGAATTTTGTTCTCCAAACCGCCGGCCCCTCCTATAAACGGCCCGCATGAAACGACATCCCATCGTGGTTTTTTTCGTCCTCGGCCTCGTTCTGTCCTGGGCGTGCCTCATTCCGCTGGTGCTGGCCTCGCACGGCAAAATGGAATTGCCCCTGCCGGCCGAACGGTTGCTGATCCTCGGCGCCTACGGCCCGTTCGTGGCGGCGCTGGTCGCGACGCTGGCCGCGGGCGGGGTCGATGGCCTGCGTCATTTGCTCGGTCGATTCGTGCGCTGGCGCGCGGGCCTGCATTGGTATGTCATTGCCATGGTGTTGCCGGTCGTGCCGCTGCTGTTGCACCTGGCCTTTGGCGGAAAGCCGCCGCTCTTTCTCGCCATGGACCCGGAGACGGGGAAGGTCGTGGCCACGAATCCCTGGGCGCAGGTGCTGCCGATTCTTTATCTGCAAATCGTCAAGAGCAAGGCCTTCGCCGATGAGTTGGCGTGGCGCGGCTTTCTCCTGCCCCGGCTGCAACGCAACACAAACGCCGCGCTCGCGGCGTTCGGCATGGCCGCGGCCTGGTGTTTGTTCCAGTCGCCGCTCGTGTTCATCAAGTCCGCCGGGTCGCCGCTTGTGGCCTGGCTGTTTCTGGCGGTGGATCTGTTTTCGACTTCGATCATCTACACCTGGATTTTCAACAACACCCGGGGCAGCCTGTTGCCGGTGGTGGCGTTCAACCTGTCTTTCGGCGCCTGCACCCTCTTCC
>JANNEF010000259.1:0-18757 GCA_031378375.1 Verrucomicrobiota bacterium | reverse complement strand
GGCCGAACGCAACCTCAAGCCGCAGCGATACGAATGGCGTGCGGAAGGGAAAACGATCCTGGAGAAGATTCGCCGCGCCCGGGAGGTGCTGGCCCGTCAACAACCGGTTCCGAAAGACACTTTAGAGACACTACACTAGATTCGTCCGGCAACGTTATCGGCCTCGTCAGCGCGCGGCTGGGCGACATTGCCACGCTCAAGCGCACCGGCAGCCTGCCACAGAACGTCAACTACGCCCTCAAGTCCTCCTTCATCACCGCCTTTCTCGAAACGCTGCCCGAAGTGTCGGCCAAGCTGAAATCGCCGCGTCCCGCTAAAGCACGTCCGCTGGCCGAAATCGCCGACGAGGTCAAACCGTCCGTCGTCCTCGTCACAGTTTATTGAGCAGCAGGGTGAGGAACCGCGCCATTCGCATTCATGCCGCGCCACAAAACGGCCCGCCTCATCAAGCTCTTATCCTCCGGGTTGCGCGATAGTAATTCCTGAACTCAACAGCGTGAACTTGGCGAATGCTGGCTGGAAAAGAAGTTGGCGGAGAGAGAGGGATTCGAACCCCCGGTAGGGTTTAGCTACGCACGCTTTCCAGGCGTGTGCCTTAAACCACTCAGCCATCTCTCCGCCGAGTGGCACTAATTTGGAACAGGCAACCGGGCGGTGCAATGCTTTTCACGCGCGCACGGCGGCTTGGTGGGCGCGCGGCCTTCCAGGCCGCTTCCGGGTGTGACGACCCACCGGTGCGATGGTTGCGCCCACGCATTGCCCACACGTAAGCGGCCTGGAAGGCCGCGCGCCGGGCTGCGCCTACGCGCCCATGCCGTCTTCAAACGAGCCGGCGGCCAGCGGGAAGCAGAGGTTGTCTCGCACGTAGGCGATGCCGTTGGCGCTGGTCGCGTCGAGGTCGCGGTAGGCGCTCTCGGCTTCAACGATGAGCGGCGCGGTCTTCGTGCCCATGACCTGCGTGTAGCGCTGCGGGTAGCCGATGTTCACGAGCAGCTCGGCGTAGCGGGCCATGTTGAGATCTCCAGTGGCCAGGTCGGTGAATTGCATCGCGCGGTCGGGCCAGTTCGGTGCCATGCATCGCAGCGGAATGCTTTTGCGGATGACGAAGTTCTTCACATGGCAGGCATAGACACGACTGCCGACTTTGCGGAAGCGGGTCTCCCAATCCTCGCCTTCCCAGCAGTGGGACGGGTCGGCGTTGACGGCCAGGGTCTTGTCGCCGTCGCAGATTTTGACGAGCAGGTTGAAATCGTCCGCGCACATGGCGGCGGTGCCGGGGTGGATTTCGTGGGCGAGGTAAATGCCAAGCGACCGGGCGCGCGCGCGAAGCTTCGCCGTCTTTTTCACAAAGCGCTCCTCGCCTTCCTTGATCAAGTCGTAGTCGGCGCCCTTCCAGAAGCCCCACGGGTAGCCGGTGGCCAGTTCCCAGCCGAAGGCCACGCCCCAGAACATCGGGAGAATCTTCACGCCCAGTTCGGCGCACAGGTCCAGCAGCGCCAGGCAATAGTCCTCCGCCCATTTCTCGATCTGCTCGGGCGATTTCTTCGCCACGTCGGCGGGGATGAACGGGCGGATGGACGGGCTGCCCGTCCACGCGGTGGTGTGAACCCAGAAGGGACAATGGCCCGACACGCCGTCGAGCTTCATTTTGGCTTTGGCGAAGGTGTCTTTGATTTCCTTCGCGCTCTTAAATCCCTTGGCGCCCTGGAGCATGTAGTTGGAGGGCTGGGTGCCGGCGGTGCCGGATTTTTTGGCGTAAGCGAGGAAGTCGGGGAGGCTTTTCGCGCCGTGTTGCGCGCCTTCAACGCTGGGGTGGAAGCATGGTTGAGCCATAGTGTGCCTGGGTATTTAGCTGGTGACGGTCAGGTTGTTGTCAGTGTTTGATTTCAAACCAAAGTGATTTCGGGCGCAAAGTAATCTGGAAGGCGGAAGCAGGGCAAGCGCAGAAGCGGGACGCTACGCGCGGCCGGGTGAAATGCCCCCCGAAGCCCGAAAGGAAAAGCCGGGCACTCCTCCGCGGACTGCCCGGCTTCAAATAAACGCGGGAATCAGCACGCCTCGCCGACCTGGAAGCGCAGGAAACGGCGGATGACAATCTCATCGCCCAACTGCTTGCTCATCTGGGCGACGTGTTCCTTGACGGTGATCTCGGAGTTCTTTTTCACGAAGCCCTGATCCAGCAGGCAGTAGCCCTGGTAGAACTTCTCCAGCTTGCCCTCGACGATCTTGGCGATGGCCTGCGGCGGCTTGTTCTTCACCTGTTCGGCGGCAATTTCCTTTTCCTTCGCCAGCAGGTCGGCGGGCACTTCCGCACGGGTGACGGCGAAGGGATGCGCGGCGGCGATTTGCAGCGTGATGTCCCTCACGAGCTGCTTGAAGTCATCGCCCGTCACGGTCGTGTCCTTGCCCGCGCCGACTTCCACCAGCACGCCGACTTTGGCGCCGGTGTGAATGTAGGCGGCCACGAGGCCATGACCGGTGACTTCGAGTTTGTGGTGGCGGGAAACCTTGATGTTCTCGCCGATCTTCGCCACGGCGGCGACACGGTCAGCCTCGAGGTCGGCGGCGGGGTTCGCCAGCAGTTTCTTCGCGATGTCCTCGCAAAAGGCGCGGAAGCTCTCGTTGCGCGCGACGAAATCCGTCTCGCAATTGACTTCCACCAGGATGCCCGCGCGCGCCCCGGCCTGGATGGCCTGGACGATGACGCCTTCGTTGGCGTCGCGTCCGGCTTTCTTGGCGGCGGAGACGGCGCCGCGTTTGCGCAGGATGTCCACGGCGGCGTTCAAGTCGCCGCTGGCTTCGGTGAGGGCCTTTTTGCAATCCATCAGGCCGGCATTGGTCATTTCGCGGAGTTTGCCCACGTCCGCAGCGGTAAATTCAGCCATAAAAAATGAGTTGAGCATTGAGAAAGACCGGCGGCGCACGGGATGTTTCCAATCCATGCGCGCCGCCGGAAAGAGTTTGATTACTAGGCGACCGGCGCGGCTTCGGCGGACGTGACGAGTGCGGCCAGTTCCGCCGGGGACGCTTCAGGAGCGGCCGCGGCTTCCGGTGCTTCGGCTTCCTGCTTGCGGCGGGCGTACTTGGCCTCGTACTCGGCACGGGCTTGCGTGACGGTCTGCACGATGACGCTCATGATCATCCGCACGGAGCGGATGGCGTCGTCGTTGCCGGCCACGGGGTAATCCACCTGTTCGGGGTCGCAATTGGTGTCCACGATGGCGACGATGGGAATTTTCAGGCGGCGCGCCTCGGCGACGGCGTTGTGCTCGCGTTTGATGTCCACGACGAACATGGCGCCGGGGAACTTGTCCATCAACCGGATGCCGTCAAAATGCTTCATCAGCCGGGCGTGTTCGCGGCGGATGACGGATTGCTCCTGCTTGACGTATTGATTGATGCTGCCGTCGGCCTCCATCTTTTCAATTTCCTTGAGGCGGGCGATGGAGCGTTTGATGGTCTGGTAATTGGTCAGCGTGCCGCCGAGCCAGCGTTCGGTGACGTGATGCTGGCCGCAGGTCTTGGCCGCTTCGCGCACGGCTTCCTGAGCCTGCTTCTTGGTGCCCACAAACAGCACCGAGCGGCCCTGCTTGACGGTCGCAGTCAGGAAGTCGCACGCCGCTTCCAGGCGTGTGAGCGTCTTGCTGAGGTCAATGATGTGGATGCCGTTGCGGGCATCGAAGATGAAGGGCTTCATCCTCGGATTCCACCGTTTGGTCTGGTGTCCGAAATGGACGCCGGCTTCGAGTAATTCCTTAACGCCGATACTTAACACATTTTCCTTTGGTTGAAGATGCGCGGGGAAATTCCCGGACGCATCATCCCGCGGAACACGGGATTGAGTTTGATGTCATTGTGGCCGCCCCTGCTCACACGAGCACGGGCAAATTAAGGCCGTTCACCCCTTCCCAGCGGTTCGCCCGCCGAAAAGGGACGGACAAAATAGCAAAGGCGGGGGGCGGAGCAATCATTATTTTCGAGAAAATCAGCCCAAAACGCCGCACCATGCCATTCGCGGGAAAACTTCCTTGGCATTCCCTCCCGCAACCACTTGAATGCGCGCGCCACATTCACACCATGAACAAAACCCTTCTCGTCACCTTCGCGATCTACGGGTTGCTGGCCTCATCCCCCCCGCTCGTCGTCGGAGCACACGCGGCCGAGTCCGGCGCCGGCGCGGGGCTTTTCGCCCGCTCCAACCTCGTCGCCTGGTGCATCGTTCCGTTCGACGCGAAGAAGCGCGGCCCGGAGGAACGCGCCGCCATGATGGAGCGGTTGGGCTTTCGCCGCTTCGCTTATGATTACCGCGCGGAACACATCCCGCAGTTTGACGCCGAGATGGAGGCGCTTCGCAGTCACAAAATTGAACTGACCGCCTGGTGGTTCCCCACCACGCTCAACGACGAGGCTCGCGGCATCCTCGATGTGCTCCGACGTCATAAACTCAAGACTCAACTCTGGGTCACCGGCGGCGGCGCGCCCACGAAATCCCCGGATGAACAAACCGCCCGCGTCGCCGCCGAGGCCGCGCGCCTGCGTCCGATTGCCGAAGCAGCAGCGAACCTCGGCTGTACCGTCGCCCTCTACAATCACGGCGGCTGGTTCGGCGAACCGGAAAACCAGCTCGCCATCATCACCCGGCTCGAACAAAGCGGCGTCACCAACGTCGGCATCGTCTATAACCTCCATCATGGCCACGATCACCTCGACCGCTTCCCCGCGTTGCTCGCGCTGATGAAACCGCGCCTCCTCGCGCTCAACCTCAACGGCATGGTGAAGGCCGGCGACCGTTCCGGCCAAAAAATCCTCCCGCTCGGCCAGGGCGACCTTGACCTCGCGCTCCTCAAAACCATCCGCGACAGCGGCTGGCGCGGCCCTGTTGGTATTCTCAACCACACCGACGCCGACGCCGAAGCCCGCCTGCTGGACAACCTCGACGGCCTCGACTGGTTGCTCGTCCAACTCGCCGGCCAAGCTCCCGGTCCCAAACCCCAGCCGCGCACACTGCTGCCAACGCAGAAATGAGCCGGTGCTCGCCATCGATTCTTCAGCGTGACCGCTGACCTTTCAAACCAAGCGCGACGCGCCAAGGTTCTCCGGGTAAGACTTCGCGGCAACACCGCCTGATAAAAATGCGAATGAAACTTCCACGATGCGCCCCTGCCCTGGCCGTGGGTTGCGCGCTCACCTGCACTGCCATCACGGTCCACGCCGCCGACCAGCCGCAGTGGGGACAAGCGTGGACGCGCAACTTGGTCTCCACCGAGCGCGGCTTGCCCGATTCATTTGATCCGAAGACCGGCAGGAACATCAAGTGGGCCGCGCGACTCGGCACCGAGACGCACTCGACGCCTGTCGTCGCCGGCGGACGCGTTTACCTCGGCACGAACAATGGCGAGCCGCGCGACCCCAAACACCAGGGCGACCGCGGCGTGTTGATGTGCTTCGACGAACGTGACGGCAAACTGCTGTGGCAACTCGTCGTGCCCAAGCGCGAGGAAGACCAGTATCACGACTGGCCCAAGTGCGGCATCTCCTCGCCCGCCACGGTCGAAGGCGACCGCGTTTACATCGTGGATAATCGCGGCGTGGTGCTGTGTCTGGACGCGCGCGGCCTGGCCAATGGCAACGACGGCCCGTTCCGCGACGAAGGCGCTTACATGACGCCGCGCGACACCGGTGTAGTGTGGCAGGCGTCCTCGCCTGCCGCCGTCGAGCAAGCGCCCCGCTTGCTCTCCCCCGGCCCGCTGGACGCGGACATTCTTTGGGCGTTCAACCTCACCACAGAGGCTGGCATCTGGTCGCATGACGCCGCGCACAGTTCGATTCTGATCCACGGCGACCACCTCTACCTCAACACCGGCACCGGCGTGGACAACACCCACCGCAAGATCCGCACACCCGACGCGCCCAGCCTCATCGTGTTGGACAAGCAAACCGGCCGCCTGCTCGCGCGCGACGATGAACGGATGGCCCCGAACATCTTTCACTGCACCTGGTCCTCCCCGTCGCTCGCCGAGGTGAACGGACGCCCGCTGGTGTTCTTCGCCGGCGGCAACGGAATCGTCTATGCGTTCGAGCCACTGGTGAACATGGGCGTTTCCCCGAAAGCCGAAGCGCCGCCAGCGAAGTTGAAAAAAGTCTGGCAGTTCGATTTCGATCCCGACGCGCCCCGGGAGAACGTCCACCGCTTCAACACCAACCGCCGCGAGGGGCCGAGCAACATTTACGGCATGCCGGTCTTTGACGCGGGCCGAATTTATTTGGCGGGCGGCGGCGACATTTTCTGGGGCAAGAACGAGGCGTGGCTCAAGTGCATTGACGCGACCAAGACCGGCGACATCACGCGCACCGGCCAGGTGTGGTCGTATCCGCTGGAGAAGCACGTCATGTCCACGGCGGCGGTGCATGACGGCCTGGTGTTCATCGCCGACTGCGGGCGCAAGTTCCACTGTCTGGATGCCAAAACCGGCCAGCCCCATTGGACCCACGAGATCAAAGGCGACGTCTGGGCCTCGCCACTGGTCGCGGACGGCAAAGTGTTTCTCGGCACGCGCAGCGGCGGGTTTCACATCTTCGCCGCGAGCAGTGAAAAGCGCGTTCTGAGTTCCATCGAGCTCGGCACCCCCATCAGCGCCACCGTGACGGCTGCCAACGGAGTTCTCTACATCGCGAGCATGACGCAGCTTTACGCGGTGCGGCAGAGCCAACCATAGCCACGTTTCCGCGTCCACCCGAGCGCCTGAATTCCATTGGCAATCGCCCCTTCCACCGGCTATGAATCGCTCACCTATGACCCATAGCCGCCTTTCGATCTGTGACGCGGGATTGATCAGCAAACTGTTTTTTCCGCTGGCCCCGCTCGTCCTCCTGCTGCTGAACCCATTCGCCCACGCCGACAACTGGCCCCAATGGCGCGGCCCGAAGGGCGACGGCATCAGTGCGGAGAAAAGTGTTCCCGTCACCTGGAGCACCACTCAAAACGTCGTCTGGAAAACCGCCATCCCCGGCGAAGGCCACTCGTCGCCGATGGTTTGGAACGACAGCGTGTTCCTCACCACCGCGATGCCCGACACCGGCGAGCGCCGCCTGATCCGCCTGGACGCCAAGTCCGGTAAGATCCTCTGGCAGCGCCCCGTGCTCGCCGCGCCCGTTGAGGCGATGCACCGCGAGAACAGCCCCGCCTCCTCCACGCCCATCACCGATGGCACACGCGTTTACACTTCATTTCAAAACGGCAAGCGCGCTGACATCGCCTGCTACGATTTCGCGGGCAAACGCCTCTGGTCGGCACAGCCGGTCAGTTTCGCCGGCGAACACGGTTACAGTTACACGCCGCTGCTGCACGGCGACCTGCTGATCTACGACTTCTGCCAGAACGATGATTCGGCCGTAATCGCGTTCGACAAAAACACGGGCCGCATCCGCTGGCGTCACACGCGGAAGAAGAAGGAGATTTCCCACATCACGCCCATCTTCGTGAACGAAGGCGGGCGGGCTCAACTCATCACTTGCGGCGGCGATGAAGTCCGCAGCTTCGATCCCGCCACCGGCAAAACCCTCTGGTGGTGCGACGGCCCGACGGACGTTTGCGTCGCGGGTCTGTGCCATGCCGACGGCGTGGTCTTCGCCACGGGCGGTTATCCGAAGCGCACGCGCCTGGCCGTTCGCGCCAACGGCTCCGGCAATGTCACCGCCACGCACGTCGTGTGGACGACGGGGCGCGAAGTCAGCTACGTGCCCTCGCCGGTGTTTGCCGACGGGCATCTGTTCACGGTGGTGGATGACGGGCTGCTGTATTGTTTCAACCCGAAGACGGGCAAGGCGGTGTGGGATCACCGGCTCGGCGGCAGGTTCCGCTCGTCGCTGGTGCTGGCGGACGGGAACATTTATGCCGCGAATGACAAAGGGGTGACGACGGTTTTCCGCGCCTCGTCCGCGGGTTTTCAACCAGTGGCGGCGAACGACCTGCAGGAGTTTTGTTACACCACCCCGGCCATCGCGAACGGGCGCATCTTCATCCGCACAGGCGGCAACCTCTACTGCATCGGGCATTCCGAAGGTGGAGCGAAATAAGTCTGGCAGGGAGAGATGACGGGCCGGACACCCGCCAAGCACGAGCGAACTGGATTGGCGATGCTTCGGGGAAGCCGAGTCAGGGCTGACGTTGCAGACTGCCCGTAAGCCAGTCAGAAAGATCCACACACAGCCGGATTGACGACGCGGTTTCTGTCGGTTGCCTACATCTGTTCGAGCACGTCAATGCCGAGCACTTCCAGACCCTGCTTCAAAACGCGCGCGGTCAGTTCACAGAGGGCCAGGCGGCTGGCACGCTCGGCCACGTCCGCTTTGAGCACCGGGCAGTGCTCGTAGAAGCGCGCGAAGTGACCGGCCAGTTCGTAGAGATAATTGCAGAGGAAATTGGGCCGGTATTGGTCCGCCACCGCATCAAGGGCCAGACCGAAGTTGAGCAAATGACGGGCGAGGGAAATCTCATCGGGCGTGCCAAGGCTGATTTCCTCATTCGCCCTTCGGCCTTCAACCCCGGCAGCGTCGCTTTTCCGAAAGATGCTCCGAATGCGCGCGTAGGCGTATTGGAGATAGGGCGCGGTGTTGCCTTGCAAGGCGAGCAGCTTGTCCCAACTGAACACGTAATCGCTCTGCAAATTGGGGAGCAGGTCGGCATACTTGATCGCGCCCAGACCCACGACGCGCGCGATGTCACGCCGCGCCGGCTCCGGCAGTTCGGGGTTCTTCTCAGTGACGACCTTGAAGGCGCGTTCCTCCGCCTCGTCGAGCAGGTCGGCAAGCTTCACCGTGTCGCCACTCCGGGTCTTGAACGGCCTGCCGTCGTCGCCGAGGATGCTGCCAAACCAGACGTGCGCGAGTTTCACCTTCGCGTCCGGATGCCAGCGGCGGAAGATGGCGAAGAGCTGGTTGAAGTGGAGTTGCTGCCGGCCATCGGTGACGTAAACAATCTCGTCGGGCCGCCACGTTTCGAGGCGGTGGGCAAGGGTGGCGAGATCGGTGGTGGTGTAGTTGGCCGCGCCGTCGCTCTTCTGGATGAGCGCGGGGTGAGGTCGCCACTCGCCGTCCTCCTGCTTGAGGAAGGGATCCTGTTTCGGCGGCAGCGTGCCATCGGAGAAGACGCACACGGCGCCCTCGCTCGCACGGGCGATGCCGGAGCCGACCAGGCTGGTGACGACGCTGCCGAGGTGGGGATTGTAAAAACTTTCGCCGAGAGTTTGGTCAAACTGCACGCCGAGCCGCGCGTAGATGGTGTCGAACTGGACCTGCGAGAGGCGGATGATCTCGCGCCAGATGGCGAGGTTGTCGGGATCGCCAGCCTGGAGCTTGACGAGTTCGGCGCGCGCGCGGTCGCGGACGGTGGCGTTGAACTCGGGCCTGGCCTCGTCACATTGCGGGCTGATGAGCTTGTAGAGGCGTTCCAGTTCGCCGAGGGGGTCGCTGGCCAGCGCGGGCTGGTCGAGCACGGTTTTCCAGCCGACGATCAACATGCCAAACTGGGTGCCCCAGTCCCCGATGTGATTGTCAGTGATGACGCGGTGACCCAGCAGGCGCAGCACGCGCTGGAGCGCGTCGCCGATGCCAGTCGAGCGAATGTGGCCGACATGCATGGGCTTGGCGACGTTCGGCGAACTGAAATCCACGACGACGGTACGCGGCTGGACGGCTTTTTGAAAAAAGAGGTGTTCCCCGCGGGTCGCACCGGCGAGGGCTTGGGCGAGGGCGGCGGGCTTGACGCGAAAGTTGAGGAAGCCGGCACCGGCAATTTCCACCCGGTCGCACCACTCGCTCACGTCGAGTCTGGCCACCACGTCCGTGGCAAGCTGGCGCGGGTTCATGCGTCGTTCCTTGGCGAGGGCCATGAGCGCATTGCTCTGATAGTCCCCGAACTTCGGGTCGGGGCAGGGGCGAACAAGGAGCGCAGCCGTGTCGGCGTCGGGGAGGACGGCGGCGACGGCTTGCCGCAGGCATTGTTCCAAAGCGAGGTGAATCACGGCAGAGGCAGGCGAACCGCGCCAGGTCAGTTCAACCCGCCGCGAATGATGTTAAGTATCGCCGCGGCGTCGGGCGCGGTGGCGAGGTCGCGCAGCACCTGGTCGCCGCGAAAGAATCGCGCGAGGCCGGCGAGGGTTTGGAGGTTCTGTTGATACGCGTTGTCCGGCACGAGGAAGAGCAGGAGGAACCGGGCGGGCTGGTTGTCGTAGGCGGCGAAATCAATGCCGTCCTTGGAACGTCCGAAGGCCCAGACGAGCGTGCTGACCAGGGGCGTGCGCGCGTGGGGGATGGCGATGCCCGAACCGATGCCGGTCGAGCGGCTGTTCTCGCGCTGGTTGATGGCGTCCTGGATGGCGGGGCGCTGGGTGGAATCAATCTGCCCGGTGGCAACAAGCAGGGTAATTAGTTCATCAATCGCCTGCCAGCGGTCAGTGGACTGCAGTTGGGGAATGATGCGGGCGGCGTCCACTATTTGCTGGCCGACTCGGCTTTGATGATCTGGGCCATGTCCGGCGCGTCGGGCGCGGCTTCAAGAGCCTGACGAAATTCCCGTTTGTGCAGGAGCTTGGCAATCTTGGCGAGCGTGTGAAGATGTTTTTGGAACTGGCCCTGCGGGACGAGGAACAGCATGACGAGCGTGACAGGCTGGTTGTCGAGCGCGTCGAAGTTCACGCCTTTCTTCGAGCGGCCAAAGGCACCGACGACATCGTAGATGAGGTCGGTCGAGGCGTGCGGGATGCCAATGCCAAAGCCGATGCCGGTGCTCATCGAAGTTTCGCGCTTTTTGACGACGGCGGTGATGGCCTCGCGGTGTTCGGGTTTGATTTTGCCGGCGGCGACGAGCGTAGCGATGAGTTCGTCAATGGCTTCCCAACGATTGGCGGCCTGCAAATCGGGCTTGATCAGTTCGGGGCTTAGGATGTCGCCAAGGTCCATAGAACAAACAACGGCTTAATCCTTCGCGGAATGAAGGGGCATTGCAAGAGCAATGTCGGCGCAAGGGCGGGCGCACCAAACTCCGCGTTGACTTTGGGCGTTCACCAACGGAACAGCCGTTGGAGCACCGCACCCGTTTCCTCCATCCACCAAGCCAGCGCTGTGAGCCAACTGACGCTGCCGGTCAGCAGCGGCACCCCCAGCAGAAGCACGCCGACGTTGCCTAGAAAAATGATCACCGCGGAAAAGAAATAGCCCTGGCTGGTAATGTCCGTCTGGCGCGTTTGCAGGGCGTGCCCGGTGAGGGTGACGTGAAAGGCATACGCGGCGCCCACCAGCAGGTGGAACCACACCGCGTACGCCTTCCAACCCCAAATGAGATGCCCCACGACGAAACACATCACCACCAGCACGACGTAGAGCGGAAAAAAATACGGTGCCAGTACAATGACAAAGTTGCTCTTGGTGATGATGACGTGCCCGCCCTCCGCCGAGACTTTGAATTTTTTCACACGCCCACCGAAAACCCACGTCCATAGTACGTGTGTCAGTTCATGGCCGAAGACGTAAACCCGCATCGGCTTGGGCAGCAACAGATAGATGGCGAGCCAGCACGCCGCGCCGCCGGCGATGGCGACCCAAATCGTCTCCGCCCGGCCGGTGGCGCCGAGCAGGCGAATGACCGCCGCGACCGCTCCGACGCAGAATGGCGCGAGCAGAACAGCGACTATGGTTTTGGCCCACTTCGGCATGGGGGGAGTGTTGTAAGGGGTTGGCGGGCGGGTGCCAAGTTTTTGAGTGAGGCAAAGAGCTTGATGCCTCAATTCGGGCCGGACATCAGCTTTTGTTTCACCCATTACGCCCACCCGCCCACTTCGGCAGACGGCTTGCTACGTCTGCTTCTGTGTATCTGGAATATTACGGGCTGACGGAACCGCCCTTCAATATTACGCCGAACCCGCGCTTTCTGTTTTACAGCACGAAGCATCGGGAAGCCTTCAATCACCTGCTTTACGGCATTCGTGAGCGCAAGGGGTTCGTCCAGCTCACCGGCGAGGTCGGCGCGGGCAAAACCACGCTTTGCCGGGCGCTGCTGGATGAACTCGGCAAAAACTTCTCCACCGCCCTCATCCTGAACCCCGTCATGGACGCCGAACACCTCCTCAAAGCCGTCGCGCTGGAGTTCGGCCTCACGGTCAAGGGTCTGGATCGCCTCGAAGTACTGGCCGAGATCAACCGGTTCCTGCTCGACGAGGCCGAAGCGGGCCGGGACGCCGTGCTCCTGATTGACGAAGCCCAAAACCTCAGTGACGAACTGCTCGAACAAGTGCGGATGCTCTCCAATCTGGAAACCAACGACCGCAAGCTCCTCCAAATCGTGCTGCTCGGCCAGCCCGAGTTGCGCGACCGGCTCAACGCCCATAACCTGCGCCAGCTCCGCCAGCGCATCACCATCCGCTACCATTTGCGCCCGCTGCGGCGCGGCGAGATCGGTTCGTACGTTCAGCATCGCCTGACCGTGTCCGGTGCGAAAAGTCCGCCCCATTTCACCGCGCCGGCGCTTTGGCGGGTTTACTGCTACTCAAAAGGCATACCGCGCCTGGTCAACGCGGTGTGCGACAAATGCCTGCTCGCCGGCTACGTGCAACAGCGGGGGCGCATTGATTACCGCCTGGTCAGCCGGGCCATAAACGAACTGGAAGGAAACATAAACGTATGAGTCTGATCAACGATGCGCTCAAGCGCGCCAACGAGTCCACGCCGCCGCCGCACCCGCCCACCGAGGCGCCGCCACCACTGCGCCCCGTCGAATACAAGACGCCGGCTACCTGGCCGCTGCTGGTGCTGCCGCTCGCGTTATTTCTGGTGTTCGGTTTCGCCGGCTGGTTTTTGTGGCATGGGTGGCAAACGAACCGTGATGAAACGTTGACCCACGTTGCTACTCCAGTGGCCGCGCGCGAACACCCCCCGGCCACTACGCCCACGGCCGAACCCGCCGAACCGGTGGCCGTCACCACCACCCCAGCGCCTGTCGAAACCGCCCCGCCGCCCGCCGCACCGGCTGCGGCCACTGCGGTTGAACCAGCCAAAGCAGAATTTCCCAATCTCAAGCTCCAGGGCATTTTCTTCCGTGCTTCCAATCCCTCCGCCATGATCAACGCCAAGACCTTCTACGTCGGCGACAAAATTCAAGGCGCGAAAGTTCTCTCCATCACCCAGGACACCGTCACGATGGAATTCTCCGGCCAGACCAGCGAGTTGACCTTGCGCTGACCAGCGGGTAAATCCATCCGGTCTCCCGTCCGCGCCCTGCCGCGCGCGGGACGCGCCCGAATGAATTTGCTGCCCGCTCAAATCAAAAATTCCCCGCTGCTCGCGCGCGTCGCGCCGTTCGCGATCTTCATCACGCTCACGTTTTGCCAGGACTGGTTTGGCGACGCCGGGCGCTACTGGCTCTATCTCGCCAAGACGCTTCTCGGCGCGTGGATGCTCTGGGAGCTGCGATCCGTCATCGAAGAGATGCGGTGGAAGCTGAGTCTGGATGGCGTCATCGTCGGCATCACCGTCTTCGTGCTGTGGGTCGGGCTGGATGATTTTCTGATCAAGCTCGGTTTCACCAGTTCTTATCCCAAAATGAAACTCACGGGCGCGGCGTGGAACCCGCCCGCGCAGTTCGGTGAAGGCGCGGCGCTGGCGTGGTTCTTCATCGCGGTGCGCGTCGCCGGCTCCGCACTCGTCGTGCCGGCGCTGGAGGAAGTGTTCTTCCGCTCGTTCGTCTATCGCTACATCACCAAACCGGATTTTCAGAGCGTGCCGCTGGGCCGTTTCGCCTGGCTGCCGTTTCTCGCCACGTCGGTCATCTTCGGCTTCGAGCACCGCGAATGGCTGGCGGGCATCCTCTGTGGCTTCGCCTATCAAGGACTGGTTTGCTGGAAAAAGCGCCTCGGCGACGCCATCACCGCGCACTCCGTTACCAACCTGCTGCTCGGCCTGTGGGTCGTGTGGAAGGGCGCGTGGCAGTTTTGGTGAGCGCTGTTCCGCCGCCCGACACCAGATGCTCCCGCCGCAAACTTCGCCCACGCCACCCTGCGTCATCTTCGAGGACGAGCACCTGTTGGTCGTCAACAAACCGGCGGGCCTGAACACGCACGCGCCCAGCCCGTTCGCAGGCGAGGGGATTTACGACTGGCTGCGCCACCGCGAACCCCGCTGGGCCGCGCTCGCCATCATGCACCGGCTGGACAAGGAAACTTCCGGCGTGCTGCTGTTCACCAAAACGACGCTGGCCAACCGCTCGCTCGCCGCGCAATTCGAGACGCACTCGGTTCGGAAAAAATACCGGCTCGTCACCGACCGCGCGGTGGCGCGCGACGAATTCACCGCCGTCTCCGCGCTCGTGCGCGCCGGTGAGAAATATCTCAGCCGCCCGCTCCATGCCGGCGGCGACCGCGCCGAGACGCACTTCCGGGTCGTGGATCGAACGGGCGCGCAAACCGTTGTCGAGGCCGAGCCGGTCACCGGCCGCACGCACCAAATCCGTGTCCACGCGGCGGAACACGGTTTTCCCATTCTCGGCGACACGCTCTACGGCGGCACATCCGCGCCGCGTGTGTGCCTGCACGCGAGCGACCTGATGCTGAAACATCCGGCGACGAACCAGGAAATAGCCCTCCGTACGCCGGTGGATTTTCACGAACACCCGCGCCGGGTGTTGCGCGCCGCGCTGATCGATCCGCAGACCACCAACGCCTCTCGCCTCATTCACGGCGCGAGCGATGGCTGGCCCGGCTGGCATGTGGATCGGCTGGGAGATTATTTGTTGTCCCAGTCGGAGCGGGCCTTGACCGCCGC
Source organism: Verrucomicrobiota bacterium (assembly GCA_031378375.1). GTDB lineage: Bacteria > Verrucomicrobiota > Verrucomicrobiia > Limisphaerales > JANNEF01 > JANNEF01. Next base: position 3,946 of record JANNEF010000259.1, on the reverse strand, counting down.
GCAACGGGAGTTTCTGGAAACGCTCCCGCACCGCGCGGCTTATCACAAACTGCTTACCCGCCAGGTTCGCCAGACGAGCGCCGCGCAAGCCTGTCCTCAACTCGTGCTGGGCCACGCCGCGCCAGAGCGTTTTCCGGTGCTGGAAAACGGCGTGAAGTTTGAACTCAGCTTCAACGAGGGTTACTCGGTCGGGCTGTTCCTCGACCAGCGCGACAACCGCCGCCGGTTTCTGGTGAACCACGTCGCGGCGGAATTCCCCCTGTTTGCAGACGTAGCGGCCGGAAGCGAAGTGCTCAACACCTTCGCCTACACCTGCGGCTTCTCCGTTTGCGCCGCGCTGGCCGGGGCGCGGACGACCAGCCTCGACTTGTCCAAGAAGTATCTGGAGTGGGGCAAGCGCGACTTCTTGTTGAACGGCCTCGACCCCGCCGCGCACGAATTCATCTTCGGCGACGTGTTTGACTGGCTCCGCCGGCTGGCGAAAAAACAGCGGGCCTTCGACGCCATCGTGCTCGACCCACCGACGTTTTCGCAGTCAAAGGAACACGGCGCGTTCCGGGCGGAGAAAGACTACGGCAAACTGGTCGCCACCGCGCTGCCGTTGCTCAAGCCGGGCGGCGTGTTGTTCGCCTCCACCAACGCCGCCGGGTTGAAGCCGGAGGAATTCCTGGAAACCATCGCCGCCGCCATTCGCGCCGCGCGCCGCGAAATCCTCCAGCGGCACTACGCACCGCAGCCGCCGGACTTCCCGATCACGCGCGCCGAGCCGGCGTATTTGAAGACCGTGTGGCTGCGGATCAAATAGGCGCGGCTACGCTTTGATGACGTCCCGGTCCACGCCGACGAGAATCTGACGCATCAAGTTGAGTGTCCGCGGCACATCGAAATACGCACCGTGAATGTTCGGCTGGCCCTTGGGCATGAGCGCCGAGCAATCCAGATCCCAGACGTTGTCCGGGCGTGCGACCGAGCGGTCCAACCCGCTGCGGCCCAGCCGGCGCTTGCCGAAATGTTTCAACCCGGCCGACATGCCGAGCACCGGATCGCGCCCGGTGTAGAGCGCGGTAATGCGGTAGGTGAGGTTCGCGATGGCGTCGCCGTCCGCCTTGTCCGAGGTTTCGCCGGCCTTGAACAAATCGTTATCCACGTCGGCGGCAACCAGGATCATCTGGTTGATGAGGCTGACGAGCAGCGGCTGGTTCTTGCGCGTCCAGACCAGTTGCATGGTTTTTTGCAGCAGATAATTTCCCATGCTGTGCGCGATGATGGAGGTCTTGGCGCGGCAGCCGTTGGCGGGGTCTTTGATCGCCGCCGTTTGTTTCCCCAGCATCCAGTCGTAGAACTCGCACAGCACGTCCGCGAGGTCCAGCGCGCTCTCGCGGGCGTCCGCGCGGTCGGGCAGGTAGTGCAGCGGCGAACCGTCGGCGGGCCAGGTGAAGAGAATGCACACGCCGAGGCCGTCCTTGCCGCCGTAAAGTTTCTCGGCGATCGCCTGGTAGCGTTGCGCGGCGAACGTCCAGTCGTTGTTGTAACCGTGAATGAAGATGGTGACATGCTTCTGCTTCTCGTGATCGGCGGGGTCGGTGATGGCGGGAAACCGGCTCGCGGCCGCGATGACTTCCTTTTTGAATCCGGCGGCATCCACCGGCTGCCAGCGGTTGAGCCGGTCGAGCGGGCCGGCGTCACTGAGCCAGTAACTGAGTTTGGCGCGGTCGCGGCCCAGGCCGTCGCCGCTGCGGTTGCGGTTGGTGATCATCCAGTATTTGCTCATAAGGGTGCGGGGGTGGTTGCGATGTTGTTCTGAGGACAGGGTGATAAGGCGATGGCGGAACTTACAAGCCGGAAAGTGAAGAGGCCGGCGGACGGGCACACGGTCATCAGAAAACTTGTGTTGCGACCCGCCACAAACGGCGTATCAAGTAGGTCAAGAATATCACCAACATAGGATTTTTTATGAGCAACCGCTTCTTTTTTTCCACTTCGACGCTTTGGCTTGCCCTGACGGCGAGTCTTCTGGCGCAAGTCCCGCAGCTGATCAACTATCAGGGCCGCGTCGCGGTCGGCGGCGCCAATTTCGACGGCCTGGGCCGGTTCAAATTCGCCTTGCTCCGGGCGGAAGACACGGCCATCCGGGCCACTGCCAGCACCCAGGTCGCCTTTGGATTCATCGTCAATTACTCCGTGACGAGCGGCGGGTCCGGCTACACCGTACCGCCACAGGTGACCATCACCGATTCGACCGGCTTTGGCGCGGTGGCCACGGCCAATATTTCGGGCGGTGCCGTCGTCAGCATCACCGTGAACGCCACCGGAGGCGGTTATTCCGCCGCGCCGGTTGTCAGCATCGCACCGCCGCCGCCGGCTTTTGTTTACACGACGCTCTGGAGCAACGACGGCAGCGGGATGAATGGCAGTGAGCCGAACAACGCGGTTTCCCTGCCGGTTTCCAAGGGACTCTATTCCGTGCTGCTGGGCGACAACACGCTGCCTTACATGAACGTCATTCCCTACGTGGTATTCACGAACAACCATGTGCGGCTGCGCGTGTGGTTCAGTGACGGCGTAAGCGGCTTTCAACTTCTCTCGCCCGACCAGCGCATCGCCGCCGTTGGTTACGCAATGATGGCCGGCAGCGTCGGGGATGGGACAATTTCCAACGCCAAACTGGTTCCGGGCGCGGCGTTGGCGAACCTGCAGGCCAGCGGCCAGAGCGGCGTGGCCAGCGGCGGAGTGATCCTTTCGCAAGACCCCAATTCCACCAGCCTTGCGAGCGCCGGCTACACCAAACTGGGCCAGACCGAGGCCGGCGAACGCTGGACCACGCGCTCGGCGAATTCGCCGCCTGCGGCCCGCCGTCATCACACGGCGGTTTGGACCGGGACTGAACTGATTGTCTGGGGTGGAGAAACCAACAGCATGAGTAGCCCTGTGAATACCGGCGGCCGCTATAATCCCACTCTCAATACATGGACGCCCACCAGCACGGTCAACGCACCTTTAGCACGCCGGTTTCACACGGCGGTGTGGACGGGCAGCAAAATGATCATCTGGGGCGGTGAGATCGGTGCTCTTCTCATCACCAACAGCGGCGGCCTTTACGATCCCGCCAACAATACCTGGCAGCCACTGACGATGAATAACGCGCCGGGCGCAATGCCCAAACACTCGGCTGTATGGTCGGGCACGGAGATGATTGTTTGGGGTGTGACGTCAGCCGTGCCTGCGATCTTGGTTAGCGCCGGAGGACGCTACAACCCCACGACCGATACTTGGACCAACGTCGCCACCAATAATGGGCCTGCGCTACGCTTGAATCACACAGCGGTCTGGACGGGCAACGAGATGATCGTCTGGGGCGGCGAAAACCCTACCAGTTTCTTGGCCCTTACCAATTCTGGCGGGCGCTACAATCCAATCAATAACACTTGGTCCGCCACCAGCCAGGTGAACGCACCGGATGCGCGCACGCGCCACACGGCAGTCTGGACGGGGACAGAAATGATCATCTGGGGTGGTGAAATTCTATCTGGAGCGACAACACTAATCGTTACGAGAACCGGTGGCCGATACAATCCGCTGACCGGCGGTTGGACAGCCACAACCACCAATGGCGCGCCTTTCCGAGATTCGTTTGGGCCTGGTGGAGGTTCCGATACACGCTACCGCCACGCTGCCGTCTGGACCGGCACGGAAATGATCGTCTGGACCAGTGATGGATCCCTCCGCGGCGGGCGCTACAGCCCGGGAACAGACACATGGGGCACTGCCACAACTGTCGGTGAACCCAGCTTGCGATCCGACGTCTCTGCTAGTGTAGTGTCTCACAAAACACTTTACTAAGTGGACGAAGTTGTGCCAGGCTTTCGACATGGCTCGCCCCAAACTGCCACTGCACCTGTCCGCAGAGCAACGAACGGAACTTCAACGCTTGGCCCGAGCACCGGGC